>JAXLTM010000049.1:0-14719 GCA_046330055.1 Bacteroidia bacterium | reverse complement strand
CAGCAGAGTGTGGAAGATATTTACGGAACATTCATTCAGCATGTAGCTGAAGGAAGAAAAATGCTTGCTTCCGATGTCGACAGCATTGGTCAGGGAAGAGTCTGGAGTGGCACTGATGCAAAGCGACTCGGGCTGGTGGATGATTTAGGCGGCATCAACAAAGCCATTGACGAAGCCCGGCAACTGGCAAAGCTTGACAAATACAGAGTAATTGAATTGCCGCAGGAGAAAAAATTCATCGATAAACTTTTTGAAGATTTAAATGATCAGGCGGCAACACAACGCATGAAAGCAGAGCTTGGTACATTGTATGATCAATATCAGGGATTGAAAAGTGCATTACAATGGCAGGGAGTGCAGGCACGATTGCCTTACGTTATTGATATCCGTTAAGTACAATGGCTATTGTAACGAATCGTCAGATCGCAAAAGCATTCCGCCTTGCATCACAACTCATGGAGTTGCATGCCGAAAATGCATTTAAGATCCGCTCACTTCAGAATGCTGCTTTTAAAATAGAAAAGCTACCCTTCGCTCTTGCTGAAACACCACAGGAAGAAATTGCAGCCATTGAAGGTATTGGCAAAGGAACACAACAAAAGATTTCAGAGTTTCTCGCAAGAGGAAGTTTCGACGACCTTGATCAACTGATGGAACGCACACCATCAGGAATTGTCGAAGTTCTTTCAATCAAAGGCCTGGGACCGAAAAAAGTCCTGACACTCTGGAATGAACTCGGCATTGAATCGGTCGGAGAATTGTTATATGCCTGCAACGAAAATCGTTTAGTCACTTTGAAAGGCTTCGGAGCCAAAACACAGGAGCAAATCAAGCAGGCCATTGACTTTATGCAATCTTCTTCCGGCTTCTATTTGTATTCAAAAGCCGAAGCAGTTGGTTTATTACTTTTAGAAGAACTCAAAAAAATCTCTGCCTCTTCTGAAATATCTTTCACCGGTGAGATGAGGAGAAAGTGTGAGATCGTCAGTTCAGTTGAAATTATAATTGCCTTGGAAGCAAAGCAATTAATTGAATGGCTATCCGGCAACGTTCTAACTGCAGACACCGAAATTAGTCACAATGAAATCACCATTGCAGGATGTGTTGCAGGCAAAATTGAATGTACGATAGCCTCTACCCTGCCGTTGATTTTGTATGCAGTACAGGAAAAAGATTATAATCGCCTGCTCTTTTTTACAACAGGATCAGATGCTCATATCAGTGAACTGAAAGAAGGAAATCTGTTAGTTGATGATTTTTCAGATGAAATTGATCTGTATCAAAAAAGCGCTCTGCCTTTCATTGAACCTGAATTACGTGAAGGAATTTTCGAATTTGAATTAATTCAGAAGAAGCGGCTGAACACTCTTGTCAGGGAGAATGACCTGAAAGGCATCCTGCACAATCATACCACTTACAGCGATGGCATGCATACGCTGGAAGAGATGGCAGTCTATTGCAGGGACCTCGGCTTTGAATACCTTGGCATTTGCGATCACAGCAAGAGCGCTTTCTATGCCAACGGACTTAGCGAGGCACGCATTGAAATGCAGCACAAGGAAATTGACAAACTCAATCAGCAACTCTTTCCATTCAGGATTTTCAAAGGCATTGAATCCGACATTCTCACCACGGGCGATCTCGATTATGATGAAAGCACTTTAACAACTTTTGATTTTGTAGTAGCCTCCGTACACTCTGTGTTAAGAATGGATCAGGAGAAAGCCACTGCACGATTGATTAAGGCAATCGAAAATCCGTTTACGACCATTCTTGGACATCCTACCGGCAGGTTGCTGCTTTCCCGTCAGGGCTACCCGATTGATTTCAGAAAAGTAATCGATGCATGTGCAGCAAACAATGTAGTAATTGAGTTAAATGCAAACCCTTATCGCTTAGATCTTGATTGGCGTCACATTCCGTATGCTTTGGAAAAAGGAGTCATGATCAGCATCAATCCTGATGCACATCAGAAAGAAGGTTATCATGACATGCACTATGGAGTTGGTGCAGCCAGAAAAGGCGGCTTAAGCGCAGCGATGACATTCAACGCACTGACACTTTCTGAAATAGAAAAAAAATTCGGAGTAAGGAGAAAGTATTAATCAGAATAGTTGTTGACTACTTCTGATCTTCTGAATTTGTAATGTTTGTTGTGTTTACTTCACCTTCAATTTTTTTGGGCGAAGCAGCAGCAGGCGGATTGGATGCAGGTTTCGTCGTATCATTCGCTGCATTACGCACTTCATTCTCTATGCCGTTCATGGCATCTTTGAACTCTCTCATTCCTTTTCCTAATCCTTTTGCCAGATCAGGAATTCTTTTAGAACCGAAAAACAACAGAATCACGAGCATAATGACAAATATTTCACCGCCACCGAGATTCAGAAAAAGAAGAGTTGAGAGCACCATTGTAATGAAGATTTAAGGCTTCGAAGGTAGGGAGGAATTATGAAGTTTCCTTGATTACTTGCTTATCCGAGCTACGAATTAATCCGAATTAGCAAATTTGGGATAAAATTGCTTTTACCTCAATTTTGCAACAGCTGTATTAGAAAAAAAAAACGGGGCTTCAAAGTGAGGCCCCGGTGATATCTTCATTTGCTAATTTTCGAATTTGCTAATTGTTACTTTTCCAAATCCTTCTTCGCAAAGTCAACTACAATCGGAGTAGCGATACAGATTGAAGAGTAAGTACCGATAACAATACCGATAAGGAGAGCGAAAGTAAATCCACGAATTACCTCACCACCGAAGATAAAGATGGCAAGGAGTACGAAGAAGATCGTGAGTGAAGTATTGATGGTACGGCTCAGAGTAGCATTCAAGGCATCATTGATAACCTGACGCTGATTGCTGGCGTGATGGTGAACTCCAACGAATTCACGAATACGGTCGAACACCACGACGGTATCCGTCATAGAGTACCCCATTACCGTCAGGATGGCTGCAATAAATGCCTGATCGATTTCAAGTGAGAATGGAAGAATACCGTTGAAGATCGTATAGAAAGAGAGTACAACGAGTACGTCGTGCAGGAGAGCAACAACTGCACCCAGACCATATTGCCACTTACGGAAACGAACACGGATATAAAGGAACATCAGTGCACAAGAGATGATGATGGCATACAAGGCAGAAGTCTTGATATCATCGGCAATCGTTGGTCCTACTTTCTGAGAACTCAAAACAGTATAAGCACCAAAGTTTAAGGTTTTCAGACCTTCATCGAGTTTAGTGGTTACAGTTTTTTCTGCATCCGCCGACTGATCTTCGATCAGATAACTTGTACTGATTTTAACCTGATTGTCTTTTCCATAAATTTTCACTTCAGGTGCTTTGGTGAATGGGCTCTTTAAAGCGTCAATTACCTGCACCGTTTCAACCGGCTTTTCGAAACGAACCACATATGTACGGCCACCTTCAAAGTCAACACCGAAGTTCAGTCCGCCTTTCATAAAGAAAGCAACGAAACCGGCAGCGATGATAGTACCGGAGATTACATAGTACAGTTTACGTTTTTCAACGAAGTTGATATGAATGTTTTTGAAAGCGCCTTTGCTGAAATTATTCCAGAAGCGGATTTCTTTATTCTTACCGAGCATCCAGTCGAACACCAGACGGGTGATGAAGATCGCACTGAAGAGTGAAGAAAGGATACCGATGATCAGCGTAGTTGCAAAACCCTGGATCGGACCCGTACCGAATGAGAAGAGGATGATACCAAGGATGAGTGTAGTGACGTTAGAGTCAATAATAGAAGAGTAAGCGTGTTTGAAACCATCACTAACTGCTAAACGGATACCTTTTCCGAGAGCCAGCTCTTCACGAATACGTTCGAAGATCAGGATGTTTGCATCCACCGACATACCAATGGTAAGAACGATACCTGCAATGCCCGGAAGCGTGAGTACGGCTCCGAGTGAGGCAAGAATACCCATGATGAAGAAGACGTTTGCAAACAAAGCAAGGTCAGCTACAAAACCGGCATTGCTATAATAAGAAACCATGAAGAGCAGAACGAGTACCAGAGCGATCACGAATGAAAGCAAGCCGCTGGTGATCGCTTCTTTTCCGAGAGTCGGACCAACTACTGTATCTTCAACGATACGTGCAGGCGCAGGAAGTTTACCAACTTTAAGAATATTAGCTAAGTCTTCCGCTTCTTCAACGGTAAAGTTACCGGTGATGCTTGTAGATCCGCCTGAGATTTCCTGAATAACTCTTGGATATGAATAAACATAGTCATCAAGAACGATGGCTACGAATTTATTTACGTTAGCATGCGTCAGTCGCTTCCATGCCTGGGCTCCTTCAGCATTCATGTTCATGGCGATTTCCCAATTGTCGCTGAATTGACCTTTTTGCTTACGTGCATCGGTTACAGCAGATCCGTCGAGCGGAGCCGTATGATCACGTGCCGGCATCTTGATAGCAATCAACTGAACAAGTGTACCTTTTTCATCGACTGATTTAACAGACCAAAGCGGTTTGAATTCACGAGGGAATTTGGCACGAACCTGTGGCATTTCAAAAATTCTGTTGACACGGGCAGTATCTTTCACCAGTGACATACCGATAACAGGACCTGAAATCGGTTTGCCGTTTTCGCTTCCGCCTTGCTGTACGCTAGGAAAGAGAATTGAGAAGAGCGGATTATCACGAATAGCATCTTCCTGTGCTTTCTTTGCTTTAGCGGCAGAGTCTCCTTCAGCTTTACCGGTATCGGCGGAATTGTTGCCATTCAGCTGGCTCATCAGTGAGCTATTCGAAGTATCCTTTGCAGTTGCAGCAGTAACGGAATCCGTAACAGTTTTCGGAAGCATTGAAGAGTCTGCTGAAGTAGAATCTTTCTTCTCGATATTACGAAGCAAAGTATTCACATCCGACAACGTTGAAATCAATTCTTCGTTGTTATAGGTTTCCCAGAACTCAAGTTTCGCAGTTCCCTGGAGGAGTTTACGTACACGCTCCGGTTCTTTGATACCCGGAAGTTCGACCAGGATACGGTTGTTAGCCAGCTTTTGAACGTTAGGCTGAGTGACACCGAATTTGTCGATACGGGTTTTAAGAATCTGATAAGTACGATCGAATGCTGCGTCAGCTTCTTTCTGAATGACTGCTTCAACTTCTGCGTTAGTGGAATTGAAAGTAACCTTATCGCCTAATTCTTTAGTAGCGAAGATGGCCGACAAACGGGCGTTCTTGGAGCTTTTCGAATTCTTTTACGAAAAGACGAACAAGTTCTGGCTTCTTCGCCTGAGCTTTCTGAGCATTTTCCAGAGCACGGTTGAATGTACCGTCGTTGCTGTTATTTGCCAGTGAGCGGATCAGGTCGACCAGAGATACTTCCATGGTCACGTTCATACCGCCTTTCCAGGTCAAGACCGAGGTTGATTTCGCGTTCTTTACATTTCTTGTACGACAAACCGAAGAAATTGGATAAACCTCCATTGAGCTGATGGAATCGAACACGCTTTTTCTTTCGCAGGATCGCCATTCGAACTTTCTTTGGCTTTCTTCTCAACGTTTCACGTGTAACGAATGTAAAAGCTGAGCTGATAAAGGCAAACCAGAGCCATATGCCTGTAAAATACTTTACTGCACCTTTGCATGATGGTTAATGGGTAGAAGTTTAAAATGAACTTTTGGGTTATTTTTTAAGAGCGTGCAAAGATAGAATTTCAGGCTTAATTTCCAATTTAAAGCACAGATGTGAGAAAGAAAGATCAGTTCGACCTTCAGCCAAATTCAAACGAATTGCAATTCCCTAAAAATCAATACTTGAGGTGGATCAACGTGAGCTTTCAACCTGATCCGGTAACACCGAAGATTCCGGCATTCTGACCTGATGAGAAAAATAGCTGATCATGAAAAACAGAAGAGCATAAAAAACCAGAACGCCGAGTCGGTAAAACAAACGTTCGGGTAAGCCGAGGATTCTTTTTCCCGGATTGACACGAATTGATTCAGAATGTGATGTATAACTTTCTCTCATAAGGGGTGTGTTTTCTTCTTTTTTGAACGGAGATACTGCGCGGGCGATACTTCAAAGTGAGCCTCTCTCCCACAGCGTTAAAAATCTGATTGCCAACTTTTCTTAATGCAAAATGCTGTTCAGCATATTCATGCCGATTTCCGACTTACGGAGCATGTAAAAGATGAGTAATCCGGCCAAAACAAGCTGAAAAAGCAGAAATGTAATGGTGAAGAACTGACCTTTGGAACGAGAACCGGGGCTTCCGGAGGAGTAATTTTCGGACATAGGCGGTCTGATTTTTCTCCAAAATAGCCCTTAGTCAGGGTGTGCAGGCGTTATTTTGAACGAAAACCTTACAACGGTTCTAAGAAATGTAGCCCGACAGACCCTCTTTTCATTGCAGAATGCTTAAATTTGCGGAACTAAAAAAATAATCAAGAAATGGCCTTCGATTTTGACATGATTCAGGCAGTTTACAACGGTTTACCCGCTAAAATTGCCGCCGCCCGCAAAGCTGCCGGACGTCCGCTAACCTTAACTGAAAAAATCCTTTACTCGCACCTTGCGGAAGGATTGGCAACGAAGACGTACGAGCGAGGGAAATCATATGTCGATTTCAATCCGGACCGTGTCGCCATGCAGGATGCAACGGCACAAATGGCCTTGCTTCAATTCATGCAGGCCGGTCGTCCGAAAGTTGCCGTTCCTTCTACCGTTCACTGCGACCACTTGATTCAGGCCAAGAGCGGTGCAACGGAAGATTTAAATGTTGCATTAGATAAGAACAAAGAAGTTTACGACTTCCTCTCTTCTGTTTCGAATAAATACGGTATCGGTTTCTGGAAACCGGGTGCAGGTATCATTCACCAGGTAATTCTCGAGAACTATGCTTTCCCGGGCGGAATGATGATCGGTACGGATTCTCACACGGTAAATGCAGGCGGATTAGGAATGATTGCCATCGGTGTCGGCGGTGCTGATGCGTGTGATGTAATGGCTGGACTTCCATGGGAGTTGAAATTCCCGAAACTCATCGGTGTGAAATTAACCGGCAAGATGAGCGGATGGACATCGGCAAAAGATGTTATCCTGAAAGTAGCAGGCATTCTCACCGTGAAAGGCGGTACTGACAAGATCGTTGAATATTTTGGTCCCGGTGCCGACAGCTTAAGCTGTACCGGCAAAGGAACCATCTGTAATATGGGTGCGGAAATCGGAGCAACAACTTCTGTCTTCTGTTATGATCAAAAGATGAGTGATTATCTCCGCGGTACAGAACGCGCTAACATCGCCGATGCAGCAGATAAAGTTGCCGAACATTTACGTGGCGATAAAGAAGTGTATGAAAACCCGGAAAAGTATTTCGACGAAGTAATTGAAATCAATCTCTCCGAACTTGAGCCACACATCAACGGACCATTTACTCCGGATCTTGCTTGGCCGCTTTCAAAATTTGCTGCAGCGGTAAAAGAAAACAACTGGCCTGCCACTCTTGAAGTTGGTCTGATCGGTTCTTGTACCAACTCCAGCTATGAAGATATTTCACGTGCAGCATCACTCGCCAAACAGGCAGTAGATGCAGGCATTAAGGCGAAAGCTGAATACACCATTACACCCGGATCTGAACTCGTTCGCTACACTGTAGAGCGCGACGGCTTCCTGAGTACATTTGAAAAAATGGGCGGAGTTGTTCTTGCCAATGCATGCGGACCATGCATCGGACAGTGGGCTCGTCACACGAATGATCCGAATAAGAAAAACTCAATCATCACTTCATTCAACCGGAACTTTGCAAAACGTAACGACGGAAATCCGAATACACATGCGTTTGTAGCTTCGCCGGAAATCGTAACCGTATTTGCTATTGCAGGAGATTTGACATTCAATCCTGTTACCGATACACTCACGAAACCAAACGGCGAGAAATTCAAATTCGCTGAACCAACAGGTCCTGAATTACCGGCGAAAGGTTTTGCAGTAGAAGATGCCGGCTATCAGGCTCCGGCGAAAGACGGAAGCGATGTAAAAGTGATCGTCTCCCCTGCTTCCGATCGTTTACAATTACTTGATCCGTTTGCAGCATGGGAAGGAACTGATTTGAAAAATCTTCGTCTGCTCATCCGCGTAAAAGGAAAATGTACAACCGATCACATCTCCATGGCGGGACCATGGCTGAAGTATCGTGGTCATCTCGATAACATTTCAAATAACATGCTTATCGGTGCGGTGAATTCATACAATGAAAAAACCGACTCCGTTAAAAATCAGCTCACCGGTGAATACGATTCAGTTCCGAAAGTGCAACGTGCTTACAAAGCAGCACACATTGGCTCCATCGTAGTGGGTGATGAAAATTACGGTGAAGGCTCATCACGCGAACATGCGGCGATGGAACCACGTCATCTCGGCGTTCGTGCGATTCTGGTAAAATCATTTGCCCGCATTCACGAAACGAATCTAAAAAAACAAGGAATGCTTGCTCTCACATTCGCCGATAAAAATGATTACGACAAAATCCGCGAAGACGATCAGATCGACATTCTCGGATTGACTTCATTTACACCGGGAACACAATTAACGATTGTTCTTCATCATAGTGATGGTTCACAGGATTCATTCAAAGTAAATCACTCCTACAATGAAAACCAGATTGAATGGTTCAAAGCCGGCGGTGCGTTGAACATTATTCGTGCGGAAGTAGGAAACTGAGAGAAAAAGTAGAAAGTAGTAATTAGTAAGTGGTAAGTGGGTCTTCTACTTACCACTTTTTTTGTGATTAGTGATTGGTGATTAGTGATTAGCAGGTCATACGCGGGGAATTTGAATGCTCATTTTTTTGGTTTTAAAGTACAAGTGAGTCTGACCTATTTTTTTGGAACTACTACATACTTCTAATAGAGTAGTAATCATCCTGCTCATCCGGCGTTGAGTGTAATTACTCTGGGTTACCACTACAAAAATTTCCCAGTTCGGCGGAATGTTAAGCGGAAATATGAAAGTACTAACAAATAGTTTTGCATCCAAGCGTCATTCCGCCGGGAATTGCCCGACAACATGAGCAAAATTTCATTGAAGATTATGTAAATTCAATAGAGAAACTTTAACCAGTCCGGGTTGTCCGGCGTAATCCCTGGCGCTGCTATACTCATAGTGCTCGGGTCTTGACACTAAACCTGCTTCAACCGGATTGTTGTGAATATAATTGATTTTAGAAAGCGTAAACTTTCCGCTATACAATTCAATTGCATGATTATTATATTGCCATACCTGATGATTCGATTTTTTTGTTTGCCTTTTATCGCCGATTTGAAAAACATCCAACAATCGATCAATTCTACTCTCTCCATAAGACTAATATGCTGTGATTAATCTGCTGCTAGTGTATTTTTTAAAGTCGCGGATAATTTCACTAAGACCGCCATATTTAGCTCTGCACGCTAAATGAATATGACTCGACATAATTACGTAGGCAAATATTTCAAGTCCTTTATGTTCGACACAATAATTTAAACTATCACAAATAATATTTTTATGTTCCTTCCGCATAAGCGCATCCGCCCATTGAACAATGGTAGGTGTAAGAAAATAGGCGGCATCTTGTTTGTGAATTTGATAAGCGAAGGGCACAGCGCAAATTTAGGGGACAATTTTTTTCTCGAAACCAATTTACGGTGGATATTTTAATAAGTGTTTTATAGCAAAACGAAAAATAGAATAATGCAGAAAGGCCTGACAGATAATTCAAAATTCATCGTGCTAATTCCCGGCGGAATGACGCTTGAATGCAAAACTATTTATTAGTACTTTCATATTTCCGCTTAACATTCCGCCGAGCTGGGGAGGCCGCACGCGCGTGGACGGCCCCCCCCACAACATTCTGCTTCTTATATTCCTTCTGAATATTTTGAAGTTGATTGTCTAACTTTTAAATTCACAAAATCAAAGCGTTCTTAGTATAGTTTCTGATGGAAACTGATAGAAACATTTCCAACACTCCGAATGCAATTTTTTCCGTATTTTAGCAGAGAGAGAATTACGAATTTACATGACCACGGAGCGGAACTTTTCGGTAGCAATAATTGGTGGTGGCTTTTGCGGCGTCATGACTTTGATTCAGCTTTCCCGTAAAGTAAAACACCCTTTTTCCATTGCCTTTATTAATAGCGGTTATACACATGCACGTGGCATAGCTTACAGCACATACACGAATGAGCACGTTCTAAATGTACAGGCTCAAAACATGAGTGCTTTTCCTGATGTTCCCGGGCACTTTGTTGATTGGTGTATCAAAACCGGAAAAGCTTCTGCTTCTGACGAGCAATTACCTTTCAGATATCTTCCAAGAAATTGGTACGGAGAATACATTGAAGAAATATTTCGAGAAACAATTTGCAACTTGCCTTCCAACATTGCCCTGGAATTGATCAATGAAACTGCAGTTGATATTGATCCGTCTGAAAGCGGTGTCAGTATCAAACTTGCTTCAGGCGAAACGATATTTGCAGAGAAAACAGTGATTGCCACCGGTAACCATTTGCCTGGCCATCCGCCGATTCCAAATAAAGATTTCTTTAAGAGTAAATTTTATTTCCCGAACCCATGGAATGAGAATACAGTCAAAGGCGCGGTGAACGATTCTTCCGTCCTCATCATAGGCACGGGGCTAACCATGGTAGATGTAGTGCTCGGCTTAAATGAAAACAATTTCAGTGGTAAAATCTACGCACTTTCTCCGAAAGGCTTTGAAATTCTTCCTCATCGAAAGCATCACCAGCAACGCTATATCCTCGACGAACTTTCGCCTCCGTATGAATTACGTTCTTTATTTAAGTTGTTTTATAAGCACGTTCGCAATGCCAGAAAGAATGGTGAATCCGGAGAAACAGTTGTTGATGCCGTCCGCTCGAAGACGCAGGAAATTTGGCAGCATCTTTCTCTCGAAGATAAAAAGAGTTTCATGTCACACGTCCGCCATCTGTGGGGCGTAGCCCGCCACCGCTTACCGGGTGAAATTCACGAACGCATCAGTGATATGATCCGCAGAGGCAAACTGGAAGTGGTAGCTGCCCGCATTGCCGACATTCAGATGAATGGTGAAAAGGTAACAGTGCAAATTAAGCCCCGGTCAGAAGATTGCACACGAGAAATCATTGTTTCACGTGTAATCAACTGCACTGGACCGCAAACCGATATTACCAAATTCGAATCAGAATTATTCAAAAACGCCATCCGTAAAAACATCATTCGGCCGGATGAAATGAAATTAGGTATTGATGCCACTGCCGACGGTAGAATAAATACACCTGACCCTGCGTTACAAGGCAGACTCTTCACCTTAGGCTCGCTGCTGAAAGGAATGTTATGGGAAAGTACGGCTGTGCCGGAGTTGAGGGTACAGGCGGAGAAGGTGGCGGATGCTATTGCAAGTAAGTAGTAAGTAGTAATTGGTAAGTAGTAATTGGTAAGTAGTAAGTAGTAATTAGTAATTAGTAATTAGAGATAATAATATGAGAAAGGAAATTCTGGTTCTCCAGCTTTTACTAATCAGCCTTATTGCTTGTGGGCAGAAAAAAAATAGTGTAAGTGCTTCAAAAAAATATGCTGTTGAGAAAACGAATGAAGAATGGAAGAAGCAGTTAACTCCGGAACAATATAAAGTAACGAGAGAAGCGGGAACGGAAAGAGCATTTACGGGGGCGTATTGGAACAATCATGAGAAGGGAACCTACTATTGTGTTTGTTGCGGAAATCCGCTTTTCAGTTCTGATACGAAGTTTGAATCAGGCACAGGCTGGCCGAGTTTTTATCAGCCTTTGGAAAAAAGCAGTGTGGAAGAACATTCTGATCTTTCACTCGGAATGGCGAGAACAGAAGTAGTGTGTAGTCGTTGCGGCGCACATCTTGGGCACGTTTTCGATGACGGCCCCGCTCCTACCGGTTTGCGCTATTGCATGAATTCTGCCGCACTCAGATTCGAAAAAAAGTAGTCATTATCAGCGTAAGACTTCCAGCCGGCAATTCATCACTCGTTTACCTGTAATCATTCGGAGCATATAAATTCCCTGTGCATAATCAGCTACGGGAATTTCGACTTCGCTTTCATGCACTGATTTTTTCAAAACAACTCTTCCATTCATATCAGTTAGCGTTAACACACAATTCTTATCAGACAAATTATAGAATTTGACTTTGAAAGAATTTTTTGCCGGGTTCGGATATGCAAGCATCGAAGGCAAAACGCTTTCCTCCGGAACAGAAATTCCGGAAACAGACTGATAAAACATTTGCATACCACCGGTAGCATGACCGACAATGAGGTCTGTTTTACCATCGCTGTTGAGGTCGCCTCCGCTCACAAATAAATTCAGGCGGATACGATTGCTTTCTGAATACGGATAAACCAACCCTTGAAGGCGAAAACAGCCGGATAAATTTCCATCAATGCTATCGTAGCGATAAATGTAACCATCTGCGCCCGCAATAGCGAGCAAAGTGGTTCCCAGTGAATCGTAGAAAAATGGTGAAGCAAAACCATCGGTGATCGGTCCATTCTGTAAATCAATACAGCCAAATTGAGAGTAGGTTGGAATGCTATCGAAGTGTGCGAGACTCGCACTACCATTGTTATGAAAGAAATACATCTTCCCCGTTTGTGATCCGATGATGAGATCTTTCAATCCGTCTTTATCTGCATCAAACAATTGTGGAGTAGCAACATTTCCGATGTCAATGCGCATATACTTGCTGGATGCAAACGAGAGTGACGGAACATTTCCCGACCCTGCGGAATTTGTAAAGTAATCCATGATACCGTCTCCCCTGCCTAAAAGAAGATCTATATCACCATCACCATCGAGATCGGAAAATGTCGGAGCAATACTGTTGAGATAATTAAACTGACTGATTGTCCCGATATCATCATCCACTAGTTCAAATGAAGGCGAAACAGAGGTGCCTGTATTTTTAAAAAACGCCAATGACAATTTCGATGAGCCGTTAGAGTTGATGTAAGAATTATAGCCGGTAACAATGTCGAGCAATCCATCGCCATCGTAATCAATCAACACCGGTGTTGCACTTTCGCCTAATTCAATCATTGAGTTCTGTAGAAAATTTTCTTCCCTGAATTCAAAAAGCGGATTGGCATTTGTCCCGACATTCTTGTAGAACCACATCCCTTTTTTGTTTTCAAATTCACTTGAGTTTACGAGTAAATCTTTCACGCCATCATTATCGAGATCGTAATTATAGTGGCAATGAAACCCGTTGAAATACGCTGACTGATCATATGATGGGAAAAGAGTGTCCTGTGAACCCATTTCAGCTTGCGCAGGAGTTCCGTCGTTCACAATGAGAAGAGAATTCTCCGAAGCAATATCTCCAACGAGTAAATCTTTATCCCCATCACCGTCGATATCAATAATGGTTATTCCGGAAACTGTATCGTCGGGTTGCGCAGCGAGCGATTGATCATCCGTAACAGGAGTGTAAATTTCGGTACCGTTATCTTCAGTAGGTCCGGCTGTGCGGCAAGGACAATGAAAACAACCAACCTGATTTGTGCCACCAATCAGCAATGAAAAATTTCCCCAGCAGGATGATTCATATTTGAAATCGAGGGAATCGCAGACACCGTAATCTTCTACTGAGTAGTTTTTATGGTAAGCGAGTTTTCCGGGTGAAGCATTCACATACCCAAGAATATCCATGTCGCCATCATTGTCGATGTCACTGAATGCAGGTAAAGAAACACTGTACACATAAACATCCTGACGAATGGAAGCAAATGCTTCGTCGAGCTTTTCTTTCACCATCGTCCACGAAAGCATACCGTTCAGCAAATAATCATTTCGATAAACTGTCATTGCTGAAGCGGAATTTTGAGAAATGGTAAAAAGATCTTCGTAACCGTCGCAATTGTAATCATAGAGAATCACCCAATCCACAATAGGCGGAAATGAGTTTCGATATTGCGGAGCATAATCCCATGCCTGATCTGCATCGGTGTTACCGTTGTTTAAGAAAGTAGAAATTCTGCTGTTTGCTCTGTCGTATAAAAGAAGGTCCTTCCGTCCGTCGCCATTCAGGTCAATTTGTCCGATGTTAGGGAAATTTATCCCGCCGGCCCAGGCATTTCTCAAAAGGCTTCCGTTGACTGTGACCGGGATTGTATCTACAGGGAGAAAAAACTGTGCTTTGGAAAGAAAGCCGGAAAATAGAAATGAGAGAATGAGAAGAAGTCGCTTCATGAATCAAAGATAGTGAATGAGATTAGTATTTCTTGTGGTCATTTGTGCTTTACGTGTACTGTATGGTAAAAATTTATTTCCCACGGAAAGCACGGAAATTCAATTTGAAATCACGGAAAATATTTTCAACATGAAATGATTCTGACCCGAGTAACTAAGCAACCGCCCATTGCCACCTCGGGAATCCTGCTTACTTTCGCCTTATCAAAACCACCCGACTATGCCATCTTTTGATATTGTAAGCAAGATCGATGTACAGCGACTTGATAACGCAATTAATGTCGCCGTAAAGGAAATCAGCACGCGATACGATTTCAATCAATCCAAGACCACAGTTGAACTCGACAAAAAAACGATGATGATTCATGTGTTGACTGAAAACGATATGCGCATGAAAGCCATTGAAGGCATCATCATCGGCCGTGCAATTAAGCAAGGCATAGATCCGCAAGTTTTGGATTTTGGAAAAGAAATTTATGCCAGCGGAAAC
>JAXLTM010000048.1:0-14740 GCA_046330055.1 Bacteroidia bacterium | reverse complement strand
GTCGAGGCTGCTGTTCCTGTATTATCCGACGGTGTACTGATGTTAAGATTTGTTTCGTCAGACAAATCCAAACCTTCTATTATTTTCGCATAGTTCACTTCCATATGTACCATAGCTTCAGCATTTGGAGACACTGTAAATGGTTCATCGGGCAACGTAACAGTTACACGATTGGCAACAGTTCCGATCTCATACACGAATGGGTGCATTCCACTTCCATCCATTGCAGAAGAGGTATCAATTGTTCCCTGCAAATTGACAAAGACAAAACCATCCGGTTGTGCAGTAGCACCAAACCACATTGACGGCTGATAGAGTACGGCGTTTGATGCAGAAGGAATCGAAGCGTTATCTGCATTTGAAAGTCCGATGTCGAATTTTACAGTCTTATAATTTCCCGAAGGAACCGAGCCAAGCTCGTACTCTTCTGTACCTTGCTGCTGGAGAATTTTGGTGACATCAGGGCTAACTTCACTTCCATCTGCCTTAACCAGTCGAATATTTGAAATATACATTTTAGCAAGATCAACAATCATCATCCGCCCGGAGCTCAGATAAATTGTATCGCCGTAATTTTCAATTTCAGTTGTGTCGGCAGCACTATGCATATGGAACATTACCGAACCATTGGCAACAACAGGTGTTTCATCTTCATCCTTTTTGCAGGCAGAAAACGAAACGAGAATGGAAAGCAGAATATATAAGTTTATTTTTTTCATATGAGGTGTGTTAGAATGATTTTGTAATTCCAATAATGAATTGATAAGATGATTTTTGTTGTGGTCCGTTTAAATTCTGAAATACCGGAATACCTCCTTCAGCACCAATTTTAGAATCCTTCAGAAAACCACTGTTGATATAGTAATTTACTCCCAATAGAGCATTCGACTTAATTCCTCCATAATTCTCAGGATCTGAATCCGGCTCCATCCCGGAGTAAGAATATTCGTCGACACCATCAATTACAGAAGCCCAATAATTCTCGCTGCGTACTGAAATACTCAGGTGCTTTCCAAACTTCCGGGCTGCCCACAGATTAATGGTCAAATCAGTTTCCCGAGTATAATTATACATATTTGGCAAAAAACGAATTGAACCAAGAGCCTGCATACTCCAGGAAATTTTTCCGGCATTCTTATAATAGCTAACACCGGGAAGAAAGTCAAGTGTACCTGTGCCGATTTGCATACTATAAGGCAAATGCTGTCCCGAAAACATATTCTCAGAATTTCCCTTCAGATCATTTCTGCCGAAAGGAAGACTCAAGCCGAAACTCGCAATCAGTGAAGATCTCTCACCGTTAGCCAATTTGCAAATTGCCCATAGTCTGACATCACCAAATCCGGAAGTAGTCATCGTCATATTAGTAGGTGTTGTCATCAATACGCCATTATGGAGATGCGATGTTCCTGACATCATCGACATATTCATGTTCATTTGATTGTACATGATCATTGCCATGAACGACAACCGACCACTTGCCCCATACATTCCCATGAGCATGTGCATATCCATTTTCATGTTTTGAGGCGACATCAGGTAGTTCTCGTAAATCTTTTCATCACTGACAGTAGCAGTACCATCAATGCAATGACCCAATTCGGAATGCTGGTATGTATATGTTAGCATCCATCCGCCTTTCGGATGACCATGACTGATCATTATGCCGGCAGGACTTGCGTCCAGATTCTGGCCTTGTGAAAGAAATGGAATGATAACTAACCACAACACCAGCCAGTGTTTTGGATGTTTCATTTCGATTGAATTAATAAAATAATGACTTCCGGAAAAATTTCCGGATAAGAATTAGAATGAAAAGCCTTAAGAAATCATGGATGGCGGATGAAAAACACCTTCTCTGATTCCCTGTGTGATGAAATCAGCATAGTGTGAGCCTAGTTGAGTGCAGGGAAGAATTTGTGTGAAGTCAAAAGCCGTAGAGCCGGTATAATAGTACGCTGAAAAATCATTTTCCTTTAATGAACCATTGCCTTTTCCTTCGCGTTCGTCCTTATTCAACTCTTTCTTCAAATGACAACATCCATTACAATGCAAAAGAGGTCGGCTCTTATTAACGCAGAATTTCTCTGTGATATAATCACGGTTCAATTCGTATCCTGCATAGATGGTTAGCTTGCTGAGAGATTGCAGCAGAACAGCCATAATTAAAAACATCGACAGGATTCTCATTAATACAAAAGTAGAAATTAAACTTATCCAATCAAATTTTAACATTTCATTCTTCTACACAGATTAATGAACCGGTTTAAACACTTATTTTGATCTTAAAAACGCTAAAACCAAAAAGAAAAACACACTTCATAGTTGTCTCTTTGATGAATAAGCTACTTTTGCAACGTGAAATTTCTTCTTCGTTTATTCTTCTTCCTGCCGGTATTGTGTTCAGCGCAGAACAGACTTGAATTACAATTGAAAGACTCTGCGAATAGCCTGCCTCTCTCCTATGCCGCTGTTCGTTTGGATGACAGCCTGCAAACAGGTCAAAGCAATGAAAGTGGCATAGTCGCTTTTCAAAATATTGCAAATGGCAATCATTCTGTCAATGTGTATTTGACAGGTTACAAGAAAGAGCCATTTTACTTTACAATTACTCATGATACATCCATCGTGATATTTGTTTCTTCATCAAGTGAAGAGCTGGAAGAAGTGATTGTCACATCAACGCGAACCAATAAAAGAATTGAAGACGAAGCGCAACGCATTGAAGTAGTCGGCAAGGATGAGCTGGATGAGGAAAGCACAATCATTCCGGACAATGTCGGAAGTTTGCTCGGTGACATGGCCGGCTTGCAATTGCAGCAGACTTCACAGGTAACAGGATCAAGCACCATTCGTGTCCAAGGATTAGGAGAGCAGTACACTCAAATTCGTCGGGATGGCTTACCACTCTTTGACGACTTCTCAGGAAACATTGGTTTTCTCGATATACCGCCACTTGATCTGCGTCAGGTTGAAATCATCAAAGGACCTTCTTCCGTTTTATATGGTGAAGGTGCCATTGCCGGAATGATCAATTTAATTTCCTGTGAGCCGGCAGATGAAGCTAAACTAACGGCATTGGTAAATGTCACCAATACATCCAAATATTCCTTTGACTTCTTTCAATCAACTCCTAAGAGAAAGCTTAGCAATACACTTTTCGCAAGCGTAACAACCCAGCAGGCAAAAGACATGAATGACGATGGCTTCTCTGATCAGCCCGAGCAAATTTCCGCTCAAGTACATCCTGAATTTTTCATCTATGGAAAGAATGGAAATAAAATCCGTGTCGGTTTCAGCAGCTATTACACCGACTTGAAAGGCGGCGACATGAAAGCGATAAATGGTGAAGGCGATAGTCTTCATAGTTTCTTTGAGAAAGACAAGACATTTAAGAATTCCATTGATTTCATTTTCACTTCCGATACCAAACAAAGTTCCGTTTGGACGATTAAAGCAATGGCCGGAAGATCTGATCGCGACTTCAATTCATCGATTAAGAATATAAAATCCGGTTCCTCTCTCGCCTTTCTGGAGTCAATGTATTCCATCAAACAGAAAGACAACACATCTGCCTTTGGAGTAAACTTGAATTACAATTCCTTTCAGCCAACACAGGAGTTTTATGGTGCGGATGCATTAAAAGAACAAATCACCGCCGGCCTATTCATACAGGACGATTGGCAAATCACCACTAAGCTTTCTTTGCAATCAGGCTTACGGGTTGATTTGACCAACACTCAAAAAACCATTGTGCTACCATCGCTCAGCGCCTTGTACAAATGGTCCGACAAAGTTACAAGTCGTATCGGTGGCGGTGCAGGTTACAGAATTCTTCAGCCATTTAACGAAGAAGCATTGCTGAATTCTGACACCATTTATCTTCCTGATAACATAATTGAAAATTCGAATGGATACAGCGGGGATGTGAATTACAAAACTTTCCGGGGCAAAACCGGCTTCTCACTCAATCAGTCTTTCTTCCTGACAACGATTTCCAATTTCATCACTCAGGACAAAGGCACTTTCACAAACACAGATGGTTTGCTTCGCACACAGGGCTCTGAAACATATATTCTCATTCAGCATAACAACGCCGAAATTTATCTCGGCTATTCTTACATCTACGCCAATTACAAAAACAAAAACATCAAAGTTGATTTACCCTACTCTGCTCAGAACAGATTTGCTACCGTTTTTACCATGGACATCAACGAACATTGGAAATATGGCATCGAAGCCAGCTATACAGGAAATCAGAAATCCGATGCCCAAAGCACAATAAAAGGCTTCTGGTTTACAGCATTCATGGCACAATTTAATACCGGTGATTTTTCACTGACGATGAACATCGAAAATCTGAACGACTTCAAACAATCTGATCGTGAAGCACTTTACACCGGTTCGATGACGCATCCGCAGTTCAGATACCTTTGGGCATCGACAACCGGACGAGTCATCAGTTTAAGCTTACGTTATCGCATATAAAGAGGTACCATTTTTTTGTACCTTTGCGGCGCTAAAAAAGGATAACTTTATGAGCAATGAAAATGAACATGTACAGTGCCTGATCATTGGTTCAGGTCCTGCAGGATATACAGCAGCTATTTATGCAGCGCGTGCCGATCTCAAACCTGTTATGTATCAGGGTTTGCAGCCGGGCGGACAATTAACCATCACTACAGAAGTTGACAATTTCCCGGGCTATCCGAAAGGAACCATGGGTCCTGAGATGATGGAAGATTTCAAAGCACAGGCAGAGCGTTTCGGTACCGACATCCGTTATGGCTACGCAACTTCGGTTGATTTTTCCGGAAAAGTTCATAAAGTGGTCATTGATGAAAACAAAACCATCACTGCCGACACGGTCATTATTGCCACCGGTGCTTCTGCAAAATGGTTAGGACTTCCTTCGGAGCAACGATTGAACGGTTTTGGTGTTTCAGCATGCGCTGTTTGTGACGGATATTTTTTCCGCGGTCAGGATGTAGCCATTGTTGGCGCAGGCGATACTGCTGCCGAAGAAGCAACTTATCTTGCCAAACTTTGCAAAAAAGTGTACATGATTGTTCGTCGTGGCGAAATGCGTGCGAGTAAAGCCATGCAGCATCGTGTCATGAACACTCCGAATATTGAAGTGCTTTGGAATTCCGTCACGAAAGAAGTAGTTGGTGAAAAAACGGTGGAAGCCGTATTGGTTCATAACACGGAAACCGGTGAAGATCGCAGCTTACCTGTAACCGGATTTTTCGTTGCCATTGGTCACCAGCCGAATTCAGATATTTTCAAACCATATATCAATATGGATGAAGCCGGTTATATCGTTACTGTTCCGGGTTCAAGTAAAACGAATGTGGAAGGTGTATTTGCAGCAGGTGATGTGGCAGACAAAATCTATCGTCAGGCCGTTACTGCGGCCGGTTCAGGTTGCATGGCTGCTCTGGATGCAGAAAGATACCTTGCCGCCAAAGGCCACTGATTAATTTCAAATCGCGAATTATTTTCCGGAAGTCTTAACCAGACGAATGGTTTTATTCCGGCTTCCATCTGATAGTTTGCAGAGATAAATTCCTTCTGCTTTCATCGACTGCATTGGTATTTGAAGGAACTGCATTGCTGAACTGCTGATTTTTTGTTTACCGGAAAAAACCTGTGCGCCTTTGCTGTCATAAATTTCGATGGAAAGTTCGCCCCCATTTCCATTCATTAATCTGACATTGAGTTGATCTGAAAACGGATTCGGGAAAACAGAAATTTCCTGCTCCGGCAAACTACCGCTCTTTGCTACATTCAGCAGAACATCTGCCGTAGCAAAATTTGGAATACCATAGCCTAATGAATCGGATGGTTGCAAGTAGTAATTGGCACTTTGTTCGATTGCTTCTTTCACCTGCATAATTTTCAATCCCTGATGAGCCTGAAGCAAACAAGTAGCGGAGCCTGCCAAAATCGGGCAAGCGAATGATGTACCGCTACCCGTTGAAATATTTCCTGACCAGTCAGACAATGTTGCACCAAGTCCTTTCGCAGCCACATTCGGTTTAACATCACCATCGGATGATGGTCCCCAGGAACTGAAGCCAACATAATTTCCAAATTCATCAACAGCAGCAACAGCAAGTACACTGTCTGCATCCGACGGAGCACTGATATAATGCCACGGACTGCCACCTGAATTACCTGCACTCACCAGCACGAGAATTCCTTTTGAGACGGCAATGTCGGCTGCGATAGAAGACGGGCAAGTATTTCCATCCATGTCACTGTAAGAATGACTCATCGTTGCATCATCAAATTCAGAATAACCCAGTGATGAACTGATCACATCGGCACCAACGCTGTCGGCGAATTCCGCTGCAGATGCCCAGTTATATTCTTCAATCAGATTTTCTGAAAAATTATCTTCAGAACGAAGCAACCAGAAATCAGCATGAGGTGCTGTTCCTACTAATTGCCCGGGAATATTTCCTGCGATGGTAGAAAGCACTTCCATACCATGCGTGTCATCTTCGTAGACCGATGAATTATCATCTACAAAATCCCACGTGCCGAGAATACCGCCGCGTGTTCTTAAGCTGTCAAATGCCGGAAGCACATCAACCGAATAAAAACCTGCATCGAGCAAAGCGATTACCATTCCATCACCTGTGTATCCTGCATCATGTAAATAGTCGCCGTTCATGAGGTGAATCTGATTGTATGATCCGCCGTAATCAAGACTATTTGTTCGTAGAGCAGAAGGTTGCAATTCGAGAACAGGGTCACTTTTGTCAATATGTTTTGAAGTGGTGCGCAATATTCTTTTCGCGCCTGCAACGTAAGAAAGATTCAGAATGGAAGTCAGCGTTGTACTGTCGCATTGTACTACGGCGCCATTGAACCATTTCGAACGACAAATCACCACACCACCTGCCTGACTAACGCCATCGATGTAGGATTGATTCACCGGAATATCCTGATCAGTTACCGGAATTTGCTGTACCGTACGACGGTCTATCGCCCGCTGTGTCAAAAAAGCCGATGGATTTGAAATGTTGTACGGGCTCCCATTTTTATCGGTAAACCGGACAAAAAATTTATACGTTCCCTGTGCCATAGTCACCCCCGGCAAAATTGCCAGGATGAAAACCAACAACTGCTTAATGCGCATAATCAATTAATGTTTGAGTGTATTCAACTCCATTCAGAATAACAGGAGGAATTGATCCGTGATAGACGTAAACGCTATCGATTTTTTTATAGAGAAGTCCGGCATGATTGCCATAAACTTCAGACTTGTAAATGTGATTGATATTCGAAGTGAAATCATTTTGAGTCACCGTTACCGTTGAATCAAAATTGAATCCGCCGTAAGAATCAGGTTCAAACAAATTGTCATACGAATAACTTTCTTCATCAAGATCATTGTACGCATTACCATTCCAGTGAATCCTGCTGTTCATCGGAAAGGCCAGACGAACATATCGACGGTTATCTTCCACTTTCTCCAGACCGGCAGCAGTAATTTTCGCCGACCAGACAGCAGAGAGTTCCCAAGGCAATGTATCATTATCGCGACGGTAGCGGAGAATCACCCGCGCTGTATCGCCTTCACCGTCGACGAACTCAGTATCGACTTGTTCATGAATGTAGAAGTGATAGGTAAGAATAGAAGTATCGACCAGATTCACATCATCATTATCAAGATGTACAATACTGTCGACGGCATACTCTACCCAATACCCCTCTTCCATCGGATAATAAGTTGAATAATCAGGCAATGTGGAAGGAGCAACAACGGTTTCATCTTTACAGGAATTCAGAAAAAGAATAAGCACGCAAAATCCTGCGATGAAGGGTGAGAAAAGACGGTTTAAAAAGTAGGTGTTCATCATAGTGCAATTCTACTGTTTTGAGGATTCGCTTTGAGGTAATTCTCCAATGATTTATTCACAATTTTAAACCACAATGGCGGGATTATAGCCATGTAAAATGCCGAAGCGTAACCACCCGGCAAGACCGGACTTTTAGCCAGCGATTCCAGTTTATGATACGGTTTGGAAGCGTAGAAATGATGATCACTGTGGCGGCTGAGTTCAATCAGTAAAATCCGGCTGACAACCTTATCGGTCTGCCAGCTTAAATCTTCCTGCACTCTCACATTTTCAGGCCTTGACAAGCCATAATGCTCAATGTAATTCGTATATTCAAGAAGGAAATTAGCTACGAAAGCCTGAGCAAGAAACAGCAACGCTACCGGATAGCCAAAGATGAAGGTGAGTATGGCGAGAAAGGCAAGTTGCAGAACAATATTTCTGAAAACGTAATTGGATGGATGAAGAACGCTTCTTCCCTCTTGCTTCATTCTGTCGGCTTCCATTTTCCAGGCACCGAGAAATTGTCCGTACACTGAACGAAGAAAGAATGCATACACACTTTCATCTTTCCGTGCAGTAGCGGGGTCGCGCTCCGTGCCCACCCACTTATGGTGAACACGAAGGTGTTCAACAAAGAAGTACACATTGGCAGCAGTGAAGAGCAAATATTTCCCGCCCCATTGCCATCCTGCATTTTTACGATGAATCATTTCATGCGCCACCACAATGCCGCATGTTCCCGTATGAATACCGGTAGAGAGAACAGCACCGAGTAATTGAAAGCCCGTAAGAGAATTGCCTTTGACGATATAAATGAAAGACGACAATGCAATTGTTTGCATCATCAGTTGAAGCACCAGTACCAGATCCGGAATGAAAGCAGCTTCGTCAATTTCATTCGACTTATTCTGCGGCACGAACAACTCCACGACCGGAAGAATTCCGAGGGTAAAAATCAAATTCGTAAAAACCCAATTTCCGCCTTGTAAATTTCCAAAGACGGTAACGATTCCCGGAAGCAGACTAAGAAAGTAGGAGTAATTTCTGCGCATGGAGCTTTGCAGTTCAAAGTTAACCATTTAAAATGATCACAAAAACATTCCGCCTCCGGAATATAGGTGAAGGTGATCTAATATTACATTGTCATAACAATGCATTGTGCCCATTGAAAAAATAACAATTTTTGAGACGAAAAGGCGTTTATTCAGGCAATATTTCCGTTACTTTAGCAAACCAAGAAAACAGGAACAGATGAAATTCACCATAGCGGCTCTTCTCCTATTGTTGTCATTATCCTTACAGCTCAGAGCCCAAAAGCCGGACGACTCCAAACTGGTTCAATTTTCCGGAGTTGTCGTTACCTCCGACAGTTTAAAGCCCATTCCTTTTGCCAGCCTGATGATTAAAAATACTTACCGTGGTACGGTGAGTGACTATTTCGGCTTCTTTTCATTTGTAGCTAAAATGGGTGACACCATTGAATTCTCGGCCATCGGTTATAAGCGCGCAAATTTTGTAATTCCGGATACTCTGACCGATCAGCGCTGTTCTATGATTCAGATCTTAAAACAGGATACCATCCTGCTTCGTGAGGTAGTCGTTTTCCCATGGCCTACGAAAGAGCAGTTTAAAGAGGCATTCATCCGTTTGAATGTGCCTGACGATGACCTGGCCCGTGCAGAAAAAAATCTTGAAGAAGATAAGTTAGCCTTCATAGGAGCCAATATGGCTATGGATGGCAGCATGAACTATAGAAATTACATCGATGAACATGCCACGCGGCTTTACTATGCCGGTCAGCTTCCTCCGAACAACCTGCTCAATCCTGTAGCCTGGGCAAAATTCATTCAGATGTGGCAAAGCGGTGCTTTCAAAAAGAAAGACACGAAGTATAAAAAAGATTAGACCTTATGACTTTCAGCAGAAGATTTCTCTTCTTTATTTTCCTGCTTCTTTCTCTCTCCGCTTTCGGACAACATGCCACTATTAAAGGTGTAATTCGCGACAATGAAGGAAATCCTCTTCCCGGTGCCGTCGTTCGTGTTCAGGGAAAGGATATCGCCACTTCCACTTCAAACAACGGAACTTTTAAAATCGACATACCCTCAGGTGAATTACTGAATGTGATCTTCACATTTACAGGAATGGCCGCTGACACCGTCTCACTTCGATTGAATGAGAACGAAGTAAAAGATCTTTCGAGAAAAATGCATTTCTCTTCGAAAGAACTTCTTAATGTAAATGTTATCGATCAGTCCATCCGCGGCGGATCAGTGGTCACCATTGACCCCAGAACAATAAAGACCATTCCAACTCTGAATCAGAGTACGGAAGATATCATTAAACTCCAGGCCGGTGTGAGCTCTAACAATGAGTTGAGCTCAACGTATTCTGTTCGTGGCGGGAGTTATGACGAAAATTTAATTTACATCAACGACTTTGAAGTTTACCGTCCTCAATTAGTACGCTCCGGGCAGCAGGAAGGATTAAGTGTCATCAATCCGGACATGGTTGAGAACATCAAATTCTCTGCAGGCGGATTCGATGCCGTGTATGGCGACAAACTTTCTTCTGTTCTGGATATTCAATATCGTCGTCCGAAAGCATTTGGTGCATCACTTTCCGCCTCCTTATTGGGAATCAATGTAGAGGCCGAAAACAGAAGCGCGAATAAAAAGTTCTATTACCTGCTTGGAATTCGTCAGAAGTCAAATCAATATATTCTCAATACCTTCGAAACAAAAGGCGAATACAATCCTTCATTTACTGATGCACAGGTGTTCACCGGATATGAACTCAGTAAGAAATTTACGGTTGAATTTTTCGGAAACTATGCACGCAATCGCTACATACTGCAACCGGAAACTCGTGAAACCAATTTCGGAACAATCAATGATGCAAAACGATTCACCGTTTATTTCGATGGCAAAGAAACTGATCGGTTTGAAACATTCACCGGAGCCATTTCAACGATTTTTCAACCAAAGCCTTCCCTCAAATTAAAATTAATTGCCACAGCTTTTAATACACAGGAAGAAGAAAACTTTGACATCCTCGGTCAGTACTTTCTGGACCAGTTGGAAGCTGATCTCGGTAAAGAAGATTTTGGGAATGTAGCTTTCAATCTGGGCGTAGGATCGTTTCTCAATCATGGACGGAACAGCCTTGACGGAACAATAACATCCATTGAACACAAAGGAGAGATCATCGACAGCACGATGATCTGGCAATGGGGCCTGAAAGCAGAACGTGAAGACTTTTCGGATCAGATGCATGAGTGGAATTATATTGATTCTGCCGGATTCTCAATCCCCTCACAACGCGATTCAACAAATCCACTGCTCATATTGAATGATGTTGCCATTGCTAAAAATGCGCTCGCATGGCAGCAGTACAGCGGTTACATTCAGAATAACTGGCAAATCAGTGATTCGCCACGACTGATACTAACCACCGGTGTTCGTTTCAATTATTCTGATTTGAATGATGAACTGGTAATTAGTCCGCGTGCATCAATTTCCTACACTCCACAGAATAAACGCAACCTCACACTGCGCGCCTCAGGAGGATTTTACTATCAGCCTCCCTTCTACCATGAGATCCGGAATTTCAACGGTACCATGTATCCGGAAACAAAAGCACAGAAGTCCGTTCATCTTGTACTTGGAAACGACTACACATTCCTTGTCGGCGGACGCGAGTTCAAACTCTCTTCTGCACTTTACTACAAATCGCTCGAGCATTTGATTCCTTATAAGGTCGACAACATTCGTCTGCGCTATCTCCCGCAGCTGACTTCATCAGGTTATGCAAGAGGCGCGGATGTTCGTATTTACGGACAATTTGTGCCGGGCACTGATAGTTGGATGAGTATTTCTTTCCTTCAAACTGAAGAAGACATCAAGGGCGACTACTATTACGTTTATTACAATGCAGACGGAGAAATCATTGTTCCGGGAAGTTATCAGATAGCAACCGACAGTGTAAAAATTGAACCCGGTTACATTCCACGCCCTGCTGATCAGCGACTGACTTTCGGATTGTATTTCCAGGATTTTCTCCCGAAATTTCCAACGTACAAAATGCAATTGAGTTTACTTTTCGGCACTCCATTGCCATATGGTCCGCCGGGGGGAAACCGTTACAAGGACCAATTACGTACACCGAATTATGTCCGTGCTGATATTGGTTTCAGCAAACAAATTATCGGCGATGAAATCAAACAAAAACCGAAGAGTAAAATTTTACAGCATTTCAAATCGCTTTGGGTCGGACTGGAAGTTTTCAATCTCCTTCAGGTAAGCAATGTTGCATCCTACACCTGGATAACCGATGTCACCACTGCAAGAAAATATTCAGTACCTAATTACCTTACCGGTCGTCAAATTAACCTACGCGTAAACGCTCAATTCTAAAAGCAGATGATGAAATTTTTTACTCTGATTTTAATTTTGATTTCCACTCACTGTCTTGCACAAGACGTTATTTTTTGCGAACGCGTGGAAGCCGGAGGAAAAGCAATCAACGAAAGCCGGTTTTTCAAGATCAATCCGAAAGGCGGATTTTTCAATGTCCTGGTTAAACTCAAACAACCTGTGAGCTCGGAAGAAGTTGTATTTGACATTTACCATAAAGAAAACGGTAAAGAGAATTTCATCAACTCCGTGAGAATGAAAATCAATCCGTTTTCAACCTGGTTTTACAAAGAGATTACTTTTTATCTTAAAGGAGAATACGTCATCTATGTCTATAATGACAGAGATAAAATGCTGGGTGTGGGGACGGTGAAGGTGGGGTTTTAGGGAAGTCAGAAGCCGGAAGCCAAATGGTGAAAGTACTAATTCTGAATTCTGAATTCTGAATTCTGAATTTTGTATTATGAATTCTAAAAGCAAACTTTATCTGCTTGCGTGCGTCTAAATTTCTAAACTACACGCGATGAAAAAACTCTTACTTCTTATTCTACTATTTTCGGGGGTGAATGCTTATTCACAGATTAGCCTTACGTATTTGAATCATTGGAGACTGACACCTAATTCTTCGGATTCAAGCGGTGTATTTTGCAGGATTTATTTTGATGCGGTCAAAGACAAATATTATGTAGTATATGCCGGGCGGCCATCAATAAGCAGCGGGCCTCAACAATATTATAAGTGGCGGGAATTTGATCACAACTTTTCTGAAACCGGAGCCTCAGGCACGCTTGCAGGATCAAGCTCACACGGAGATTACGCCATGGTGCAGGTTGGGCGTTCTTATTATCACGTTACAGGAACTTTTCCGTATGGATTTAAACTCACCAAGTATGATTCCGATTTCAATATCGTTACATCGACAAATATTCCACTTGATTCGAGCGACAGTCAGGCTGACATGATGATGAATTACACGAACGGCAAGCTCATCATAGGAGCTTTTCATGTCGACGGAGTTTACCATCCTACTATGCCCGGACAACTTCCTTCATGGAATCCATACATGCATAAATGGGAATACGATACCATGCTTTCTTCTGTTGCTTCACCTTCTTATCTCAATCAGATTTTCAATACATGGGGTTCAAGTTGTATTTACCACGACAACAAATACAACATCATGACGATGCACAAATTTCCCGACTTTTCGATGTACGTCTGGCGATACGATTCAAACTGGAATTATATTGATTCCATTTCCATCCGGAACGACGGGCAATGGAGTCAGGGTCTTTTGTGGGATGGAAGTTATTATATCGCTGCCTATCATACCGGACACGAACACCGCTGCGGAAACATTACTGTAAGTTTTTATGACAACAACTGGAACAGCGTTTATGATACAACAATCACTTCCAATTCAACTTTTATTCCGAATGTAAGTCCGCCGTTGAATGTTACCGATTCAAATGCCAATCGTCCTTTCCTTCTCCTGAAGAATGACACACTCTTTGTCTCCTACGATCAGGACGATTTCCAACTCACCTCCTACGCTCCTCCGATTTTTGCCGAAGGTTCACGCTGGCAGGCTCATGTTATGGCTTTACGAATCAACCGTCAAACAACTTCGATTCCTGCAACTGAAAATAACCAGGATAATTTCTCGTTTGAGAAAACCGGTGAGCGTTTAACATTCTACATCAATGCTACTACCGAAGGAAAATTCGAGGTTTTTGATACAAGTGGAAAATTAATTTACAGAAGTTTGATAAACGCAGGGGCAAAAGAATTGATACACGTCAATTCGCCCGGGCTCTATTTAATTTCTTTAGAAAATTCCAAAGAAAAGGTGAGTAAAAAAATTGTAGTTGATTAAGGATGAAGAAAAAATTCTTTCATACTAACAGTGTTGGGGTTATCACTACAATCCTGCTTTTGTTAATCACACTTCTTTCATTGAAAGAAAGTGATTTCCTGAGTGAGCAGCTAAAAAATGCCCGCGTCAGAAAAGCAATGGCCGGCAAGCAGGATACAATTTCAGAGTTATTGAAGAAACATGAAATTGAGAAAGGAAACCTAAACGTTCTGATCACTGCCTTTAAAGAAGAAGGCAAGCTGGTACTATATGGAAAAAATTCCGGCGAAAAGAAATATCGACTACTGAAATCATATGACATCTGCGCAAGTTCAGGCAAAGCCGGACCCAAACGAGCAGCAGGTGATGGTCAGGTTCCGGAAGGTTTTTACAAGATTGACCGTTTCAATCCATGGAGCAATTTCTATCTTTCATTGGGAGTCAGTTATCCGAATAAATCCGACCGAATTTTATGCAAAGGCAAAAGTACGGGCGGTGATATATTCATTCACGGAAATTGCGTCACTATAGGTTGCATGCCGATGACGGATGATAAGATTGAAGAAATCTACTTACTTGCTGTATATGCCAGAAACAATGGTCAGCTATCTATT
>JAXLTM010000047.1:0-16615 GCA_046330055.1 Bacteroidia bacterium | reverse complement strand
ATTTCAATTGAAGGACAATGGAAGCGGCTTCCGTTTCAACTGGGAGAATGCCGGAAATGGTTTACGCAATGCAAAAAAGCGATCTGAAATTATTAATGGTAAGCTGAAAATAAATTCAAATGACACCGGAACTGAAATTGAATTGCTTGTTCCGCTAAAACATCATTTATGATAAAAGTAGTATTCGTCGAAGATAACAGCGACTTACGTGAAGGGTTGTCCATAGCACTAAACGATAGTGGTGAAATTAATTGTCTTGCAGCATTCGCCGATGCGGAAACTGCTCTTCGCTCCATTCCTAAACTTAAACCGGAAGTGGTGCTCATGGATATTAATTTACCCGGCATGTCAGGGATCGATGCTGTGAGAAAGCTCAAAACCGTTTCTCCGGGAATTGAAATAATCATGCTCACCGTTTTTGCTGAAGATAAAACTGTTTTCGATTCTCTCTGCGCCGGTGCCTGTGGTTATATTACAAAAAATGCTTCTCCGCAGGAAATTATTGATGCTATTCACGAGGTGAAAAAGGGAGGTGCTCCCATGAGCCCGCGCATTGCGAGAATGGTTGTCGGCTCATTTAACAATTTTATTTCCTCATCTCTCACCGAACGCGAACGAGAAGTACTCGAGCAACTTAGCCGGGGCAAGAGTTACAAAATGGTCGGCGATGCACTTTTTATCTCACACGACACCGTCCGTTTCCATATTAAAAACATTTACAAAAAACTCGAAGTACACAGTTTGCAGGAGGCGTTTGCAAAAGTGAAGAAATTGAATATTGAAAATTGAATATTGAATATTGAATATTGAATAGTCCTATTACCTTTTGAAGCATCTAGAGAGTAGTGTATATCCGCCATGTTAGGTCTTGTTTCAATTATTCTGAAATACAAGTCTAAGTAGTGCCATATTTCACTTTTCGCTATTCTTTAATACAATCTTCAATATTCAATTTAGAATATTCAATTTTCAATCCCTTAGGATTCCTTAACTTTTCCCACATTCACATGTAGCTACAACCATTATGCATGCTGCATATTTTTGATCCATTCATTATCTGTTCTTGATAAAATGAATGGAAGTTCTCTCAGGTCATAGCCACATCTCTAACCAGCCCTAATCCGGATGTACTAACAATTGTCTCTCATAGTTTAGGTTAATGGCAATTCCTGAAATAATGTCTTTCAATAACGTGCTTAGTCAGTTGTTTTGGCTTTGTTCTGATTGAACTTCCTTTTTTATTGAAGAAGAGAATGAAGTCACTCAAACCAAACCTTCAATGAAAAAACTCCATGACATTCTCCTCTTCGTCTTTCTGCTAATTACTTCAGTGTCTGCGGCCGGACAGGAAAGAACTATTTCCGGAACCGTTACCGGATCACAGGACGGTCTCACTATCCCGGGCGTTTCTGTACTGGTAAAAGGGACTTCAATCGGAACCAGCACCGATATCGACGGTAAATTTCAGTTAACAATTCCTGCTTCCTCTAAAGTTATTCTTTTCTCTGCAGTAGGAATGAAGCCTAAAGAAATTACACTCAACGATCAGTCAGCTTACAATGTAAAAATGGAAACTGATGAATTGAAACTGGAAGAGGTTGTTGTTACGGCAAATGCAATCGAAAGAGAGAAGAGAAGTATCGGTTACGGCGTTTCCACCATCAGCGGAAGCGATCTTACCAAAGGAGAGGACAGAAGTCTTGTGAATTCACTGCAAGGAAAGGTTGCAGGTATCCAGGTCACGAGTACTTCAGGTGGAGTGGGTAGTTCTTCTAAAATTGTTATTCGTGGCGGTTCATCGATTCTCGGCGATAATCGTCCATTGATGGTGGTCGATGGCATTCCGATTCAGGATGCAAGTTTTCAAACAGGCGATGAATTGAATCGTCAGGTTGACGCAGGTAACCGCGCAAATGACATTAATCCGGAAGACATAGAAAGTATCACGATCCTAAAAGGCCCTGCAGCGGCAGCTCTATACGGTTCGCGTGCATCTAACGGTGCTGTGATGATTACAACTAAAAAGGGCAAGAAACTTCAGGGTGCAGGTAAAGTTTATCCGGCTACATTTTCTACGGGATATACATTTGAGACACCACTCAAGCTACCGGAATTTCAGAATTCCTTCGGTCAGGGTTTGCCATTCTTTCAGCATGATCTTCGTGAAAATACCAGCTGGGGGGCAGCGTTCGACGGAAAAGTACGGCCGTGGGGTTATTCAATTGATGGCGAGCAAAGAGTGAAGCCTTACAGTGCTCTTCCTGATAATGTGGCAGAATTTTTTGATGTAGGTCATACGAGCAATGTGAACTTTTCAATCGGTGGCGGACAAGGAAGTACAGGTTATTATTTGTCAGTCGGAAATGTTGCACAGTCAGGTATTGTTCCCGGAACAAAATATAACCGTACTAATTTTAAATTCTCCGGAAATACAGAACTGGCAGATCATCTGACCAGCAGCGCATCAATTATCTATGCAAAATCTAAAGGCGATCTTTCCATTCAGGGTCAAAATACGGCACTTTCTCCGTGGGAAGATATTATTCAGACACCACGCGATATCAGTTTGCTTGAACTGAAAGATTATCAGAATAAATTCAATGATCTTGATGGTTACTATTCACCATATACAACGAATCCATGGTTTGCACTCAATGAAAACAGTTACAAGAATAATGTTGATCACATCATCGGTAACGTTCAGTTGAATTACAAACCACTTTCCTGGCTGAATCTGGATTATCGACTGGGAACTGACTATTATTCCGATGACAGAGAAGAGATACACGCCATTGCTAAAATCAATCCGGCATCGCAACGTGCAGCCGATGGAGCGGCAGATTACCCCGGCTTTTATCAGGTATCTACTTTAATCGGAAGAGAAATAAATTCAGATCTCACTGCTTCAGTGAAGAAGGATATCAATGATGATCTGAAAGCAACATTTCTGATCGGACAAAACGTTAATGAACGCAAAAATACTTCTGTAGTCGGAACTGCAAATCAGCTGGTAGTGCCGAATTACTACAATCTGAACAATGTCAACGGCACGCCTTCAACTTTGAATACACTTGCTTTGCGTCGGCTGTGGGGTATTTATGCTGATCTGAATCTGAGTTACAGAAATTATCTTTTCCTCGAACTTACAGGTAGAAATGATCATTCATCTACTTTACCTGAAAACAATAACAGTTATTTCTATCCAAGCGCGAATTTGTCGTTTGTGTTTACGGATGCTTTTAAGTTGTCATCAAAAGTGCTTTCCTTCGGAAAAGTAGCTGTTAACTATGCCAGAGTAGGTAAGGATGCTCCTCCATACAGTATCAATGAAACCTATTCGACTCCGAGTACCAGCAATGCCGTCTATACAATTACGGACGGACATCAAAATGTGCTCATTGATTTTCCTTTCAATGGCGTAGCAGGATTTACTAAAGGCAATACACTCGGTAATCCGAATCTGACTCCCGAATTTACTTCAGCCCTGGAATTCATTTTTGATTTCGGATTTTTTGATGACCGTGCCGGAATAACGCTGAATGTCTTTAACAACAAGAGCGAAGATCAGATTATTCCGATTCAGCTTCCTGCAACAAGCGGTTATACGGCACAATTTGTTAATGCGGCAACGATGACAAATAAGGGAGTGGAAGTGCTTCTCCGTGGCGTTCCTGTTATGACGAAGGATTTCAAATGGGAAATATCAGTGAACTATTCCAAAATAAACAATAACGTAGAAAAATTGTATGGTGGACTAAATCAGGTTTCCATCGGCGCAGGAACAACATTCGTTGGTGCCGACCTCGTTGCTGCAGTCGGAAAGCCATGGGGACAATTCCTCGTAACATCTTATCAACGCGATCCTGAAGGGCATGTGGTAGTTGATCCAAACACCGGTTATCCGCTGGTAGATCCAAATGACCAGCTCGCAGGTACTGTTCTGCCTGATTACACTGCAGGTATGACAAATACTTTCAGCTATAAAGCATTTTCACTTTCTGTAACACTTGATCTCAAACAAGGCGGCCTGATTTATTCGCGTACGAAGAGTCTCATGGAATTTGCAGGGACCGATCCGCTCACGATCTATAATAATCGTGAACCATTTGTTGTTCCGAACAGTGTTTACCAGAATCCTGATGGTTCTTATTCAACCAACACAATTCCTGTTGATGCTTTTACATATTGGGCGAATAGCGGAAATGCTTACTACAATGTTGCCGGGGAGAACCTTATTGATGCATCTTACATCAAACTCAGGGAAGTTAATCTCACCTATCTCTTACCGAAGTCAGTAGTCTCAAAAACACCGTTCGGAGAAGTTTCTGTGAGTGTGTACGGCAGAAATCTTTGGATTAAAACTGCAAAAGAAAATCATTATGTAGATCCGGAAGCCAGTTCATTCGGAACCGGAAATGTGCAGGGATATGAATACGGCTCTTTGCCTTCAGTAAGAAGTATCGGCGGTATGCTTCGTTTTACCTTCTAAAAAATACATAATATGAAAATCATACATAAGACATTTGTCCCAATTGTGTTTATCATCTCAATGCTGACATATAGTTGCAAAAAAGATTACTTAGATGTAAACACCGATCCGAATAATCCTACCGACGTTTCACCGGAATTACTCTTGCCGCCCATCATTGCCCATACCGGTTTTATTATGGGCGGACAATATCAGATCATCGGAGCCTTTTGGTCTCAGTACTGGACACAAGGCTCGACCGGAAATCAGTACAATAATTATGATCAGTATCAGATTCCAAATACTACATTCGATCGTCAATGGACAGAATTATATGCATCTGTTCTGAATGATTGTAAAATTTTGTCCGAAAAGGGACAGAGTGTGAACAAGCCGAATTATTCAGCCATTGCCTATTTGGCGAAGTATACATCTATCAGGTTTTGAATCTGATTTGCATGGAGACATCCCTTGTTCGGAAGCATTGCAGGGCGTAAATAATATTAGCCCGCATTTTGATTCACAGAGTCAGGTTTATGATCAGATGATCGAAATGATCGACAAGGGAATCAGTCTGATCGACCGAAGCTCGCTGGCTATTTATCCCGGCAACGATGATTTTGTTTTCAACGGCGACATGGACCTATGGGAAAAGTTTGCCAATACATTAAAGCTTAGAATTTACATGCGACAATCGGAAGTTCGTCCGTCTGTAGCTGCAGCAGGTGTTCAGCAATTGGTAAACTCCGGCGCTTTATTTCTGGACGTTGACGAAGATGCCGCTATGCACTTTGTAAATTCTACAAGTTATCAGCATCCGATTTATACAGAAATTCAGAATCTTGGAAATCAAAATCTGATCGCCAGTAATACTTCGATTGATTTTTTACTGAATACAAACGACCCTCGCATAGATGTGTTTTATACACCTGCATCTACCGGAGCCAATGCAGGACTTCAGGTAGGCATTGATCAGGGTGCAGGAAAAACGCCGACATTTCCTTCCAATGCCAAGCCTGATGATTTTTCGCAACCCGGTGAAGCTATTGCCGGACCGGATGCACCTGCAACATTTATTTCTGCTGCTGAAGCATACTTCCTTCTGAGTGAGGCAGCCGCCAGAGGATGGATTTCTGATGATGCACAGATACTGTATGAAGATGGTATTACTGTTTCATTTCTCCGCTGGGGATTGACGGATACTGATGCTTCAGATTACTATACCCAAAGTGCAATCGCTTATCCGACAGGCGGAACATTACAGGATCAGTTGAAAGCCATCATGACTCAGAAATGGGTATCGATGAACAGCAACGAATCTGTTGAGGCCTGGAGTGAGTGGCGCAGAACAGGTTATCCGGATTTCTTTGTGCAGAGTGAAACAAGTTTGTTGGGAACAAATCAGTTTCCTGCCCGTTTGCCTTATCCGAATTCAGAAATACAAACCAATCCCAACACTCCTCCTCAGCCACTGATCACTTCGCGTGTATGGTGGGATGTTCAATAATTAAAACCATAGCCATGACCATAACAAAATATATCTGTTTCCTGCTCATCATTTCTGCTGCATTTTCTTCATGCAAAAAGGATGACACCGACAATATCTCCAAAGTTGTAACAGTTAGCTATCCTAAGATCAATCTCAAAGGAGCAGCAGCCGATTCTATCGTCTTTGTGCCTGTAGGTGGAACATATACAGACGCAGGTGCAACGCTGATCGATGATATTACCGGCGCTTCTTCTGATATGCCTGCTACCTCTTCGGATATTGATTTAACAACTGCCGGAGTCTATTCCGTAGTCTATACTGCTGCCAATGCGAACGGATTTGAAACTACAAAATCCCGTGTTGTTGTCGTGTATAATCCCGCAATTGCTCCGGAAGATTTTACCGGCGATTATTCCCATGCAAATGGAAGAGTAGTTCACGTCAGTCAACTCGCACCGCGTCTGTTTATGTGTGATGATTTGTACGGCACATTCTCCATTCCGATTCCACTTTATTTCGTTGATTTTGGTGATGGATTATATGTTCCAAGTCAATCTATCGATCCAAGCCTGGGTACTGAGGTGCATGGCGAAGGGGAGAAGTCGGGTGCCACCGGGACGTATGTACTCGATTTTTACGGCTTAACACGCGATAATCTACCTCGACCAAGAACACTCACGGAGTTGTAGAACTCAATAGAACACATCATGTGGATTGTTGAAAGATTAACTATTCATTAAAACTTATTGAATGGACTAAGACTTACTTTTAGCAGACCACAACCACCGCACTTATGAGATTACTGTTCACAGCAATTCTCCTTTTTTACTCTTTTATTACCTCGGCACATGATTCATTGAAGACTTGTCGTGCAGTTCGAATGAACAAGGAACCAAAGATTGACGGCGTCATTGATCCTCAATGGAATCAGATTACCCCTGTCTCTGACTTTGTCATGAACCGCCCTATAGAAGGAGGAAAACCAACTCAAAAATCAGAAGTGAGAGTTGGCTATACGGATTACGCCGTCTATGTTCTTGGTGTTCTTCACGACTCCTCTCCTGACAGTATTTTGCACGAGCTTGGAAACCGGGACGATGGAAATCTGAATGCTGATTTCTTTCGTTTTGTGATTGACCCTTACAATCTTCGTCAGGATGCGTATGATTTCGGAGTATACGCATCAGGGGTGCAGGCTGATGCAAAGTTTTCTGATTTTACTTTCAATGCAGTCTGGTCAAGCGCTGTGAAGATTACAGATCAAGGCTGGATTGTTGAAATGGAAATTCCTTACTCTGCCATTCGGTTTCCAAAAAAAGATGTACAGGAATGGGCAATGCAGTCGACGCGTTATATCCGTCGCAATCGTGAATTCGATCAGTGGTGCCTGACGCCTTCGACTGCTGCCAATGCCGAAGTTTACTGGGGAACACTGGAAGGCATTTCAAAAATTGAAACGCCGGTGCGATTGTCGCTAACTCCATATGTTTCTGCTTACCTTGAACGCTCGCCTGATTATATTGATGCAGTTCATTACAATTATTCGAATACATTTTCTTACAATGTCGGAGCTGATGTGAAGTATGGAATTGACGACAGATTTACACTCGACATGACATTATTCCCTGATTTCGGACAAGTTCAGTCGGATAATAAAGTCAAAAATCTGGGGTATCAGGAAGTCATCTATAATGAGAATCGTTCCTTCTTTAAGGAAGGAACCGATTTGTTTTCAAAATACAATCTGTTCTATAGTCGAAGAATAGGAAAGACTCCGACCGGATTTTATGATGTGCCGTATATGCTGGGCGACAATGAAAAAATTGTAGAGAACCCTTCAAAAGTGAAATTGTTGAATGCAGTGAAGGTTTCGGGTCGTACCAATAGCGGAACAGGACTGGGAATCTTCAATGCTGTAACGGATAATATGTATGCCACAATTGAAGATGGATCCGGAAATCGCAGAAAGATTCTTACCGAGCCGCTTACCAATTACAACATTTTCGTAATTGATCAGCAATTGAATGATTACTCAAATGTAAATTTCATCAATACGAATGTAATTCGAACAAAAGGAGAGAGTGATGCCAATGTAAGTTTCTTTGGGTACACACTGGCTGATAAGAAAAACACATTTGCTACAGATGGATATTTCGGCTTAAGCCAGACTTTCAATAAAGATCTCACGAAGGAAAATAGCTTTGAAGATGTTCCGGGTTATAAATATTTTGTTGGAGTGCGGAAGATTAATGGCATTTATCAATACGGCATCAGCAGAACCCTGGTTAGCCGGGATTATAATCAGTATGATCTTGGATACTACACCACTACTAACTATGTAAATCATCACGGCTATGTTACATTCAATTGGTTTAAACCTTGGAAATCATTCCGCGATGGGAATGTCAGTATAACGCTCAATCAATCGCATAACCTCACAACCGGAAAATTAGGTAACGTTCAGGGAAATCTTGACTTCTACAGTACGCTGATGAGTTATAACAGTATCTATGGAGGATTTGGTATTGATCCATTCCATTGCTACGATTATTATGAACCGCGGGTAGCAGGGAGATATAACAAGACGATTCGCTTTTGGTTCTCTTATTTCGGAATAAGCTCTGACTACAGAAAGCCACTTGCTGTTGACCTTACTCTGAATGTGAGTAATTTTATCGGACGCTTTGTAAGCGAAGGATATAATTACAATTTGTTAGTGCGCTACCGGTTCAGTGATCACCTCACTATCAGTGTCTCGAATAATTTCAATTTTGATCCCTACAATTTCGGTGTGGCAGATTATTCCGACCCTCAGAATATTATATATGGTTTGCGAATCCTGCATACGTATGAAAATATTTTGTCCGGGAAATATATTTTCAAGAATGATATGTCGCTTACATTAAATGCACGGCACTACTGGACTACGGGTAAATACCGTCTTTACTATACATTATTGGATGACGGACAAATTCAGGCCAATGATACATATGGGCTTACCAATAACAATGACTTTAATTACAATGTCTTCAATATTGATTTAGTGTACAGCTGGCAATTCGCTCCCGGAAGTAATTTGTCAGTGGTTTACAAAAACTACATTGAAGATCAGATCAGTACTGTAACAAAAAATGTGTTTGACAATTTCAGTCGCGTCATCGATTTGCCGCAAACCAATAGCGTGTCTGTAAAGCTGATTTATTATTTGGATTATCAGAAAATGAAAATCGGTAAAAAGATGTAATTGCATCAAATGCAGAAACAACATTGCCCCGTAGGGGCCCCCTGTCAGTTGCGAATGGAATTTTAAAAAACTTAACTCCGGAGGAGCGACCTGTCCTTACCTGAAAGGATGTTCAGGAATTGTAGGTCACATCTGTTTGAACTGCAAAAACTATTTTTGAAAAATATTTATTTTGGGAAAGCTTATTAACATGTCGCTCCTACGGAGCTTATTCACTTGCTTTTATTTTTCTACGAACAGTTCGCCCCTATGGGGCTTTTTCAATCATGGGTTTAGTTGGTATATAATCGTTACTAATGCTTTGACAATTTCTATTCATTATGCTCAGGTAGAATTCCGCATTGATGACTGTCTTAACAAGCTATCTCCTTAAGGAAAGAAATTGCCCCGTAGGGGCCCCCTGTCAGGGGCGAATGGAATTTTAAAAAATTTAACTCCGGAGGAGCGACCTGTCCTTGCCTGAAAGGATGTTCAGGAATTCAGGTCACATCTGTTTGAACTGCAAAAACTATTTTTGAAAAATATTTATTTTGGGAAAGCTTATTAAATGTCATCACACTTATTCACTTGCTTTTATTTTTCTACGAACAGTTCGCCCCTATGGGGCTTTTTTCAATCATTGGTTTAGTTGGTATATAATCGTTTCTAATGCTTTGACATATATTCTATTCATTATGCTCAGGCAGAATTCCGCATTGATGTCTGTCTTAACAAAGCTTATCTCCTTAAGGAAAGAAATTGCCCCGTAGGGGCCCGCTGTCAGTAGCAAATGGAATTTTTAAAAAATTAGCTCCGTAGGAGCTAGACCTGTTATAAAAGTCTGTCCTGCCTTGAAATTGCAGGTTGCCGGATCGGATGATGCAGGTAATGTTTTTGAATTACCCTCTGAGAACTGTATCGAAATGGTCAAAAAAAAACAAGGATGAATTTCACCCTTGTTTTTCTCTTTGTGCGTTTGACTTATTAAGCCAGGCGAACGTTCACAGCATTGATACCTTTTTTGCCTTGTTCGGTTTCAAATACTACTTTGTCGTTTTCCCGGATTTCTTCCTTTAAGCCGGATGCATGTACGAAGATGTCGTTACCGTTTTCGTCTTTGATGAAGCCAAAGCCTTTACTTGTGTTGAAGAATTTTACTGTTCCGTTTTTCATTTTGTTTTAATTTGTGATTGGAGGTATTACTTGAATGATTTATTAATTTCTTGTTGTTAGTTGAAGGAGTAGAGTAGGGATGTTCTTCAACAGCTCTGATTGGTTTCTTCAGAAGCTTGTTGATGTCCTTCCAGTAGTCCTTTTCGTCTTCGGTACAGAGTGAGAATGCAGTGCCTTCAATTCCTGCACGACCCGTTCTTCCGATGCGGTGTACATAAACTTCTGCCTGCTCGGGAATTTCGTAATTGATGACATGCGATAATCCTGCTACATCAATACCACGTGAAGCAATATCAGTGGCAACCAGAATTTTGATTTTTCTGTTTTTAAATCCCTTCAGAGCTCTTTCTCTGGCATTCTGTGATTTATCGCCATGAATTGAATCGGATGGTATTCCGTTTTTGTTCAGATCTTTTGCCACTCGATCAGCACCGCGTTTAGTACGGGTGAAAACCAGAGCGTGGTCAATTTTCTCTTCAACAATGAGGAACTTCAGCAAATCGCGTTTCTTTTCTTTTTCTACAAAGTAAACAGATTGTTCAATCAGTTTAGATGCAGATGAGGGCGGCGTTACGCTGATTTTTTCAGGAGATACAAGGAAAGAATTCGCCAAACTCATAATCTCAGGCGATACAGTGGCTGAGAAAAAGAGTGACTGTTTCTTTGCAGGTAATTTGGCTATGATCTTTCGGATGTCATTGATGAAACCCATGTCGAGCATGCGGTCGGCTTCATCGAGTACGAAGTATTCAATTTTATCCAGTCGAATATGTCCCTGATTCATCAGGTCCAGTAATCGGCCCGGTGTTGCTATGAGTATATCCGTTCCTTTTTTCAGGGATGCAACCTGTGCAACCTGAGAAACTCCGCCGAAAATCAACGTCTGACTATGCGGCAGGAATTTTCCCAAAGCCAGCATGTTCTCATGTATTTGCATGGCTAATTCACGCGTTGGAGCAAGAATTAGTGCGCGGATATTCTTCTTATGTCCTTTTTGAATTTCTTTTTTTGAAAGTAATTGTAAAACAGGCAAAGCAAAAGCTGCAGTCTTTCCTGTGCCCGTTTGAGCACAGCCGAAAATATCTTTTTCGTTCAGTAAAATAGGAATGGCCTTTTCCTGAATAGGTGTAGGGATGTCATATCCCTTGTCTTTCAGGGCGTCTACCAGGCCTGGTAGTAAATTCATTTCATTAAATTGCATTGGTATTTTTCTTTTGTCCCGCTTGTTATGTTTGTTTGGCGGGTTTCTGCCAGATCAGAAAAGTGTAATATTTCAAATTTTACTTGAAATCCGGAGAATACATTCTTCTAAGGAAGAGCCCAAAGGTACACATTTATTCTGGGAAACAATGACTTTACCAATGATTTATATTCAGATCGTCGATTATCGGCTAAATTCCTGCTTTTCTTGCCTTTCAGTTAGCACCCATGTCAACTGATTTGAACCAATTGAGGCCAATAAATCCTTAGTGAAAGAGCAGCTTCCATACAAATCCATGCCCGCTTTGGCGGCACTAATTGTTATGATCAAACAGTCGTTGTGTTATGTATCAATAATGGCAAAGTAGATGGCTTATGCATATTTGTTAAAGAATTGTCAAACTTTTCTCTTAAAGGAATCGCTGGATACTCTTTTTTATATTTGAGTTATGTCACACAAACACTTTTACTACCTGATTCTGCTTCTGCTATTCAACTTTACATCCAAAGCAGAAAACTCTTTCATGAAAAATTATGGTACAGCCGGAAGTGAATATGGGACTGCCATGTGCACGACACCGGATGGTGGAATTATTTTTTGTCAGACCATCGAGAAGACGTTTTATGAAGTGCCAATTGGACTTGTGAAGGTCAACAGAGACGGACAAATTCAATGGACAAAAGTATTCTCTCCTGACCCAGGTAGCGTTGCCAAAAAAATCTTGTACTTCAACAACGGTTATGTAATTGTTGCCAGTTCATGGGACAGCGCATTTACTGCCGGAAAAATTGCTCTTATAAGAACAGATCTCGATGGAAATGTTTTGTGGTGTAAGAAATACTCATTAACGAACAGTGATGACCCTGTTGGGCTGGTAATAAGAAATAACAAGTTCTATATTTCAGCCACCGGCGATTATAATGTCGGCTTTGTTTATCCGCATATTGTTTTGATGGCAACGGATACGAGCGGACAGGTTTTATTCAGTCGCCGGTATTATTCAGCTCCGTATCAGTTAAACCTCGGACATATGGATATTTCGCCTGACGGCAAAATTGGTTTGGCCGGATCGACTAATTCTTACGGCCCCAATTTTTCGTTCAATCATCTTCTCCTGCTGCAATGCGATTCATTAGGCAATCCTGAATGGGCGAAGGTGCAGGCGACACCTTATGATAATGAACCGGCTGATATTCTTTATGACAATGGCCAATGGGTAGTCAGCGGAACAGCTGCATTTCCATCATCTGCCTGGGATTTTTATCTGACCCGATACGATACTTCAGGTGCCTTTCTGATGACACGCTTTTATGATGCAGGAACATACAATGGTGAATTTGCACGTTGCATGATTCACGATGCAGATCATTCCATTGTTGTAGCCGGTGATGCGGGAACGTTTGATGAAAGGAATATTACACTGGCGAAAATTAATGAAGACGGCAGCGTTCGCTGGTCAAAACAATACCAGCTTTCTGTTTGGTTCACCAACTATCCATACGATGTTATTCATGCTCCTGACGATAACGGATATGTAGTGCTTGGCGATCATCGCCCGCCTTCAACTTATCGTGATGCCGGTATGATCAGAACAGACTCAGCAGGAAATCTCATGTGCTACAATGCACCATATGCTCTCACGGTTCGGGAAGATACATTGTTGCATTATAATGCAGTGATCACCGAAGTTCCTGCAACAGCTAACGCCACTGACTATACTCCTGTACCGGAGGCAATCACCTTGCACGAAAATATTCGCTGCGAAATTCCAAAAGCAGATTTCGAATTTGAGAGCGAGTTGAAATGTCCGCAGTATTGCCTGAATATTGAAAATACCAGTCGTCATGCAAATAATTACATCTGGAATTTTCCCGGCGGTGTACCCGATTATTTCTGGGGCGCCGACCCGCCTGAAGTTTGCTACGACAGTGCCGGCGTTTATACAATTTCACTTCTGGTCGACAATTCAATTCTGCAGGACAGCATCAAAAAGACTTTCAGTATCGAACCTCAAAGTGATCCGCTGATCATTCCCAATATCATCACACCAAATGGCGATGGTAAAAATGAATTCTTCGTTATCAAAAATCTGCCTGATAATTTCCATCTCAAAATTTTCAACCGCTGGGGTAATCAAATCTTCGAAACCACCGACAAGAAAAATCTCTGGCAAACCGATCACGCAGGCGTTTATTACTACCTCCTTGAAGCCACCTTTGCCTCAGGAGAGAAGAAGTTTCATGGGACGGTTACGGTGGTAAATTAGGAATTCTGAATTCTGAATTCTGAATTGCGAAGCCAATTACTCACATGCGAGGCTTTAAAAAAATGCTGCTTGAGTTCCCTTTGATTTAGCGGTGTGACAAAACTAGTGGTCTGAAAAATTCTAAATTCAGAATTCAGAATTCAGAATTCAGAATTCTGAATTGCGAAGCCAATTACTCACATGCGAGGCTTTAAAAAAATGCTGCCTGAGTTCCCCTTTGGTTTAGCGGTGTGACAAAACTAGTGGTCTGAAAAATTCTAAAATTCAGAATTCAGAATTCAGAATTCTGAATTGCGAAGCCAATTACTCACATGCGAGGCTTTAAAAAAATGCTGCCTGAGTTCCCTTTGCTTTAGCGGTGTGACAAAACTAGTGGTCTGAAAAATTCTAAATTCAGAATTCAGAATTCAGAATTCCAAAAGTGATCCCGTCGCGACTCGAACGCGAAACCTACTGCTTAGAAGGCAGTTGCTCTATCCAGTTGAGCTACGGGACCGTACCGAAAATTTTGATAAAAAAAAACCAGATCGGTTAATCTGGGTTTTTTCGGATTTAATTTTTGTCGAGGTGGCAGGATTCGAACCTGCGACCTTCTGGTCCCAAACCAGACGCGATAACCGGACTACGCTACACCTCGAACTTCAATATCTATGTTTACACCTCACGCGCAAACACTTGTTGCGGTGAGGGAGGGATTCGAACCCTCGGTACGCTTTAACACGTACGACAGTTTAGCAAACTGCTCCTTTCGGCCTCTCAGGCACCTCACCCTCATGTAAGGGCGGCAAAGTTATAAAAATGTCCTTTTTTCGCAAATGTTTGAGGCTTTTTTTAAATGTCTTAGTAGTCAGTTAAATACGACTCCGAATCAGATTTTCACAGGATCAGTGAACATAATTTGGTGAATTCAGGTGCTTTTCTCAGAACCAAAACGTACTCGTGTAATTGGTTGTATTCCCACGCTCGTCAATTACCGTCAGCACGACTTTATGCTCATTATTGGTAGGCAGGAAGGAGATGTCGGCAGAAAGCATGTCGTTCTTTTTATCGTACTCAAACAAAATCCATTTGCCATCAACCATACCTGTGTAGGATTTTATACTCGAAAGATTATCGGTGATCTTATATTGAATTACCGCTCCGCGATAGCTATTCATATCTGCAGGTACGTAGTCTTTCACCACAGTCGGAGGTGTGGTATCAAGTACGATGGTATAATCTCCGAAAGTGGGTACATCGGCGCTGAGGAATTTTCCGTTCCACTTTCCGCCACGTCCTTTTAATTTGCCGTACTGCTGAACTTCTGCAATGATCGCTTTTGGCTTGAGCGAATCCGGAATAACTGCTTCCGGTTTAATTCCAACTGTAATCGGAACATCTAATGCTTCATACCAGCTTCCGATGCGATAGGTGTTGGCCAGATATTCAGGAGAATTACTTTCAAAATCGGTATACCAGAAATCATCATAAACTGCACCGGCAGGTATAGCTACATCGAGTTTAGTTTTGTGAATAGCTACACCTTTTGAATTGGTCACTAACATGCCATCAGGATCCTTCGGCTGCATCGGATTATTATAAAGAGATGCATAACACACTACAGGAAATTCAATGAAACTCTGATTGCCATTGAAATCTTTCACGATAAACTTGATATCGTGCGATGCATCTTCACCAAAGTATTGTGTTCCTAACTTAACAGAGTCTTCGTAAATATTGAGGTGATTGCCGGGTAAACGAAAGGCGCGCTCCACAGTCAGCCGGTCACGGACATAGGTGAGATAATCAATGTGTGCATTGACTTCCTTGGTATCATTGAAATTGAAACGGTCGTATTGCCAGTGATAGGCATTCTGACCATCAACGGTCATATCCACAGAGTAAATTCCAAGCAGTGCCGTTGAGCCATCCTGATGGTCGACAGCAGAAATGCCAAAACCAATGTAACCATAGGTGAGAATAACATTCGGTGAATTGATCATGTTAACATTGTCCCAGGTTTGAATCTCATACGTCATTGCAGTATCTGTCTTGTTCACGATGCCACTTCCGGGAGTAGGATAAATTCTGACAGCTTTTAATTCAGGTGCCTGGGTATCGTTCAACGGCAATCCGAAGAGCAGTGGATTTATCGGCTCTTCTGATTTCTCATCGCGGATTTCAAAATGCAAGTGCGGACCTGATGCTCCGCCGGTTTGACCGCTGTAAGCAATAACTTCGTCTTGCTTGATCTTAAATTGGTTTGGCTTAAGATTATCGTCGATTTCAAATTTCTGACGTTCGTACTGAATCTTTCTCACATACTCATTTAAAGCAGCAGTAAATTTCTGAAGATGTCCGTACACAGTCACATATCCGTTAGGATGAGTAATGTAAAGTGCCTTGCCATAACCATCGGCAGAAATCTTGATGCGCGAAACGTATCCTTCCGCAGCAGCTTTTACAGGCGCTCCTTCCATCTGATATGTGCTGAGGTCGATGCCGGAATGAAAGTGATTGTCTCTGATCTCTCCAAATACACCCAGGACAATCACCGGAGTATCTACCGGCCAGTGAAAGTAATTTTTCGGATACCCTTGCCCGAACAAATTGCTCAGGGAAAGCATCAATGAAATCGTCAATAAAATCGGTCTGAATTTCATAGGTACATCAATCTTACTGCAAAGAAAGTAAATTCCCTGATTTTATGACAATTACCCAATAGCCATCAAGACCCGATTTCCCCCTTCTTTCTCAAAATAATCATGGCCTTAAAATATCAATATCCTCTCCAACCATCTAATTACTAATTACTA
>JAXLTM010000046.1:0-17066 GCA_046330055.1 Bacteroidia bacterium | reverse complement strand
AAAAAGTTTGATGTCATCATTCGCGAAGCGTTGAGAATGATGCAGCGCCCCCGACCGTAGAATTCACTCCTCACGAACAACACAACAACATGAAAAAAATAATTCTCACTTACGCTTTATTATTCGCTCTGATTGGCCTCAGAGCGCAGACTCCGGAGGTTACCTCCTGGGTGCTTAATACGACAGGTGCTACGGGCTATGCAGGCATTTCTTCGAATGTGCAGATTGTTCAGTATTCAACGAACAATGTGTACATCAGTTGCACATGCATTCCCGGTTACAGCATTGGTCCATGGACGGGAAATCCCAACACCCCGACTAATCAGAATTTCGTTTACAAAATCACCCGAAACCCTCAGCAGAACATGGGTACCGGCACAGCGATCGGACTTGGTCACATCGGTGTATGGTCAAACGGTGTTTCCATTTTCAATGCTGAGGATGCACAGTCGTACAACAATCAGGGAGTGTGGAAACGAAACGCCTATTACTTTGAAGGAGGCGGCTTTGATAATTGTTTAGGTCATCCGCAACAGCAGGGAGAATACCATCATCATGTGAGTCCGACCTGCCTGTATAACGACAGAGACAGCAGTCAGCACTCTCCTATTATCGGTTACGCTTTTGATGGTTTTCCTGTTTATGGCGCCTATGCCTATGCGAATACCAATGGCACAGGACCAATCAAAAAAATGGAAAGTTCATATTGCACGCGAAACATCACTACGCGCACCACATTGCCTGATGGAAGTACGGCAACGTATGCCGGTCCTGTTGTCAGTGCAACTTACCCTTTAGGCTGTTTCATCCAGGATTTCGAATACGTACCCGGACTTGGCGACTTAGACGAACGCAACGGAAGATTTTGCATAACTCCGGAATACCCTTCAGGAACGTATGCCTACTTTGTTACAATTGACTCAGCATATGCCCCTGTATTTCCATATACAATGATAGGTACCTACTATGGTACAGTACAGCAAGGAAATACAGGTATGAATTCAGGACATAATACAATTTCCGAAACCACTACAATCTACAATCCATCTACTTCAGGAATTGCACAGTCAAATGCGTCGATCAAATTCGAACTTTCTCCAAATCCTGTTGAAGATTATGCATACATTTATTTCGATCCTTCTTCAAAGAATAATATTACAGGGGAATTGTACGACAGTCATGGCAAACTGCTCGAACACATTGAAAACATGCAACCGAGTATTAGTTACACCCTTGATTTAAGCAAATACAAAAAGGGAATCTACTTTCTGCACCTCAATGCCGGCAGTGAATCTGTCAGCAGTAAGATTGTGAAAACAAAATAATGCAGAGAAAGCAGCATAAAATGAAAACAACGATAACGGCAACTTTTACTGTTATCGTTGTTTTCATTTGTACACTTTCAAAGGCTGCCGATATCACAATCAGTTTTAAGAATTTTTACGGAGAAAATCCTGTGGCCTATGATTCTGTCACTTATCAGTCGCCGCTCGGACAACACTTCACCATTACCAATCTGAAGTATTACATCGGTAAAATTGAATTAGTCACGATAAATGGCGACACCATTCGTGACAACAATTATCTGTTGGTGGATGCATTGCAAGACAATAATTCAATTACGATACATACACAAAGAAAAGAGAATATAAAATCCATCCGCTTTATTGCAGGTGTTGACAGTGTCAGAAACTGTTCAGGTCTGCAGGAAGGAGCACTCGATCCGGTTCACGCTATGTTCTGGGCATGGAATACCGGTTACATTTTTTTCAAACTTGAAGGAAAAGCAGAAGCATCACCTGCACCGGGGCACATTTTCGAATTCCACACCGGCGGGTTCCGTGAACCATTTAATTCCGTCAGGACAATTGAACTTCCTCTCCGGTTAAATTTATCGGAAGCAGGGAATCCGACTATCACGATCGGTGCAGACATTGAAGAAGTATTCCGGCAACCATTGATTATAGATTTCAAAAAGGACTACTCCATTACAGATGCACAACACTCTTCCATCATAGTGAACAATTACACTGACATGTTTAGCATTCGTGAAGTGAAATGAGGAAGACACTCATCTTTTGATTTTAGCCTATCGGCATTCTTTTTTCTCTTTTCAGAAAGAGAATCCATACTTTGCGATTTCAAAGATGATGTGAAGTTAAAAATCCGAAAGGGTTTCCTGCACCGGTTTATGATTTGAAATCGAATACTCCTACTCCGGCCTGGATTTATATTAGGCCGAAAGTTTTTATGATCCGATTTTATCACGCGACAGTTCAACCAGCTGCGCTTCATGTCATCAGCGATTTGCAGCCTTTGCCCATATTGATCATCGCTCAGTCATGGCATTAACGGATTAATTGGAATAAGAAATGTTCCTGCGCTGCAAAATCTGCATGGTAAGTACTTTTATGTGGGATGGCGGTGTGAACCATCTCGACCTGCAACCGATAGCGCCGATAACCAATAAAGTTGAAATGGACGAAAGTCTTGAACACCTCATTACAAAACTTGAATCCGATCCCGGCTATCAGTCGATGTTTAAAAAAGCATTTGGCGGAAATAAAATTACATCCAAACAATTATTGCAGGCACTGAGTCAGTTTTTAGTGTTGATGGTCTCAACAGATTCAAAGTACGATAAATTCATAAGAGGAGAAACAACCCTCGCCGACAACGAATTAAAAGGCCTTCAATCTTTTCGTCAGCGTTGCAGCGGTTGTCATCCCGAACCGCTTTTCACCAATTACACATTTAAGAATATCGGTTTAAAAGCGGATACAGCTATTGCAGATTCAGGCCGGAAAAGAATTACAGGCATGGAAAACGATTATATGAAATTCAAAGTTCCTTCACTGCGAAACGTTGAGATGACGTATCCTTACATGCACGACGGACGATTCCGCACTTTGAAAGATGTGATGAAACACTATTCACAAGGTACATTAACTGCCGAGGCAGATTCTTTAGTAAAAAACAATCTTGGACTATCTGCGGATGAGCAGGAAAATATTATTGCGTTTTTAAAAACACTTACCGACAAAACATTTTTATATGACAGGCGCTTTTCAGAACCTTTACAGGAATTGCGTTAATTAATTAAGTAATTCAGCACATAATATCTTCTATTATTTAAATGGATTTCATTTTCTGCGAAATGGCAGCTTTTTATGCCGCAGATGATTCCTTTCAATATTTTCCTCCGAAGCTTCTGAAACTGATGAGATAAAATTTCATATTCCGATCAGAATGTAGAAGAATGCACTGAATGAACATCTTAACTTATTCACATTTTGGCCTAAAAAACTGAAAAAACGTTTGGAATATTGCAAGATTATGTAATATTGCATGTAAAGCACACAAAAACCAAAACCTAATTATATGAGAAAGACTCTTACCTTATTGGTTGCTCTGATTTCCTTTGCCGGACTCAGAACAACGAATGCGCAGAACATGGACAACCGATGGTTAATCGGTGCCCATATGCATTGGGCTGATTATACTTCTACAGATCCGATCGGCAGTGGTTTCTTTGATTTTTCAGACTATCGCGGAATGATTGCCTTCTCCCGCTTCAATGTTGCACGAAGTCTGAATAATTCATTTGCCGTTGATCTTGCTTATGGTGTATCCGGTTTCTCAAAGAAGGCATTGACGGGAATCGACAACAATTTCTTTGGCGACCTTGACCTTTCATTGAAATATACATTTGCCAACGGTTATCTTTTGAAAAAGGAAGCACACATTGAACCGTACCTGATTGCAGGTCCGGGTTTGAGCTGGTATGGTAAATCAAACGGTTTTGCTATCAATGCCGGACTTGGTTTCAATTTCTGGTTCTCTGACAATTTTGGTCTGAATCTTCAAACAGAACTTAACAAAGTTTCTGAAGACAAAGTCGGAGATTATTTCCATCACAGCATTGGTCTTGTTGTTCGTTTAGGCGGCAAAGATTCTGATGGTGATGGCATCTCAGATAAAAACGATTTATGTCCTACTGTTGCCGGTCTTGAAATCTTCAACGGCTGCCCGGATCGTGATGGTGATGGCATTGCCGATAAAGATGATGCTTGTCCTGAGGGTCCCGGCCTGAAAGATATGAAAGGTTGCCCTGATGCTGATGGCGATGGTATCACGGATAAAGATGATGCTTGTCCGAACGACAAAGGTACAATTGCAACTAACGGTTGCCCTGACGCTGACGGCGACGGTATTGCTGATAAAGATGATGCTTGTCCGAATGATAAAGGCCTTGCCGCAACCAACGGTTGTCCTGACCGCGATGGCGACGGTATTGCCGACAAAGACGATGCATGTCCTGATGTAAAAGGTCTGGCTGCATTGAAAGGTTGCCCTGACCGCGATGGCGACGGCGTTGCTGATAAAGATGATCAGTGTCCTGATGTTAAAGGTCTTGCCAACAACCACGGTTGTCCTGCTATCGATGAAAGCAAGAAGAAGGAAGTGATTGAAAAGATCAACTTCGCTGCGAAGAACATTCAGTTTGAAACAGGAAAAGATGTCATCAAGCCTGTATCATTTGCCAAACTCGATACAGTGGTGAACATTATGAAAGCCTATTCATACACCAACTGGTCAATTGAAGGTCATACCGACAATGTTGGAAAGGCTGACAAAAATCTTGATCTCTCTAAGCGTCGTGCTGCTGCTGTGAAAAAATATTTCATGGACAAAGGAATCGATGCAGCTCGTCTGACTTCAGAAGGTTACGGTGACACACGTCCTGCAGCCGACAACAAAACTGCTGCCGGTCGTGCAATCAATCGTCGCGTTGAAATCAAATTGATCGACTAAACTGTCAACTGATTTTAAAGAAAAGGCCGGAATTGCTTCCGGCCTTTTTTATTTTTTCTTAGGCTGACCATAGTAAATCCTGATCGTTGCCGAGTCAATTAAAAAGTCCACTTTGAGGACACTTACTTTGTGAACATCAAATCCTGTTCGAGTCCGAAGATCCTCAATCAACAATTCATAATTCTCCGGACGAAGTAATTTCAGATTTTCATATTGAATATCGTAGACGAATTCATTTTTCATAATAAAATTACCATCAAGCATCCATGTAATTGCAAGCACAATCGAATTGATGATTGCCATCTCGAACCAGCTTGCTTTACATACGGCATTGATCAGCCCCAGTGCGATACAGATAAAAAGATAAGTCATTTCCTTGGCAGAAATGTCTTCGGTACGATAACGCAAGAGAGAGAAGACGGCAAACAAACCGAAAGCCGCCCCCATACTCATATCCACTTTATTCAGCAAATAAGTAATGATGAATATTATGGAGTTGAATAAAAAGTACGTAAACAAGTACTCCTTTCTCTTGTAATTCGGGTAGTAGACACCTCTGACGAGAATGAAAGTTGTGAGAAGGTCAATCAGCAACCGGACAAAAAATTTATCTGACAGCTTATCGAAATAGCTGAAGGCCTGCGCCTGTTCCTGTAATAATGTCATCATCTTTTTATTTTCTGTTTTCTATTTTATCTATCAATCTGTCGAGTGGAATAAAATTATTTTTCCTTGCTTCATCATACAAAAAGTAAACACCCATGGTGTATTTACTGATGCCAAGCGGACGAATTCCTCTCTTAATCAATTCACGCAAAAGCAGGATGGTGAAATTTTTCTTCTCCTGTTTAAGTTCAAGAATAACTGTATTCGAAGTTTTATAAACCGACGACAAATCGTTCTGCACAAAAAGAAGATTGATATCAATCGTCATTCGCTCCTGCCGCTCCTTATGCACCAAAGTAATGCGGTGAAAATTTGACCACAGCATTGGAGACAGATTGGACGGATCAACGCCTGCATTTTCCCTGACAAGGTTTTTGCAAGAATCGTCGAGGGTGGTGACTTTCGCTGCTTTCAGTATCCGTGATTTTACTGTGCGGTCGTTTTTTGTCTTCTCTTTGATTTCGAAGAAATGTAAATCCGATTCAACGTAAATGCGATGACGGAATTTATATCTGCTTCGACGGAGGTTATGATGGCGGTAATAATGTTCCAGGTCAGGATTATCAAAGTACAGAGAATGATACGTATGAATCCTTGTATTCAGTACTTCAAGTGCCTTATACTCATCCTTAATTGCATCCAGAATTCCGGGAAGAAAATCAACATGGAAAACGAACTTCATATCTACTCTGTCAAATAGCATAACCGAATCCATTTCCTTCAATGATATCGGTTGAAAAGCGGAGAGCGATTTCCTGATTTCCGAAAAATGTACAGAATCAGGATTCGGCGAAAATTCGTTGTTCAGTTGCATTTGGCGATCCGTGCATCCATGTGCAACAGAATAGATCGCAAAGAACTAATGGGGAGGTGGATTTAGTATGAATTAAAAAAATTAATGAGTAAGTAGTAAGTAGTAAGTAGTAAGTAGTAAGTAGCTCTAAAATTACCTAAATTATTTGCTACTTACTACTTACTACTTACTACTTGCTATCAGAACTCATAACCAACACCCAAATTCACCACCGTATTACTCTTTTCATAGCTTTCCGGATCCATTAAAGCCGGATTTGCGGCGCCGGTGGAAGACAGATGCACATCTGCTTTGAAAACGACATCGTGAATCGGTTGGTAGTTAAGGCCGATGATGATATGCTGTTGTTCCATTGTTTTATCATCAATGCCGTTTGAAGGTAATTGCTGGTTCAGATTGAGATTTTCATAGCGTGCAAACAAAAGCAGACGTTGAGGTTTGGCCGGATTTTCATTTTCATGAATGGCATATCCTGCTTCTGCATAGAATCCAAAAGCTGATTCCGGTGTATTGCTGCCGTAAGCGTTATTGATTTTTTCAGCATCAGGAATTGAAACAATTGTAGCAAGCGCTTTGAATTCGCAACGTTTGTATTTGTAGCGGATATCGAATTCGCCCAGGGAAACAGGCGTACCGAACGGACCGGCATCAAGCCCGATTGAATCGGCATCAGCTTTTTTCAGATCAACAGTTCCGCCATAATATGCCGAAAGTTGAAAAGTAAAATTGGAAATAGCATAGGAAAGAGAACCTGTAAAGGCAAGATTATTTGCTCCTGCATCACGACCCTCGTAACGACCTTCGCGAATAAGATTTCCATGTTCAAAAGAAGCACTGTTCAGACCGTTTACAAGACACAATGAATAATTGAGAGGAGTTTTCAAGCCATTGCCGAAAAAACCTACACCTAATTCTCTCCATGTGGAAGGAATCATGATAGTTTCAAGCATGGTGCGTTCGTTACCTGAATACTCTCCGGGTAAATGAGCTGTATTTAAAATTCCAATTTGCGGAAGAAACAAACCAAATTTGAAGTGATGATTTTTATTGCAATTGTATTGAATATAACATTGCTCCAGTGCAACCTCTCCTCCTTCTTCTCCGCCGGAAACCTTTGCATCTTCTACCTCAAGCTCGCTGAAAAAAGAAAACTTATCGTTGAATTTATGTCCAAGGAAAAGAACAAATCGCTCCAGATTGATGCGGGCTTGTTCTTCGTTTGAGTTGTAGCGGTAAAAGGCATTGCCATAACCACCAACCGTTGTGGCCCTTTCAGCAGCATCCGTAGCCGTTGAATCTGAATTTGCCGAACTGCTCAAAAATGCAAGCATTGAGCAGGAGAATACCAAAAAGTATATGGTCTTTTTCATAGTTGTTTAGATTGATTCTAATTAGTGGGACAAAAATGCCGGTAAATCCAATTTTGAGGAAGAACAAAAGTCATGTTTTGTGAAAATTATCTAAGTTTCTGAAAAACTGCACTTTAAATTTCAAGGATAGCCCCGTCAACTGATTCCGGTCACCGGCTAAGGAGCGGGTTAAGATTGTCCAAATTAAAATTTCAGCCGAAAAATAAATTGCCGTACTATTGAATAGCGAATCGCACACACATGAAAAAATACCTTTTTCTGTCTTCTGTCCTGTTGCTCTTTGCATGTGGAACACGAAACAAAGCAAGACAAACAGAACTTGCCGGTACATTAATTAAGCTTGATGATGCAAAAGAAATCAATGCAAGCTGGAAAAAAGAAAACACGCTGATTTATCATACCATTTCAGAGCCCGATAATCTGCATCCGACCAACGGCAATTCGGGACCGCGAGCTGAAATCCTGATGTACACACAACGCACTCTTCTGTATACCGATTTCGAAAATCAAACCATTCAACCGGGATTGGTTGATTCACTTCCAAAGGTGAGTGACGATGGATTGCATTATACCTACACGCTTCGTAAGGAAATAAAATGGGACGATGGCAATCAGCTTACAGCAGAAGATGTGCTCTTCACAGCAAAAGTAAATGCTTGTCCGCTCGTAAATAATCCCGCAGTGAAAAGCTACTGGAACAACGTCATCGATATTCTTCCGGATTCTGAGAATCCGTTGAAATTTACAATGGTAATGAAGGAAAAGAATATTCAAAACATGTCTATGTTCACAGGTTTTTACATTCTTGAAAAAAAATTCCACGATCCTGATGGATTGCTAAACAGTTATTCACTTCAACAGGCACACGACACTGCATTTCATCCCGAAAAGCAAAAAGCACTGACCGACTTCGCTACAGCATTTAACGACGAGAAAAACGGTCATGATCCACAATTCATGAATGGATTGGGCATGTACAAGGTGGATCAATGGGAAACCGGGCAATACATTTCATTGGTGAAAAAGAAAAATCACTGGACGGAAAATTCAAAGGACTACCATGAACAGGCTTACCCCGAAAAAATTATTTACAAGCTGAACAAAGACGAAAACTCAACACAACTTGAATTCAAATCAGGAAATTTTGATGTGACGACTTCATTATCCGTAAGCAGTTTTCTTTCTCTGATGAGTGATGAAAATTTTCGTAAAGATTATACAGGCATTATGTCGCCTTCGTATAATTACACCTATGTCGGCCTCAATGAAAAGCCTGACAGCACTCGTTTTGCCTTCTTCAGTGATGAAAATGTGAGACAAGCGATGGCCTTACTCACTCCTGTTGATTCTGTAATTGCTCTTATATACAGAGATTACAGTCCGCAGTGTCGACGAATGATCACCAATGTTTCTCCGCTCAAACCGGAATTCAATTCATCGCTTCCGGCAATTGAAATGGATCAGGAAAAAGCAAAAAGTCTGCTCGAAAAATCGGGATGGACTGACAGTGACAAGGACGGCACGCTCGACAAAACGGTGAATGGAACGAAAATTCCTTTCAGTGTTGACATGAATTATCTCAACACATCATCTGACTGGAAAGACATGGCACAACTGCTTTCCGAAGCCTATGCAAAAGCAGGCATTAAAGTCAATCCGGTTCCGATGGAATTGAAACTCTTCATCGACAAAGCACGCTCTCATTCATTCGACATGATGCTCGGCACGTGGGGTGCAACCAGTTTACCTGAAGATTATACACAGCTCTGGCATACTTCATCATGGCTTTCACACGGATCCAATTATTGCGGCTTCGGAAATCCCGCTTCGGATTCACTCATTCAGGAATTGAAAAGAACAGTTGATCCGGCAAAACGTAAAGAACTCTCCGGAAAGTTGCAAGAAATGATTTACAACGATCATCCATACGTTTTCCTTTATTGCAATCTTCGCCGAAACATCATCCACAATCGTTTTGGGAACAGAATGATCTTCGCCGATCGTCCGGGTATTTTACTCAACACGCTTCGCGAGTTGTCGATAAGTCAGGGAATAACTCAAACCACTTCCACCACTCCCTGAGCCGTGAAAAAGAATATCTTCCGAACATAAAAGCAAGTTCAATTCACTACGCTTTTATTATCCTGAATTCTATTCATGCGGAATTACATTCTCCGTCGTATTCTCTTTTTCATTCCGGCCCTGCTGATTTTAGCATTAGGCTCATTCCTGCTATTGCATTATGCACCCGGAAGTCCTGCTGATGCATTGTTGAACGAACAATCTGTTTCCGGAAATAGTTCCATCAATCCGGAGGCAAGTCAGCAACTTCGCCGTGAAATCGAGCATCAACTCGGGCTTGATCTTCCGGTGTTTTACTTCTCCATCACGCGTGCTTCAGAAACTGAAAGTTCATTTGCATACAATCTCCCCCGTGTACAATTCCATGGAAAGAATCAATTTCACCGCTGGCTTTTCGGCGGAGAAAACAACAATGGAGTTTTGCATGGCGACTTTGGCAGCTCCTATGTTTCACATTTGCCGGTGCTGAGCTTAATCAGAGGAAGAATCGGATGGTCGTTATTTTTCACCATTCTTTCTGTTTTACTTGCCTATCTTTTCAGCATACCTCTTGCTATAAAGATGGCTTCAAAACCGGATTCATCATTCAGCAAAAAGTTTTCCGTCCTTTTACAAATTGCTTACTCCTTACCATCCTTCTGGATTGCCACTCTCCTGCTGTTTTTGTTTTCCAATCCTGATGTATTCTCACTCTTCCCAGCATCCGGTGTAAGCCCCGTTGGCGGATTCACCAATGATACCTCATTCTTTCAAAAAATAATTCAGTCGCTCCCCTACCTCATTCTCCCGACCATAGCCTACACCTATGCATCATTCACTTTTCTGACCGGAAGTCTGAAAAATGTGCTGGAGAACATTCTTCAAAGCGATTACATCCGAACAGCGCGTGCCAAAGGTTTGAGCGAGAAAAAAATCTTACGCAGACATGCTTTGCGCAATGCCTTACTTCCGCTCATCACCGTGTTCAGTCATATTTTCCCTGCAGCCATTGGCGGTTCGGTGATACTTGAAACCATCTTCACCATTCCCGGAATGGGACTCACCATTTTTCAGAGCATAGGTTCGCTTGATTATCCGGTCATCATTGCAGTGTTTCTCATCACCGGCCTCATTACCATGACCGGTTATCTCATCAGCGACATACTTTATGCGCTGGCTGATCCACGTATATCCTTTACCGAACGAAGATGAAAGAAAGTAAAAGTACTATCATACGTTCGGTCCTTACTGCAATCCGTAAACTTCCACGGGTACTGAAGTTCTATATTATAATAGCGTTGATTGCACCCTTGCTTAGCGGCAGCAGTCCCTGGTTAATTAGCATCGGTAATCACTACTACTTTCCGGCATTTGGTACAAGTGCCTATTTCACCTATGAATACAGGGGAAAAGAAATCAGCGATTTAAAAGTCAATACAGCTTGGAAAAAACTACCTGCTGATTTTGCCGTGTATCCGCTCGTTCGTTATGATGCAGGCAAATCTGACTTACTGAATTCAAATTACATCTCACCACTTGATCAGCAATACGGTTTTGACAAAGACGGAATGAAAATCGACCTGCCTGTTTTGGAGCGCCATTGGTTAGGTACAGGAAGAACAGGTAACGATTTACTGGCAGGATTGATTTCCGGAACGCGGACATCACTTCTCATCGGATTTCTTTCCATATTGATTGCTTCATTAATCGGCATTTTTCTCGGTACACTTGCCGCTTTTGGAAGTGATTCCGGATTGAAGATAGCGCGGTGGAAATTGATAGCACTTGCTTTACTCATCGTTCCGGCTTGGTTCTATGCTTTTACAGTGAACGGCTCCGGGCTGAGGGATGCATTCCATAGCAATGCAATTTGGGGAATGACACTTCTTCTCTCCTCGCTCTGTTTTTTCTTTGTCATCGTATTACTACCGATCCTTATCAAATCTTCAAGCCGAAAACAGAATTTCTTTACCAAACCAATACCAGTTTCACTCGATTTCTGGATCATGCGTTTCACAGAAATCTTTGTTTCACTGCCCCGGCTGATTTTGATTCTAACACTTGCAGCCATTGCGCATTCATCTATTACGCTCATTATTCTCATCATCGGTTTTACATCGTGGACTGAATTTGCGCGCATAACACGTGCAGAAGTATTAAAGCTGAAATCGTCGGAGTTTATTCTCGCAGCCCGGGCAGGCGGCAGTTCATTCTCCGGCATTCTCGTCCGGCATTTGTTTCCAAACATTCTTCCTGTGCTCTCGGTGTATATTGTTTATGGAGTTGCATCAGCCATTTTAGTGGAAACCGGACTTTCTTTCTTAGGCGTCGGTGTTCCGGCCGGCACAGAAACCTGGGGATCGCTGATGTTTGAAGCGCGGGAAAATTTTACGGCATGGTGGATGGTCATTTTTCCGGGAGCAGCCTTGTCACTACTCACCATTACACTCAACAATTATGGCAGGAGATTGAGTACTAAAAATTCATGAAATTCTTTTCCTTCCTGATCCGCACTGCATTTCCAATTATACATTTTTACATAGGTAATCGGCTCAGAAAAACAGTCTTCAACAAGGTCAGTTTCTCTTAACAATTTTTAACGAGCCATTTCATATTGCATTCATTGAAAATTTAATAAAATTGCCCTCCGGTTAGAGATTTTTATCATCATACCAACTGTATATTATTCAGGCCGGAGGGAATATTTCCTTTCAAAAAAACCTGATATTTCAAAACCGAAACTAACGAAAACCAATTCGAAATGGACATTAAAGAAATTAATGAACGTATTCATCGCGAGTCAGCATTTGTTGATCTGATAACCATGGAATTAGGCAAAGTGATCGTTGGTCAGAAATACATGACTGAGCGATTGCTGATTGGAATGCTTGCCAACGGACACATTCTGTTGGAAGGTGTTCCCGGACTTGCAAAAACACTTGCCATCAAGTCGCTGGCTTCTGCTATCCATGCCAAGTACAACAGAATTCAGTTCACTCCTGATCTTTTGCCTGCCGATTTGATCGGTACCATGATTTACAATCAAAAGCAGGAATCTTTCAATGTCCGCAAAGGGCCGATCTTCGCCAACTTTATTCTGGCCGATGAAATCAACCGTGCTCCTGCAAAAGTTCAATCTGCATTATTGGAAGCCATGCAGGAACGTCAGGTTACTATCGGCGACAGCACTTTCAAACTCGATGAACCATTCCTGGTAATGGCCACACAGAACCCGATTGAACAGGAAGGTACGTATCCGCTGCCTGAAGCACAGGTCGATCGATTTATGCTGAAGATTGTAATCGGCTATCCAACCAAAGAAGAGGAGAAACTCATCATTCGTCAGAATATGTCGACTACTCCTGCCGGTGTGAATCCTGTGATTCATCCTGACGACATCATCCGCGCCCGCAATATTGTTCGCGAAGTTTATATGGATGAAAAAATCGAGAAGTACATTGTTGACATTGTGTTCGCCACCCGTAATCCGAAAGACTACAATCTGGGCAAGCTCCAGCAACTGATCAGCTACGGTGGTTCGCCTCGTGCAAGTATCAATCTGGCTCTGGCTTCAAAAGCATATGCATTTATCAAACGTCGCGGCTATGTAATTCCGGAAGACGTAAGAGCTGTTTGTCTGGACGTCATGCGCCACCGCGTAGGCGTAACTTACGAAGCCGAAGCAGAGAACCTGACCAGCGAAACCATCATCAATGAAATTTTGAATGCAGTTGAAGTACCGTAAAAAGCAACCGGTCACTGAAATCAGTTTTTGAATTCCCAACAAAAAACGTTCAACGAGCTTGGAAACAACGGAGCTTCTTAAAAAAGTCAGGAAGATAGAAATCAAGACGAGAGGTTTATCGTCGCACATCTTTTCGGGCGAATATCACAGTGCTTTCAAAGGTCGCGGTATGGCCTTCAGCGAAGTGCGTGAATACACGCCCGGTGACGACATTCGCGCCATCGACTGGAATGTGACGGCACGTTTTGGTCATCCATTCATCAAAGTATTTGAAGAAGAAAGAGAACTGACCGTAATTCTTCTCGTCGACGTTTCCGCTTCTGAAAGTTTTGGAACGAAATCACAATTCAAAAAAGATCTGATTACTGAATTATGTGCCGTTCTTTCTTTCTCTGCCATTCAGAACAACGATAAAATCGGCGTGATTTTCTTCAGTGACATCATTGAAAAGTTCATTCCGCCTAAAAAAGGAAAATCGCATATTCTCCGTATCATTCGTGAGCTGATTGAATTCAAACCATCGCATACGGGAACCAATTTGAATGAAGCGCTTCGTTACATGACAAACATGATCAAAAAGCGCAGCATCTGTTTTGTGATTTCCGATTTCAGAGACACCCAATTTGAAGACGCTATTCGTTTGGCCGGAAAACGTCACGACGTAGTTGCACTTCGAATTTATGACGAACGTGAAAACGAATTACCTGATGTAGGCCTGCTCGAAATCAGAAATTCTGAAACAGGAAAAACTATTCTTGTTGACACAAGCGATATCCACGTTCGTTCGGTTTACAAGAAGAACATGGAACGCAATGAAAAGATGTTGAACGACATTTTTGCCAAGAGCGGAATTGATTCAACCAAAATCAGCACCAATCAAAATTACGTTCAGCCGCTGATGTTACTTTTCAAACAAAGAGGAAAAGCCGGAAGATAATTTATGCAGCACTGCTCAAAATACCAGACACGACTATTGCTATTCGGAATATTTCTTCTGAACAGCATTACTCTGTTTGCTAAAAGTGACATTATCGTTAAAGCTACACTTGACACCAATCAGATCCGAATTGGTGAGCAAGTGAAGTTAGATCTCACTGCAACTACCAAAGCAAATACGGAGGTTACCTTCCCAATACTTCCGGATACATTCAACAACATTGAACTTGTACAACGCGGGCCGATTGATACGGTGAAGAATGTATCGCCGCTGACTCTTCATCAATCTTATCTGATCACGTCCTTTGATTCAGGTTTTTTCGTCATTCCCCCACTACCCTTTCTGACCAGAGAAATTCGCCAGCCTGCTACCGACACAGTCTGGACCGAAGCCATGCTGCTCGGCGTAAAAACGATTCCGGTCGACACAACCAAAGAAATCAAAGACATTAAAGCGACCATGTCACCACCTTTTCCATGGATGGAATATCTGCCATGGCTGATTGCAGGATGGGTTGTCTTATTGATAATTATCTACTTCGTTTACCGTCTCACCCGCAAGAAGAAAAAAGTTGAAGTAAAAGTTGAAGCACCAAAACGTCCACCGCATATCATTGCGCTTGAAAAGCTGGCAAAAATCGAAAGTGAGAAATTGTGGCAAAACGGAAAGATGAAACAGTATCATTCCGGCGTTGCCGATACGATTCGTGAATATATTGAATATCGTTTCCGCATCAACGCACTTGAGCAAACAACTGACGAACTGCTCCGCAACTTCGGACATTCATTGCTCACGGAAGGTGAAAAATCAAAACTCCATTACATATTGACACTGGCCGACATGGTAAAATTTGCCAAAGCTGAGCCGGTAATGACAGAGAACGAACAGAGCATGCGTTATGCCGTGGACTTCGTGAATGCCACGATTCCTCTGGAGAATGCAGTACCCGCAAATAAGGAGGTGAACGCATGATGGCAGGAATTAAATTTGCGAACCCCTATTTTTTCTGGCTGCTCTTACTCATTCCGGTTCTGGCAGCATTCTATTTTTTCTATCTGCGGAAAAATCAGACACACCTTCACTTCTCTACTTTTTCAGGCTTTGATGGAATTAAACCAACGCTCAAACAGCGTTTACGCGTAATTCCATTTATTCTGAAACTTCTTGCTTTTGCAGCAGCCATTGTTGCACTTGCTCGTCCGCAATCCAGTTTAAGCGGAAAGAATGTAAAGACAGAAGGTATTGATATCATGATGGCACTCGACATATCATCGAGTATGCTGGCAGAAGATTTAAAACCCAACAGGATTGAAGCGGCTAAGAAAGTAGCGGAAGAATTTATCGACTCGCGACCGAATGATCGTATTGGTCTGGTAGTTTTCGGGGAGAAAGCTTCACACAATGTCCGCTGACCACCGATCATTCTGTTTTGAAGAACCTGTTCACCGGTATTGAATCAGGGTATGCTCGCCGACGGAACTGCCATCGGCGAAGGGCTTGCCACAGCAGTAAACCGGATCAGAAACAGCAAAGCCAAAAGTAAAGTCATCATTCTCCTCACTGACGGAGTAAACAACATAGGCGCCATCGCTCCTGAAACAGCGGGAGATATTGCCAAGACATTCGGCATTCGTGTTTATACCATCGGAGTCGGTACACGCGGTGTTGCACCATATCCTGTACAAACACCTTTCGGTATTCAATATCAGAATCTGGAAGTGCAGATCGATGAAGGTGTTTTGCAGAAAATTGCCAATGAAACCGACGGTAAGTATTTCCGTGCAACCAATACATCAAAGCTCAAGGAAATTTATGAGTCCATCGACAAACTTGAGAAGACACGAATTGATGTGACGGAGTTTCACAATTACACTGAAGAATTTTATCCATGGGCAATTGCAGCTCTGCTCCTGCTCATCGCTGATATTGTATTACGTTACACCTACTTCAAATCGCTGCCCTGAATATGTTTAGATTCGAACATCCGGAATATCTGTACGGGCTGGTGATTCTGCCCCTGATACTTCTTTTGTTTCTCTACAGAAGGAACTGGCGGAACAAAGCCCGTCGTCGCTTTGGCGAGCCTGTGCTGGTTGACAAACTCATTCCGAATATTTCAAAAACCAAACCTGTTACGAAGTTGATACTTTCTCTTACGGGATTGTTGTTTGTAATACTGGCCTGTGCCAATCCTCAAATCGGCACCCGACTGGAAGAAGTCAAACGCGAAGGTGTCGACATCATTATTGCCCTCGACGTTTCAAACAGTATGAAAGCGCAGGACATTCGTCCTTCCCGGCTTGAGCGGTCAAAGCAAGCCATCAGCAGATTGATTGACCAGCTTCAAAATGACCGCATCGGAATGATCGTCTTTGCCGGCCAGGCATACGTTCAGTTGCCGATTACTTCTGACTATGCTGCGGCAAAATTGTTTCTTAGTTCTATTGACACCGACATTATCCCAACACAAGGCACATGCATTGGATGCGCCATTGATCTTGCAGTTGAATCCTATGTAGGAAACGACAATAAACACAAAGCGCTCATCATAATTACCGATGGTGAAAATCACGAAGAAGACGCTGTTGAATCTGCAAAGAAAGCACATGCAGAAGGCGTTGTCATTCACACTATCGGTATGGGTTCTCCGGAAGGCGC
>JAXLTM010000045.1:0-18698 GCA_046330055.1 Bacteroidia bacterium | reverse complement strand
TCTTAAACGCTATTAATATGTGTGGGTTCCTGAAATGGGACAAAGCGAATGATTTCGTTCAGGAAACCGGCAACAATTTTAAATGGAGAGGATTTTGAAATAAAAAATGTAGTTCAAAACTACATCATATTAAAAGCCTGTTGCAAAATTATTAATTGCACATCAAAATTTTTATCACAAATCTTACACTTTCCAATCTATCATATCCTCCTGCGCGAGTCTGCGAAAAAGTCTGCGCAAGTCTGCGGGAAACTATTAATGGTTTCCCGCAGACCTACGCAGACAAAAAATTGGATTTCGCAGAGAATTTAGTTGAAGGTGATCGGGAGAATTTTATTGCTTCCGCCTTGTTTTCTTACCAATCGGACTAAGAATAATCCTGCAGATCGGTTTTGTCGTTCGATAATGAAATGATCATCGGTGATCGCTTTTGTTTCGAGTAATTTCCCTTCGGAAGAATAAAGCGCATATTCCATATCATTGAAGCGCTTACCAATTGTAACAAAAATGTTTTCCGTTGCCGGATTCGGATACGCTTTTATTTCAAGTGAAGAAAACTCGTCAACACCGGCAATTAAATTTTTCAATATTACATTTGAATAGCAACCGTCGGCATCCACTGCACCATCGTGTGTGTAGAAGCTGAACTTGCCGTTTGCAACACCGCTGTCAACTCCTGCGGGAACGATGAAGGTGTGAGTAAAATATCCGTTGGTCACAGTAGCTTGTCCATTGTATAGTGTATCGTCCCACAATGTGAAAGGCTGAACATAAGAATCCGGATCGTTTGCCAAAGTGGTATGTACAGTGAGCGGATTAAAAAGTGTAATATCAATTGGGCCATTAAACCCGGAAAGCACGCTTCCGCCGGGAGCATCAACTTCTCCCATGATGGTTACTGATTGGCCTTCGAAAATAGTATCTGAACTAATAGAAGAAATGGACACTTCGTTCTTTGGAAACAAAATAGGAATTGCAGGGTCTCCAAGAAATGAAACGGAAAGTAAATAAGCATCGGTTGCCAGCATTGCCTTTGTTGCCCTGAACACATCTCCAAACATGCTGTAACTCGTATTGGTTAACTTGTCAGTAAGCGCCGATGAAAAATTAAAATCACTGGAGGCAAAAGAAATATCCGAATGACCAATGCTTGCAATACCACCGCCATTGGGATTAAATAAAAGTCGCGCCCCTGAAGGGTTGATATCCGGATCACAGATGTGATTAAACCTTGAAAGGACAGTGAGAAAAACCGGCTGAGTAAGGTTGATCATTGTGTCAATCATTGTCGTATCAAGAATGTGTTCACTGCAAAATTTGAATTCGTCTCCGATTCCGTAAAACCCTATTACAGCGGTTCCCCTATCCAGGTTCGACATCAATTTTGAAACAGCATCAGGGTATTCATCACCGGTCGGCTGATGCTGCTCAACATATTCGTCAATGTAGATTTTATCGATATTCATTCCGCAGTCAGCTCTTTCCATTCTGGCTGAAAGTGTGTCGGCGTAGTTCAGAAAAATATTTCCTGACTCATCGTCTGCAATATTGGTGACCAAAGTCCGGGTTGAATTGTATGCAGTGGTTGACCGGTAGTTCATCAACTTTGAAACATAATTATTTGCCTCCTGCAATGTTCTTGCGGGAATTCTTCCTACTGAAAGATCAACATCGCTGCCGATGTACGCATCATCAAGTGAATCCATGAAGGCAAAATAATCGTCTGTAGTAGAAGCCATCAAAGGATTTATTGTATTCCCAATTTGAAAGTCGGGCAAAAAATTATCCGTATGTGAGACTAATGATCTGTAATCATAAGAAGATCGTCCCATAAGCAGGAGGTATTTCAATGTATCGTGAGCAAGAATAGATTTTTGATATACGTCTCTTACAAAATCCCGTATTCCGACAGGGTCAAGTGCGCCGGATGAATATTCATTGTAAATTTTATTTACATCAACCACAGTTGTGCTAAGTTGATCGGCATTCTGATGATAGGAAGCAAGGTTCTGCGCTGCACTCATCAAGTCTGTTGTTGAAACGATGAGCATATTACATGCAGTAGTCTGATGCAAATTTTGATTGGGTAACTGTCCAATAAAAACGGGAGCCAAAACCGAAGAGTGGTTGTATGAAATAAACTCCCTGTGCATATCGCACAAAACAGTAAACTCGGCCTGACTCGTATTAACGTTGAAAAGTTGATTTCTTACATTATTAAAATCGGTGACATCAAATATTTCTACCATGCCCGGGGTATAATCGAATTTATATTTTAAGGAACTGTTTGTATTGTCCAGCCGACTTTCCCGAAAAGAATAAAACGAGCGGTCCAATGTCAGGTTCTTTCTGCAATTAATTTCAATGTAATCAAGCCAGGCAAGTGTTGTGCTTAAAGTTGAGTTCAGTGTAACCTGAATCTGATTGTCAACAATCGGAGGGAAAATGGTTGCTTCATAAAACGCCCTTTGAGCAAATACATCAAATGCCGTTCCTGTAGTTCCGCTGTAGCTGATTGAAAAGCTGTTTCCATTTGTTGTTACATCAAGTGTTCCTACCTGATTCAAAAGTTGACGGGCAGCAAAAACAGGGCTTAGCTTCACCGGAACACTTTGATCTAAATTTGCGATATCATAACTAAATGTGCGCGTATTGCTTTGAAACATATCGAATATTTCGCCATGCCAAAGCACGCCGCGATGTGTGATATTGACAGAGTCTTTTTCAATCAGCATGTGTTCTTCGTATGTTGATGTGCTGTCATCTGCAACCGGAAGTGAAACTCTATCCTGAATCCTCTTACCGGGATTAGCAGAAACCGTCAAAAAGAAATAAGAAGAATCACTGTATGGATTGTTCTCATGAGTGTATCTCGATTGAATCGTATCGTATTGCCAGATTGTTTGCGATGCAGCATAGAAAAATATACTATCGCCCGGATCAAAAACTCCATCACTCTCACCGGCAACTCTGATCGCTATTTCATTCAGATCAACCGGGCGCGGAGCGGCATTCAGTAATTTAAGCGGACCGGGTCCATTGCTGTAAATGGAAATATTTCTTGGATCGATGGCAGCGGGATTTATACCAAGATTCTGAAGATCATTAAATGAGATGGCATAAATACCTTCAGCCCGGGTTGAAAGTTTGTACCAATTTCCGGAATTGAGAGCGGAATTGATTGCATTTGCAGAACTCCAATGGAGTAAAATGGCCAACAGGCCGAATGTTAAATTCAGTTTGGATTTCATGTGGTCAGTGGTTTAATCGGTTAGAAACGGTTTGCAGCAACAAAACCGCAATAAGTAAAAGTAGAAAGTCCCGATACCTGGTTTTTAGAAGTCATTTCAACGAGGGAGTTGGTTGTTTATTCTCTGTGTCTCCAACTTTAACATTTGATCAATAAACTTTTTCTGCGCCTTCATTTAAAAGTCTGCGAAGATCAGCGGGAAACAATTAATGGTTTCCCGCAGAGAACGCTGAAAATAAAATTGGACTTCGCAGAGATTTATCTCACGAATTTTTTGAATTTTTCGAAGTTGGCTTCTTTGATGTTTAACAATCTTCCCGCAAAATCGCCGTCGATTTTTCCTTTATTATAATTTTCGAGAACGATACCGGAGAAAAGATTTCCGTTTCTTCTTAGCTGCATGATATAATAATTCGGTCCGCCTTTGGATTTTGGTTTTCGTGCTTCCTTATCCAGAAAATCTTTCCAGGCATCATCGGCATTTCGGAGGAGGGATTTGCAATCTTCATTGTTCAGCATTTCCAATTCCTGCATTCGAAGAACGATGGCTCTTGCGCTTGCACCAATTCTGCGTGAAGCTTTGGAGATGTGTTTATATTCAATCGCTCCTTTCGAAGGGAGAAATTCTTTAAGAACATTCTCCGGCAAGAGTACCTTCGCAGAAACATCATTGCAAAACTTTTCGACGGGATGCAATTCACTCCGGTTAGAAAAAACAGAAACGTCAGAGGAAATTCCCGAAACGCCAATCCAGATGTGAACCAGTTCGTGCACCAGAGTAAAGAGCTGACCATGATCCCAGTCGTCGGTATTGATAAAAATGAATGGCGCAAAATTATCGGCAATCACAAAGCCTTTGAAAATATCGCTGTCAAGTTTCAACCGACTGTGATAATTACTTGTCAGTGCAATAAAAATTCTCTTCGCCTCCGCCTTTTCAATCCAGTATTTCAGCGGCTTCACATCGCTCTTAATTGCTCCGATGCTTAAGGTTTTGCGAATATCTTCTGCAACCACTGAAGGGTCGCTCTTAATCGTATACTTCCCTACGAACGGCAATTTCGCTCCGCGGCCTTTCAGGTAAAAGTTTCTCAGCCACTCCTGCTTCTCCTGAATTTCGCGCATAACAAAAACAACGGCTGTTCCGAGATCGTCTTTTTGCTTTCGAAAATCTTTCAGTGCCGGAAATTCCTTTGGAATAAACGGCAAAGAAAAAACTTCAACCGGACGCCGATAGAGTCGGGCCAATTTCTTCAGTTGATTCACCGATGGAGCATCTTTCCCTTCGGGCGATTCCCATTCTTTTATTCGTTCTGCCTTGCAACTTTTCGAAATTGTCTTCGCCGCCTTTTCCATCGAAACTTTCGCCGATGTGCGGGCCCATTTCAGGATTTCCTTGTTGTACTTGGCCTTTGGGGGCATTGGCAGTGGTAATTAGTAATTAGTGAGTAGTAATTAGAAGTGGTAGTTGAAATGATTTTGTTTCTGCGAAAGTCAGCTCTTTTTTTGCGTCGATCTGCGGGAAACGTTTTTAGTAAGTAGTAATTGGTAAGTAGTAAGTAGATCTTTAATCGAATGGCGATTGTTCATTATCGAAGGTAGTGAAATTATTAGTTACCTAATGGCGTCTCCGGTTGCTAAAATTTGGAATCGCTTGTGGAAAACTATGCGGGTGGGGCTTTTCTTTTTTTTATACATTCGACGCTATCAAAAAAACTGGGGCTGCCACTTTTGATTGGGGAATAATAGTTGCAAACGATAATACAGAAATTACTTTATGATTGATTATACAAATACGATTTTATCTTCGTTGTCGGTTCATTACACCGGGAATGTGACGAACGGCGAAGACTTGATACTTTCCAATGAGCCGATTAACATTGAAGACGCGGGAGTGGATGCATTGTTAGTCAGATTCTTTACCGGCCCGTTTGCGGCTCCGATTTTTTATTCCTTCAAATCAGAAAGCGGAAACCCGATCGACAATGTGGTCTGCAATTCAGTACAACAAATCTTTAAAAACCCGAAGAGCTTACACAAGCATTCGGTAACTCTTGCAAAGCATGTGTACGAGAAAGCAATTCATCCGCAAATCAAAGGCGGGCATTTTATCGTGGCTTTTCTGGAAAATGTTTTTGCCGGAGAAGAAGAAGTGGATGCCATTGCTATTTTTAAAGTGGAGAATCTGCAATCATTCATTACGATAGGAAATACCGGAGAGGCCTTTAACGTATCTATGCTTGAAGGAATCAATACCGAAAAACTCGATAAAGCCTGTTTGGTTTTTAATACCAATGAAGAGAACGGCTACAAAGTGTGTTTTGTTGATCGCAGCAATCCTTCGGCTGATGCAAAATACTGGACCGAGCTTTTTCTATCAATTGAACCATTAAAAGACGAGTATCATCACACTAAGATTGCGATGGATACGGCGAAGACATATGTGACAAAACAACTGAAGGAAGAGTTTGAAGTAAACAAAGCCGATCAGATAGATTTTCTGAATCGTTCTGCCGAATATTTCAAAACCAATGAAACCTTTGACAAAAAGCAATTTGAAAAAGAAGTATTTCAGGACGAAAGAATCATAAAATCATTTCGCGATTACAGTGATCGCTCCGGCAACAATTACAGCATTGAAGATTTCGATGGTGAAGTGATTTCACCGCAAGCGGTTCAGCAACAATCTAAAATTTTCAAAAGCGTCCTGAAGCTTGATAAAAACTTCCACATCTACATTCACGGCGACAGAAGCAATATTGAGCGTGGTGTTGAAAAAGATGGGAGGAAGTATTATAAGATTTACTTTGACAAAGAAGCGTAGGTAGTAAGTAGTAATTAGTAAGTAGTAAGTAGTAAGTAGTAATTAGTGTTGCGAAACACTCGAATTATTTTTCGTTCAACAATTACAGCAGGACATCTTCCGTGATTTCTTTTTTACTTTCTGTGCTTTCCGTGGGAAATATTTTACCACAAAGAACACCATATGACAAAGAGGCACAAGAATATCAGGCCTTCTTTACATACTTAGTGAGAATCACAATCTGCTGGCCTTCAATTTTGCCTTCAATCTGTCCCGTGTTATCCGAAACAAGTTTAATATTCTTCACCGACGTACCAATTTTAGCATTGATCTGCGAACCTTTCACATCCAGAGATTTTATCAATGTAATTGAATCGCCATTGGTAAGAATAGCTCCATTACAATCGCGGTGAACATCATCACTTCCCGCTTCATGATCGCCTGATGCCTTTGCCCACTCGAGTAAATCATCGTCGAGGTACATCATATCAAGTGCATCGGAAGCCCAGGCTTCCTCTTTAAAGCGATTGAGCATTCTCCAGCTCACCACCTGAACTGCTGAAACTTCGCTCCACATACTCGTTGTAAGGCAATGCCAGTGAGCATGATCGGCTTCTTCTTTCTTTTCAATTTGTGCAAGGCACTTTTCACACACCAGAATATCCTGATCACTCACTGCATTTGTTTCAGGCGGAACGCTATATGCTTTCAAATTCTCTCCCGCACCACACAATTCGCAGGTGTTATTGCTACGGGACATTAGTTGTTCAATAGTTGACATGGGGCGAAGGTAGGAAATAGTAAGTGGTAAGTAGTAAGTGGTAAGTAGAAAAATTTAGAGTGGTGCAAGGATGTAGCTTTTCCCGACTTATCGAGAATTATTTACAACTTAACTGATACTAAATTAGTTTCCCGCGGACTTTCGCAGATAAAATGCAGACTCTTGCTAAGGCGTACGAATTCGCCAACCCGAACTACTTACCAATTACTACTTACCACTTACTCCCAAAGCTATTTCAATCATCCTCCCCAACCCCATCTGCCTTTCCTCTGCATTCATGGATTCGTGGGTACGGATGTGGTCGCTGATGGTGAGGATGGCGAGGGCGTTGGCGCCGTATTCTTTACATATGCCGTAGAGACCGGCGGCTTCCATTTCAACGCAGAGGATGCCGAGTTTTTCCATTTGATCATAGAGTCCTTCCACAGGATGATAAAACAAATCAGAAGAAAAACAGGATCCGACTTTAACCGGATAGTTTTTTTTCATCGCAGCTTCGAAGGCATTTCTTACGAGAGTAAAATCGGCAGCCGGAGCGAAATCAAAGCCACTTAGCCTCATTCGGTTTACATTCGAGTCAGTACTGGCCGAGAGAGCAATGACGATATCCTTAAGGTTCGTGCCTTTTAGTCCGCCCGCTGTTCCGATGCGGATAATATTTTTCACTTTGTACTCTGTGATCAATTCCTTTGCGTAAATGCTGCACGAAGGAATTCCCATTCCGCTACCCATAACAGAAACCCGTTTCCCATTATATGTTCCTGTGTAACCGAACATATTTCTGACATTACAGACTTGTACGGCGTTTTCAAAAAAGTTTTCTGCAATAAATTTTGCACGCAGCGGGTCGCCCGGGAAAAGTACGGTATCAGCGAAAGCGTCGGCAGGGGCGTTGATGTGAATGGTCATTGATTAGGAATTAGTGATTAGTAAATAGTAATTAGAGGGTTGAACTCACTAAGGTAGGGATTATTTTGGTCGGGTGATTCAGGGAGTTAATTCTCGGTTTACTAATTTGCTATAGATTATTCGGAATATTTTTTACTATTGTAGAAACCTTAAAATTATTCATGATGAAAACGATACTACCTGCTTTGATTTTCCTCTTGTTCAATGGTGTATTATTGGCTCAAGACAATTCGTCAGGCGAAAGCACACCGGCATTTCCAAATCCTAGAGTTGAATTAGGTGGACAAATTTCATTCTCCAGTACATCTATATCTGATGGGGATTATTCTACGACTGTCTTTTCCTTCGAACCATATATTGGTGCAATGTTGGGTAAAACATTTGAGATCGGTTTTTATCCCGGGATTGCAACAATTTCAAATGGACACAATAGTGTAACAGCATATCAGTTCTTTCTTGCGCCTTGCCTGAACTCTTCAGCCGGCTCACTTACTGCATATGTCGAAGGCCTTGTTGGTTATGCATCAATTGATCCTAATGTTTCGGGATTAGGTCTTGGTGGCAGCGTCGGCTTAAAGTTTCAAATCATAAAAACGGGCATTTTCAAAATTGGGGTGAATTATGTCAAACAAAATTACTCCGCGTCTGAAGGCGGATTCGGTTCCTATTCAACTCAGGTGGTTGCGATTGAGACCGGTTTCAGAATTTTTCTTGCTTCACACACAAAAAAGAAATAAAAATTCCATCCATAGGTTTTACGATCGGTGAGTCTTTTAGCTTTTTTGATTGCCATACGGCTCTATGAATTGTCCTTTGTAAAAATGTTGTATTCAATTGCCTTTACAACAGCCTCTGTACCTGAATTCACTTTTAATTTATCGTAGATGTGTCTGATGTGTGTATTGATTGTAGTAATGGCAATATTACATTTGTCGGCGATCATTTTATAGCTCATGCCTTTTACCAGATATCCTAGAATTTCGATTTCTCTATCGGTTAAATTGAACTCTTCAAGATTCTTTTCTTGCCTGATTTCTTTTTTATTGATGTACCGCAACATTTGACGAGCCACGCTTGGTGATATTGCTGCGCCACCACTCATAATATCCTCAATTCCCTTTATTAATTCATGTGGTGATGCCTTTTTCAGAATATAGCCATCGGCCCCTGCCTGAATACAGGCAAAAATTTTATCGTCATCTTCAAAAATGGTTTGCATCAGTATCTTCAAATGCGGGAATTGCTTTCTTAAAATTTTCAATCCTTCAAGTCCATCAACATTGGGCATATTAATATCCATCAACACAACATCGGGTTGAGTAACCTCTACTCTTCTGGCAATATCACGACAATCATTGAAAGAGCCAACGCATTCCATATTGGGCGTTAGTTCGATTAACAATTTCAACCCGTCTCTTCTTGCATCATTATCATCTACTACTACTACTTTAATTTTCATAGAACAAATTTTTAGATTTTAGTTCATTTTTCCTATCATATAAATTGAGGATATTTATAGTTTCAATTCCAGTTCCCAGATTGTTCCCTCTCCGGGAGCAGAAGTCAATTTGATTTTAGCATTTAACTCGTCGGCCCTTTTAAAAATGTTTACAAGGCCATTTCCTCCCAAATTGCCAAAATCCTTATAATTCATAAGGTGATCCGCCTGAAACCCGATTCCATCATCCTTGATCCGCAAAATGAATTTTCCTGCATCCAGTTCTGCTTCGACCCAGAGGTTTTTACATTGCGAATGCTTGTGGACATTTGCAATAATTTCCTTATAGATGAGGTATATGTTTTTTCTACTCTCCATTTGAAAATAGGAGATTTGAGCATCAGGTTGCATTTTAAAATGTATGTCGACGCCTGCGGCCTCCATCACCTCATACGTATAAACATTCATGCGATTAATCAGGTTGTCAAACTGATCATTCCTGGTATTAATGGCCCAAACGATATCGCTCATAGATTCAAGCGTAGAGCTTGTGCTTTGGCTGATCCGCTGAATTACACTTTTTGCAGGGCTGTCAGGAGGAATCAACCTGCTCGCAGATTCACAATAGAGCGCAATACTGCTCAGCGTTGATCCGATTTCATCATGCAGGTCGCTCGCAATATTATTTCGGATATTTTGAATACCGATAAGCTGATTCACTCTATATCGATAAAAAGCATAAATCAGTCCTCCTGCAACTAAAACTATCAGTGATTTAAACCACCAGGTATTCCACCAGTGAGGAAGAACAGTAATTTCAATTATTGCAGGAGAGGCGCACCAGACACCACCATTATTGGTTCCGTTTACAATAAACTTATATGTTCCGGGCGAGATATTCGTATAGGTAGCTGAGTTCGCCGACTTACTTTCTATCCAGGTGTTATCAAACCCTTCCAGCATATATTTGTACTCTTTCTGGCCGGGAGATGACATATCCATAACTGCATATTCAATAGTAAACATATTTACTCCTGCAGGAATGGTAATGCTTTGTGCATATTGTATCGGAGATTTCAGAATGTCGGAATCTTTCTTAAAATCTACCCAGCGGTTGTATAAAAACAAATTTGTAAAAATAATATTCGAAGGAGGGCTTTTAATGTTGAGATCGGAGGGATTGAATTGTGTCAATCCGTTGATACCGCCGAAAAGAAAAACATCGTTGCTTACCTTCAAAAACAAATCGCGATTGAATTCATCATTTGCAATACCATCTGCTTCCGTAAAGGTTCTTATTACCCCCTGATGAGGATTAAATTTACAAAGTCCGCGGTTGGTGCTGAGCCATAAATTTCCCTCTTTGTCGCTAAGAATTCCATAGATCACATTGTTCGGCAGACCATTTTCAACTGTAAAGTGATCAAACTCTCCTGTAGAATATTCGAATCTGTTCAGGCCTCCGCCATTGGTTCCCACCCACAAATATTTTTCCGGTTCGAAAGGGTCTTCGAGCAAAGAGAAAATCACATCTTCGGAAAGACTGCGGGTATTCTTCGAATTGCTGTTGAAACGTTTCCATCTTTTCATTTCATCCTTTTCATCCGGAAGAAACCGGTAGAGCCCCTGCAATGTTCCCAGCCATAGTTCGCCATTTTTTCTTAAATAGGAAGAAGATACAAAAGGATAAGAAACCCCTTTAGGAACAGACGGTATCTTGATTCGCTGTACAACATGTAAATCAAACTTATCAAATTCAATTAGCCAATTGCTTCCATCATAGTTATAGAAAACCGCAAACAGGCGGCCACTTTTATCAATAAACAACCTTGAAATACTTCCACTCATATCAAAAAGCGAACTATATTTCTTTTTCGACTTAAGATCAATCGCGCTCATCAGGCATCGCTGTACCAAATACTTCTGGCGGCAAGTAAAAATCAAATTATCAGAGTACGTTACCAAACACGGGCCGGAATTAATGTCACTTTCACTAATTTCAGGATCGTAATATGTCTGGTGACTTTTGACATTATAAACCTCTATTGCTCCTCTGTGAGCAAGAAGTACTTTATCAGTAGTTAACTTTGCATAACAATGGGCGTCGATTGGCGATGTAATAAACCGGGTTTTTTCTTCATCAAATTTTATAATCCCCATGGCATTTGCTGTACCAATCCAGGATGTTCCATTTCTATCAATGCAGGAATTATTCAGTAATGTATATCCACTACTATTGGCCGATTTTAAATAGTATAGTGATCGGTCGGTGGTGTTAAAAAGAAAGTTTCCGTGGTTTGTGCCTAACAAAATTTTATGATTACCAACGAAAATGGAATTTCCTATTGATAAGTCATTCGGATCAAAAGCAGCAAATTCAATCAGTTTCTGTTGAGTCGGGTCAAATTGATAAATCTTATTTCCTGAAGCTAAATAACATTTGTCATTGTTGATCGAACTGAAAAAGCCAAGTCTTGAAATTTGAGTAATTATATTCGGAGCAAACTTAAATGTTTTGTATTTCCAGGTACTAAATCCCGGATCCGAATTAACCGTAACAATTTTTTTATCAGTGAGAAAAATCATTTCCCGGTCATCCATTAATAACGAAATCAGTGGGATTTCAAGGGTATCATTAAGTTGGTGTTCTTTGAAATATTTATTCTTCTCAAAAAGAACGTTTAGGTGCCCAAGATTTTCTGTTGAAAAATCCCCGCTTTTAACTTTGCTTACATCAATTAAAAAGGTGTTACTGAAGGTCTGAATAAAAAGCTTGTCATTGCGACACTCGATTTTGACAACGTTATCATTCTCAAAATATCTCTGACCCACCTTGTAAAAACGATTGTTCCTTTTATCAAATAAAAACAGCCCCTTCGAAATTGTTCCCACCCAGAACCTTCCTTGTTTATCTTCAAAAATTGAGCTTACAAAATTATCTTCAAGCGAGGTTGTATCACCCGGTATTTTACGGAACACCGTCATGTGATAGCCATCCCACCTGTTAGGCCGTCTTTGTAGTGAACCACATGTATCCTTCATTATCCTGAATAATACCCAACACCTAAATCAGCAGCGGCAATCCTTCGCGAACTCCAAAATTTTCAATCTTGTGATCAAGCGTATCAGAAATTCCAATTGATATTGCTTTCCGTTGTTCTCGGAAGAAAAAAGCATAAACAGATATTGGAAATATTTCTTCATGTGCCTGTAATGAAAGCGGCTTGTTTTCTGATCTCCAAATAAAACAAATTAGTAGATTGATCTTCTTTTCAGAGGCGAATAATAACTTAATGCAGAGCATCAATTTCATAGAAAATGTAATTTGTATTGATGATGGATTTCTCTTCAAATTGATTGTTTTTCCGAGCGTATCATATGATTTGATGATTGTCCGGGTGTTCCTGTCTTCATTTTTGTCTCACTTTGTTGTGGATCATTCGCATTCCCGTTTCCCATGAATTCTCGGATTATTTTTAATACATACTAACTAAAAAACCACAACTATGAAAAAGTGTACTTAGTAGATTTTCCTTTATTCTAAGCCTTGCATTCTAATTTTATCGGGAATGCGTTCTTCGGCTCAATGTCCTATCTCATTCACAAACGTCTCTCTTGATGGAGGTGGCAGTACAACTACTGTAAGTCCCGGTGCTACTGTGAATCTGACTTTGGAATTATGATATTAATAATCTATTTTGTTCTTCTGTATTGTTCAGCATGTAATTGGGCTGGATAATACACCGTTGAATTGTGTTTACGATGGTGTGTCGCTTTGCTGTCCTTCCCACCACTACAGGCTCTTACTCATTGGCAATTACAGCGCCTGCTACTCCCGGCCGGTATGCAATTAACGTTAGTGATCAAACCGCACAGTTTACGTGTGCCGGTGCACAAAATCTTTTTGCTGCAGCAACAAAAACGCAGATAGGTACAATTACGGTTTGCGGAGGAGAATATTTCGACAATGTTACGTTGAACGGAATTGGCAACGATATCACCGTTGCTCCGGAGCTACTGTTTCTGTCGCCCTAATTATGAATTCAGTAATGAAATCTGCCCTTCCTGCATTGTACAGCACGTACTTGGAATGGACAATACTCCGCTTGATTGTATATATGATGGCGTTGCCGCTACCTGTCAAACACAGAATCGGGTGCATATCTTTATTCATTCACTGCTCCGTCAACGCCGGGTACCTACGCAATTAATGTTAGTGAGCAAATGGCACAATTTACCTGTAGTGACGCTCAAAATCAATTTTCAACAGCAAACAAAACGCAAATTGCTACTCTAACCGTTTGTCTACCGAAATCATTCGACAATGTTTTATTGAATGGAATCAATGACATTACAGTTTCGCCGGGTGATGCTGTTTCTGTTTCGCTTGATTACACATTCAACAATGAAATTTGTTCATCATGTATCGTACAGCATGTTCTGGGGCTGGATACCACAGCAATGGATTGTATTTATAACGGTGTAGCAGCATCTTTGTCCCAATTCTGAAACGGGTTCTTACTCCTATTCGTTTACGGCTCAAGCAGCTTTTCCGGGTGTTTACGCTATCAATGTTGGAGAGCAAACAGCCCAGTTTACTTGTCTCGATGCAGAAAATCTATTTGCGGCAGGTTCAAAAACTCAGATTGCAACACTAACCGTATGTGGTGCGGAATCATTCAACAACGTTTCATTAAATGGTATCAGCAATGATATCACGGTAGCTCCCGGCGATGCTGTAACAGTTTCGCTTGATTATCTTTCAGCAATGAAATTTGTCCGAGCTGTGTTATTTCAGCATGTTATCGGAATAGATAACACTCCGCTTGATTGTGTGTATAACGGAATCGCCGCAACGTGTCCCGGTCAGGAAACGGGTTCGTATTCTTATTCATTCACGGCACCAACTACAGCAGGTGTGTATGCAATCAACATCAGCGAACAAATGGCGCAGTTCAGTTGTTTAGATGCAGAAAATTTATTCTCCGGTGCAGGAAAATCACAAATTGCCACACTCACGGTTTGCGATGGAGTTTCCTTTACAAATGTTGACATGAACGGTCAGGGAAGCAATACTTCTGTTGCCGTAAATTCTACTGTGAATCTGTCGCTCGACTATAATGTAAACAATCAAATTTGTTCGAGCTGCATAGTACAACATGTTGTTGGTCTTGACAACTTTCCCATGGACTGTGTATATGACGAGGTAGCCCCAAATTTTGCCTACATCTGATGCAGGAACTTACACATACACTTTCACCGCACCCGCAGCACTGCAGGGACATACGCCCTTAACATCTCCGACCAGAAAGCACAATTCACTTGTGTTGACGCAGAAAAAATCTTTTCGCCGCCGAGCCGAAATCACAGATTGAACACTCGTAGTTACTTCCGGAGTAGGCATCCAGATGTTGCGACAGAAGCTTCGTTTACAGTTAGCCCGAATCCGCCGTAGAAGTGTACTGTCTCAATGAAAGTTATTAAGGAAGGCGATGCACAATTAAAAGTGATAAATACTTCCGGTCAGATTGTGTATGCGGAATCGCTATACCAACCGGCCGGCGATTTCAGTAAAGTTCTCGACTTAAAAAACCTTGCTGCCGGAATATACACCCTCCAGTATTCCACTCAACATCAAACAATGAAAAAACTGTTAGTGATAAAGTAGATCAATTGTTTTGAATTGTTAGAACGCCCGGCTACACCACCAGTAGTCGGGTTTTTTTTTGTAATTAAAAGTAGGAAGGGTCGAAATACGAATTTAGTTGTGAGATCCATGATTTCACGTTGAAACAAATTGGTATTCCGAGCCATCAAAGATTAAAGAAGTGAAGTAAGGAGCTTATTGGATAAATTTTGGAGCGATCATTTTTCTTCACTAAAGTAATACGATCCGATTCTCAAATTATCCCACAATTTTCGGACGAAGGGCTTTTGATAAACGATAAGATTGCTTGAGAAGTCCACCATGCGAAGAAAAATCGCTAAAATATATGATAAGGATATCTTATTGGAGGGTGAGGGTGAGTGCGGGTGTGAGAAGAGCGTGGGAGTAGGTTAGTGAATCAGAGAAACAAACTGAATAAACAAAACAGTGTAAAAGAACTCCGACATACTGTCTCTGTTCCCTCACACTGTTTCTTGCACTATTCACGCTCCCCCTCCTGGGCTCGAACCGAGGGGACCCTCTGATTAACAGTCAGATGCTCTAACCAGCTGAGCTAAGGAGGAATACTGTTTTCCTTGTTGATTTTACAGGGAAAACCTTATTGATCCGGCTCATGCCATTCGCCGTCAGGCGAACTAAAGCACTTTCAGAATTCAGAGTGTTTAAAGGACAGCCGTAATGAATTCAATGGATTTTTCCAAGCTTTTGGGCGAAAAAAATAGGGGGCAAAAGCCGCTCCGAATGGGGTCTACTGCAAGTGGTTTATTTCAGGAAGAAATGACACGAGAGTGTTGGGGTTTTTGTGAAATATCTGTCTGGACACCAACTGTCTGAGGCAGCCACATGTCGGCATAATCAGGTGCCAAAGTGATGGGCCTCCGGATCGGCCCGGAAATACTTTGTGAATTGACGGGTACCGGACTTCATGGTGCTTCTCTCTCCCCTGCTCTCACTGAATAGCCTGATATAGTATCGGTGTTCTACCCTATTTCCTCTTAGCAAATTCAAAGGTTCGTCCTTCTTTCCGGAGTAGCAATCTCTCCTGTGTGATCATATGAAAAAACAAAAGTCGCCCACCAATTCTGCCGGCAAAAACCTAAAAGGGGCGCCATCGAATTTTGTTGGCCCGGTCAAATTCAATGAACATTTCAATTTCGTATTCCAACGAGCGTTCTTCAAAAAAAAGAAACTCAATGTTTAAATCTATCCGCCGTGAAGCCCTCATTCTTTTCCTGTTTTCTTCATTTGCTATAGCGTTATCATTTTTCAGATTGGTTGCGACGCACCACTGGATGTATTTGTTCTTAAATTGGAATTTATTTCTTGCAGCTGTGCCATGGTTGTTGACTTCGACGCTGAGTGAAGAAACGCTAACAAACAAAAAATGGTTTGCCGCATTTCTTGTTGCATCCTGGGCGGCAGTGTTTCCAAATGCACCATACATCCTTACCGACTTGTTCCATTTGCGAATCGAAACACATGTTCCGGTATGGTATGATTTAATTCTTATACTCTCCTTTGCCTCTGCCGGATTGGCCTTCGGATATTATAGTCTTCAAAAAATTCGTCTCGTTTTTTCCCGCTTCTTCCGGATAAGAATAATTGACGCCGTAATTGCCGTTTACCTTTATGTTTGTGCCTTCGGAGTTTATCTGGGTCGGTTTGAGCGATGGAATAGCTGGGACATCATCACAAATACTTCAGGCGTTTTCACATCGGTCGGCGACCGGTTTGTTCATCCGTTTCATCATCCGCGTACCTGGGCTGTTACCATTTTGTTAGGCACATTTTTGAATTTACTGTTTTTACTTTCTACATCCCGCCACGAAGAAATCAATGCTTCAAAAGTGAAAGTAAAATAAGACTGTAATCAATATTTTTTAAGCATGAACAACCGTATGCTGCACTTTTGACGGCAGGCTAAATGCCATCACCTGCAAATAAAAAACCTGCAAATTCTGCAACTTTTAAAAGTGCAATTCAAATTCCCCGGTTTATCTGTTCTGCTTTTCCCTTCTTTCGCTATAGCTCAATTTATTTTGAGGGAGTGCTCCGGAAAAATATTATATTTATACCAAACACCATCCTTATGATCCGTTTCCTTACCCTGCTTTCCATTTTAATTTTTTCCTGACAGCTCTCCAATGCACAACTTAATCTTACGTGGCGACGCACGATTGATGACGGATTGCATAGCGAAGAACAAAATCGCGTATTGCTGAGCGATCCGTCAACCGGAGGTGTTTATGTTATTGCCACAAGAATTGCTACGGGCAACGTCAAGTCAGATCTGCTTATCACCAAAACAGATCTTAACGGCAATCATCTTTGGCAGGAAGTATTTACATCTGTAGGTGACTACAATGAAATTCCGTCCTCTGCCGTAGTTGATCATCAGGGAAATATTATCATCACCGGCGAGCAGTTCAATGCATCCAATTTTTCAGAAGTATTAGTTGTAAAATATTCTCCTTCTGGAACTCTTCAGTGGTCAGATACAATCGACGGCTCAGGACACCGATACGATAAAGGTTTTTCTGTATGTGTTGACGATTCCGATAACATATACGTTTCATCCTATATTTTCACAAATACTTTTTGTGGCGGCCTCACAAAATATTCCCCTTCCGGCTCTCGTATCTTCAACATTGTAATTCCTACCATTCAACAGGCAAGTGATGTGGATTATAAGAATGGCTATCTCTACCTCAGTGCCATGACGGGTACAACCGGATTCCCTTATCACACGGCTCTTTATAAATTTACATCCGATGGGAATTATATTAGCTTTTACCTCATCAACAATTCTTATGACAACCTGATTATCGACAAAGTGGTGACGGATAGTTTAATCTATCTCCTCGAAGGAGAATCATCACTTCCATTCACATGGCCGAGCGGAACATATGGAATCACCTGCATAGATACTGCACTGAATTATCGCTGGTCGACGGTTCAATCAACACTATTCAATCTTTCTCCCTCTAAAATTAATCTTGTTGGTAATTCTCTTTATGTTGCCGGCACTGAATATTTCGACACGCTCTATTCAACATGTGGGGTGGATGTGCGTTGCTTTGCTGCCGCTGACGGGCAATTATTGCATCAGACCTTCTGGCAAGGCTCATCGGATTATGTTACCTGTTATGATCAGGCCGTTGACTCTAACGGAACTGTTTCGATAGCATCGCTTTCAAGAGACAGTGCCGGCCAAAATTACTCCTATCAATATTTACGCTTTGATTCGACGCTTGTGATGCAGCAGCTTCTTGTTTTACCCGACAGTATGGTTACATCGAATATTTTTCTAAGCCAGTATGACAATCAGAATGTCTTCTATTCGGCAAAAGCAATGGATTCTTCGTCTGTGAATAACGATCTTGTTCTTTACCGGTTAAGCAACAATTCAGTAATTATCTCTGATCCATGGCTGGGCGGGCCATTCTATTTCCCAAATCCTGCTTCTCATGAAATAAGTTTTTATTACGACACCTCGACTTACAAAACATGGTCACTCATTACTGCTGACGGAAAAATTGCTGTTCCGATAACTATTTTTCCTCCGGATAAAATTCTTCATTTCAACGTTTCTTCCGGAGTGTATTTTCTTCAGCTGAACTCTTCCAACCAAACGAAATCTGTGCGGGTTGTAGTTAAGTGATAATATTCGCTTCTAAAATCTCTCGCAAATTTGAGAAGAATTGAATTGACGAGTGTTCTTTCATTTCGATCACTTGCTTTCCCATTCTCAAAGTTCATTGAACACACACTTTGCCGGATTCATTCTACAGGAAAGGAATTTAGCTATCTTCACATTAAATAAAATACGCGATGGAATATTCAATCACT
>JAXLTM010000044.1:0-19546 GCA_046330055.1 Bacteroidia bacterium | reverse complement strand
TCCGTAGCAGGCACAACACAATGGTCGAACGGCGCAACCACACAGTGCATCACTCCAACAACCACAGGAACCTATACGGTTACCGTTACAGACGGCTCCGGATGTTCGGGCAGTGCTTCGAAATCATTCACCGTGTATCCGGCCTTCTCTGCGACGATTACCGGTCCTTCGACGGCGTGTTTTAATTCCAATCCGTCGTTATGCGCACCAAACGGCACCGGTTACCACTACGCCTGGTCAAGCGGCGACACTACGCGATGCATCACCGCCAACACCTCCGGCATTTACACCGTAACGATTACCAATTCCAACGGCTGTACGGCGAGTGATTCGCAAGGCCTTACGATTTTCTCTCCGTTGAATGCAACGATCTCCGGCCCGACGTCGCTTTGTATCGGCGCTGTTGCCAATCTATGCGCACCAACCGGCAGCACAAGTTACTTCTGGTCGACCGGCAGTACGTCGAGATGCGTCAACGTCAACTCGAGCGGAACCTATTCGGTAACGATCACCGATGCCAATAACTGTACGGCGAGCAGTTCAATCACTGTCACCTTCTCTTCAAGCATTACGACTACGATCGCCGGTCCGCACGAAGTCTGCAGCGGCTCCAGCGCTGAGTTATGCGTACCGAGCGGTTACGCTTCGTATGCATGGAGCAACGGATCAACATCTGAATGCATCAACGTTTCCACCGGCGGCATTTACGCAGTAACCATTCACGACGCCGTCGGCTGCGTAGCGAATGACACGCAGTTAGTAACAGTACGTCAGAACCCAAGCGTCTTCATCAGCGGCTTACTGAGCATTTGTCCGGGCGACTCTACCGATCTCTGCGCAACAAGCGGCTTCGCATCTTACCTCTGGCAAGACAGCACCACAGACCGTTGTCTGACCGTAAATACAAGCGGCAATTACTCCGTGACTGTCATTGACAGCGCCGGTTGTTCTGCCAGCACCTCAGCAACGATCACGGTTGCGAGTATCAATCCGACGATTACGCAGACACTTTCAGGTTTAGTCTGTTCTCCGACCGGACTGCAATACCTCTACACCTGGTACTTCAACGACACCCTCTTCACCGGCTGCACCGGCGACACCTGCACACCGAATCACACCGGCTACTACAAAGTAGTGGTCGTAGATCAGCTGAGCAACTGCAGCGACAGCGCCGTCATTTACTACGATGCCGTTGGCATTTCCGAAGCGGCAGAAGGTTCGTTGATCAGAGTTTATCCTAATCCCGTTTCCGGCGACAAGCTGATGGTGGATTTCAATCAATCCATCCACGAGCGCGGAGTCATAACCCTCTACGACGAAACCGGCAGACTCATCACTTCCCTTCCTTTCGAAGCCAACGACGCTTCGCTAAAAGAGATTGACATGAGTGACGTCAAGGCCGGCGTGTATTTCCTTTCGGTGATGCCGGGGAATTATGTGAGGAGGATTGTCAGGCTGGATTGAGGCAACTTCTTTCAAAGAAGCAACAATTTTTCTCCCATACAATTTACAAGGTTCGCCTGACGGCGAATGACAGTGTGTTATAATCGCTCTGTGCTCGTTCGCCATCCAAACTACTGCCTCTCTTTCATCGCAGGACGATTGTTTGGATGGCGAACGAGCACCGCTTTTATTGCATTAACATGTCATTCGCCGAAGGCGAACCTTGTGATGTGTAAGGGAGAGAGTTTGTTAATTGCTCCTCAGCATTTGCAGGAATAGAAAAATTTCCAGAAGGAGATTGTTCATTCATTACTAAGCGCCTTCGGCAAATGGCCTGAGAGGTTAGTTAAAGAACAGAAATTTTCAATATTCAATTTTCAATATTCAATAATAATTTCCTCCCTAATCCATTACAAAGTTCGCCCGGCGTCGAATCTTGTGAATTATGAGTGGACGGGATTGCGCGGTTTGAAAACTGCTGATTTGCCCTATTACTGTTTTTAATGAGATTTTTATTCTAAAATAAAGTTGCACTTTAGGGCTACTTTTTATATATTTACATCGTGACACAAAAACAGAGGTTTCGAACAATCACTTTATAAGCACTACTTTGAAGATTTCTTTTTGAAACAGCGGAGTAAGGTAAAAGATAAGATCATTTGACACTTGAAGTGATAGAAGATTTGCAAAGAGTACCGAAACGTATCTCAAGCATATTGAAAATACTGATGGGTTGTATGAAATTCGTGTTCAGGTTAGCAGTGACATATTTCGGATCTTTTGCTTTTTGGATAAAGGAAAGGTGGTAGTCGTAGGCAATGGATTTCAAAAAAAGACTCAGAAGACTCCTTTACAGGAAATAGAAAAGGCCCTTAAAATTAAAGAAGAGTATGAAAGCGAAAAAAAGTAATTCTAAAAACCTTGAGCAATTCAAGGATGCTCACTATGGAAAGCGTGGATCTAAAAAGCGTGATGTTTTAGAGGCGGGTTACGAGAATTTTAAAATCGGATTATTGATTCATGATGCCCGGCTTGAGCAGGGACTAACTCAGGAAGAATTAGCTGAAAGAGTTGGGACAACAAAATCGTATATTTCTAAAATCGAGAATAATATTAAAGAGGTTCGAATTTCAACTTTGCAGAGGATTGTAGAGCTTGGCTTAGGAGGGCGATTACAACTTTCTATAAAGTTTTGAGTAATTCCGGCTAAGATAAAAACCGTATACAACAACGGATTACCTTAGTTTGGATGGCGAACGAGCACTACTTTTCTTCCACACGCCCTTTCATTCGCCGTCAGGCGAATCTTGTGATGTGTAAGGGAACGAACCGCTGAATCGCATTTCAACTTTTGCAGGCATCGTAAAACTTTTAGGCGGAAATTGCATTTTCCAATTCAGCACAAGTTTCGCCTCGCGACGAATGAAAGGTTGTTGTGAACTACGCATTTACAAAATCCAAAAGTGCAGACTCTGCCTGAAAGTAATTTTCTTTCTTTTCGTTTTCGCCCCGGCGAACACAGCGCCAAAAAGAAAGAAACAAAGAAAAAGGCGACCACGCACAACTCCCACCTCTCTGAAAGTCATTTGTCAACTTTCTTTGTTGTAACTACAAAAACAACTTAAACAAATACTCTTTGTTGTTTTCTCGAGGCGGGAGCACACGGTGCGTGGACGGCTCCCCGCAGGGAGCGGCTCTACACTTTAGGAGCAATGAAAGTTATTTATTCGCCTGTAATTTTTCATTCCCATCACGGCAGCGAATGACAATTAGTTTTTATCGGACTGTGCTCGTTCGTCATCCAAACCACTGCCTCTCTTTCATCGCAGGACGATTGTTTGGATGGCGAACGAGCACCGCTTTTATTGCACTAACATGTCATTCGCCGAAGGCGAACCTTGTGATGTGTAAGGGAGAGAGCGGCTGAATGGCTTTCAACTTTTGCAGGCATCGTAAAACTTTTCGGCGGAAATTGCATTTTCCAAGTCAGCACAAGTTTCGCCTCGCGGCGAATGAAAGGGAAAATTATTTGCAGAAATACATTTCAATATTCAATTTTCATTATTCAATAAAAAAACCTCCCCAATTCATCACAAGGTTCGCCTGACGGCGAATGACATTTAGTTGCTATCGTTCTGTGCTCGTTCGTCATCCAAACCACTGCCTCTCTTTCATCGCAGGACGATTGTTTGGATGGCGAACGAGCACCGCTTTTATTGCATTAACATGTCATTCGCCGAAGGCGAACCTTGTGATGTGTAAGGGAGAGAGTTTGTTAATTGCTCCTCAGCATTTGCAGGAATAGAAAAATTTCCAGAAGGAGATTGTTCATTCATTACTAAGCGCCTTCGGCAAATGGCCTGAGAGGTTAGTTAAAGAACAGAAATTTTCAATATTCAATTTTCAATTTTCAATATTCAATTTTCAATTTTCAATACTTCTGAAACGGCAACGCCACCACTTCCCCGCTCTTTTTAAAGCGAATAAAATATTGACCTGCCGGAAGTGCGGAGACTTGAACTTTGCCTGCCGGTGAAATTTTTTCGGTTCGGAGAAGTTTACCATTGCGATCAATGATTTCTGCGAATTTGTTTTCAGAGGAGAAATCACTTAGCGTGATGGTCGTTGTGGCAGGATTGGGGAAAGTGTTGGTGGAGATTTAATTTCCGTTGTGTTGATTCCGGAGATAAGTTCGTTTCTGTACATGGTGCTTGCTGCTCCGCCGGTGAAATTCAACAGAAAGACATCCTGATCGCCGTCGTGATCGAAATCGGTGAAGCTGACGGGCAAGCCATAGATGAATGTCCAAGGTGAAATGTCGGTGTAGGTGTGATTGCCGTTGTTGATCATCAGATACGTCCCGGAGATGAGAATGTCGTAATCACCGTCGTTGTCTACATCAGCCCAGTCAACGTCGCCGGGTTCGCCGCTGCCGGGCAAACTGTCGGCTAATTCGGTGAAGACATTTGCATTGTTTTCATAGATGAGTGTGAAAGCTGCATTGGTGGAGTCGATGCCATCGTAGAGCAGATCGATATCACCGTCATGATCGTAATCGCCGAAGCGTGCTGCGCCGGTGAAGAGCTGACGAAGTGTGGAATTGTTCACGGAGAAATTCCCGCCGCCGTCGTTATGATAAATGGCGCAGAAACCATTTTGAAGCGGCCCGCCTCTACCCGTCAGGAAGAAATCAGGCAAGCTATCCTGATCATAATCGCCGACACAAATATCCGCTTCGAAAAACGAAGGAGCATTCGGAATTGGTCGGCTCGTGAAAACCAGATTGCCGTCGTTATGAAAGAGCATCGTTGTATCATGGAAGTTCGGCATGACCATTCCGCTTAGAATCACATCGGGCAAGCTGTCTCTGTCGTAATCAATAAATCGCATACAACCGATTGTTGGCGGTAGTCCTGTTGTTGAGACGGGAGTAAATACACTATTGCCATCGTTTCGATAAAGCATTGCTTCAGCCGCTCCATTCGTCTGGCCATTGACTAATAAATCCAAATCACCATCATGATCAGCATCGCCCCAGTTCATCGTTCCGCTGGAGACATGAACAATGGTAGAATCCACAATCACCGGCACGCCGTTATCAATTCTGAAAATAGCAGCCCATTCTGCCACCGTGCTTCCAAATCCGCACATGGCAAAATCCTCATCGCCGTCATTGTCATAATCCGCAAACGCCACATCCCCATTCGAAAGCCCACGGAGATTCCACTGCAGATCCGTGAAGGTCTGTGAGCGGGCAGAGGAAGATAGCAGAGCGATTAGCGCGACAGAGAGTAGGTGTTTCATAGGAAGCGATTGAATATTGAAGATTGAAGATTGAAGATTGAATATTGAATATTGAAGATTGAATATTGAATATTGTGGTTTTTTATTGAAGATTTTCAATTGAAGAATTGAGTACTTGAGCAATCATAACGGCAAAAAATCTCAAATACTTTAAATAGCAAAAGCGAAGCATAAAAAAACTTCTTCACTATCAATTACAAACAAAAAAATAACCGCCTAATTAATTGTCACCCCAATGCCAAACTCCCACCCCAACTAATTACTAATTACTACTTACTACTTACTACCAGGTGGAGCTGGTGGGATTTGAACCCACGTCCAGACAAGCAATCAATACGCTTTCTACATGCTTAGTGTTATTTGATTGTCGGAATGAAAACTGCTAAACACGCGCTATTTTCACTCGTAGTTTCCGTTTCTTACTGACGACAGGGAAACGCTGTCATCAGGCACTCACCATACGATACTTCCGGGCAGGATACGGGTGAGCAGGTCTCCAGGAAGTAGTTAACGGGTTAATCTTCTGATTAAGCGGCTAACGCGTAAGAGTTGTTGCCATTTAGGCGTTTGAAAGCCGTGATTTACGAGCCTGACTCCCGACGCTCGGCATGCTTACTTATCAATTTCACTCGCTGTCAATTCCTGTCAGCCCCGGATTTTGATGCCACAAAAGTACGGAATTTACCTTTTGAATTAGCTAATTAGCCAATTAGCTAATTTGCTAATTGATAATGGTCGGAAGTGGTTTATAATAACAAAAGTGAGCTCTGATCGCTGAATAAATTGCCGGGAAATGGTTTGCTGATTAAAACTTTTAAACACTAATCAGCACATTAGCACATTAGCCAATTAGCTAATGTGCTAATTAGCTAATTGATAATGATCGAAAGTGTTTTTATAACAAAAGTGAGCTCTGATCGCTGAATAAATTGCCGGGAAATGGTTTGCTGATTAAAACTTTTAAACACTAATCAGCACATTAGCACATTAGCCAATTAGCTAATGTGCTAATTAGCTAATTGATAATGATCGAAAGTGTTTTTATAACAAAAGTGAGCTCTGATCGCTGAATAAATTGCCGGGAAATGGTTTGCTGATTAAAAGTTGTAAGCACTCATTAACACATTAGCTAATTAGCTAATTAGCTAATTTCATCAAAGCTCCCGCCACCTCCGCGCCCACCCGGGCATTGTTCAGCACGAGGGCGATGTTGGCGGCGAGGCTTTCGCCGGCGGTTAGGTTGGCGAGGTATTTCAGGAGATAAGGTGTGGTTTCTTTGCCTTTGATTCCCTTTTGATCGGCGGAGTTGAGGGCTTCTAAAATCCAGGCTTCCATTTTGGAAAAAGGTACTTCCTGATCTGCCGGAACGGGATTGGCAATCAGAACGGAGCCGTTCAGACCCATGGCCCATTTTGCTCTGAGCATGTCGGCGATTTCTTTGCCGGTGTCGAGACGTAATGGAGTTTTGAAGCCGCTCTGACGCGAGTAGAAACTTGGAAAATCATCGCTGCCGTAAGTGACAACAGGGACGCCGAGCGTTTCTAAATATTCTAACGTGAGTCCGATGTCGAGTATGGATTTTACACCGGCAGAAACAACAGCAACGTTGGTCTGACTCATCTCTGTGAGATCGGCAGAAATGTCCATCGTTTTTTCAGCACCGCGGTGTACGCCACCGATACCACCGGTGACAAAAACCTGAATGCCCGCCATGGAAGCAATGCGCATCGTTGCGGCAACTGTCGTTGCACCGTTGAGCTTTTTTGAAACTACATAGGGCATGTCGCGCAAACTGACTTTCCAGACGTCAGAAGAATTTCCGAGTGAATCCATTTGGGCATCTTCCAGGCCTACATGAATTTGTCCGTTCAGAATGGCAATGGTAGCTGGAACGGCGCTATTGTCGCGCACAATTTGTTCAACCTTCCGTGCCGTCTCCACATTTTTCGGCCACGGCATGCCGTGAGCGATGATGGTTGACTCAAGGGCAACAATCGGCCTTTTATTTTCGATCGCGGATTTTACTTCACGCGAAAAGTTCAGTGGGAAATTCATTTATTGACTACCATTTTTTCCTCGAGCAAAGCAGGAGAAAGATCATTGCGGATTGCTCCGTAAACTTCGAGCAGACAAGCGGCTGCCGCTTGTCCGTAATTGATGCATTCATGCATCGACTTATTATGCAGCCACGCCCACACCCATCCGGCCATGAGCGCATCGCCCGCACCATTCACATCGCGTACAAATACACGCGGTGCAGGAATCGGTGTAATCAGATTTCCGTCAGAGAAAAGAGATCCGTCAGCGCCACGACTCAGCCACACATTTTTAAATCCAAGCATGTGCAGGTGAGCAATTTTTTCTTCCGGCGTAACGTGCGTGTCTTTTTCAAACACGGCAAGCTCTTCGCGATTCGGTTTTACAAGGAGTAATTTTCCGGGAAGTGCATCACGCAGTCGTGAAGCTTTCGGAACAGAGACCGTTTCTACAATCAACGGCACATCGTTCTCATTACAAAACTTCATTAACCATTTCAACGCATTCACTGAAAGATTACAATCGGCAACAACAACAGAGGCACCTTTGATGATTTCTGCTTTCGAAGTAAGAAAGTCAGAGTTCAGCATTACATCTGTCTCCGAACTCACTGCACCGATGTGCAAGTCACCGGAAGGAGTGGCAATACTCGCAAAAGTTCCTGTAGGTAAATCGAGCCAGCCGGTTCCTTTCATGGAGATGCCGACAGCTTCACACTGTTCGGCGAGATATTTTCCGTCGACATCATTTCCCAGCACGGTGATTAACTCCACGGGAATTTTCAGCAAGGCCAGATGATGAGCGATATTACGAACGACACCACCCGGAGAGCGATGCATTTTTGCAGGATTGGAAGTGTGAGCCACAGGTTCGGCATCGCAGCGAAAGGTTAAATCAACAAGCGAAGCACCGACGCAAACTACTGGTTTCATTTTCTGATTTTTATTCCCGGCCACCGGAATCTATCCGACCAAAGCGAATAAAAAAACCGGCCCGGGGCCGGCAAGTTAAGATCATTTTTTTGAACAGGAAAGGGCTATTTTCCCTGCTTTTCCCGGATCAGATAGGCTTTTAGCTCATCGTAATTCGCATTCAGAAGAGCGGCAACTTTAGTGCGGTTGCGAAGCTTTTCCAATGCTTCGGGAATGTCGATTTTCTTTTCCAGCGTCTGCTCTACCGTATCCAAAAATTTCGAAGGGTGTGCAGTCTCTAAAATGATTCCGGTTTCACCGGGGTGCTCCGACTGATATTCACGCCAGCCGGAAAGTCCGACAGCGCCATGCGGGTCTAAAACATATCCGTTCTTGCCATATTGCTCGCGCATAATTTCCCTGGTCTGTTCGTCTGTGAATCCATATCCGGTGATAGCTGATTTCATATCCGTCCACGAGTCATCGTACAAGTCAAGCATTCTTCCGAAGTTACTCGGATTACCGACATCCATGGCATTTGAAATTGTTGCCGATGATGGACGAGGGAAGTAATCACCTTTCTCGAGATATTCAGGTACAACGTCATTGATATTTGTTGCTGCCACAAAATGATGAACAGGCAAGCCCATCCGGCGGGCAATCAACCCTGCAGTGAGATTTCCGAAGTTGCCGCTTGGCACCACAAAAACAACAGGACCGGAAGCATTCACCTGACGATAAGCATCGAAATAATAAACCGTCTGAGGAATGAGTCGCGAAATATTGATACTGTTTGCCGATGACAAACGATAATACTTTTTCAATTCATCATCGAGAAAAGCGGTCTTCACGAGCTTCTGACAATCGTCAAAAGTTCCCTTGACTTCAATCGCATGAATATTCTTTCCGTACGTTGTCAATTGCTTTTCCTGCAATTCACTTACGCCGCCGGAAGGATAAAGAATGTACACTTCAATTCCTTCAACACCGTAAAAGCCGTCAGCCACTGCTCCACCGGTATCACCACTGGTAGCAACGAGAATGGTGAGTGGCGTTTTATTGTTGCGATTCAGATAAGACATTACACGAGCCATAAAACGTGCGCCAAAATCTTTGAATGCAAGTGTAGGTCCGTGGAATAATTCTGCAACGAACGTTTGTGAATCAAGACTCACAACCGGAACAGGGAAATTAAAAGCTTCGTCGCAGATTTTTTTGAGAAGATCTGCGGGAATATCGTCCCCGAGAATGAGGCGACTTACTTCAAAACCAATTTCAGCAGGATTCTTCCCTGACAAATTATCCAAAAACTCCTTGCTGACAACAGGAATTTTTTCCGGCATAAATAATCCGTTATCCGGAGGAAGCGACATAAGTACGGCTTCTTCCAGAGTGTATTTTGAGTCACGGTTTTTCGTTGAATAGAATTTCACTGGTCTGCTTATTGTTTAACGATTCGTGCACCTTTTGTATTGACAAAAGATACGAAGACATCACTTTTGATTTTACTTCCGGTAAACACGCGTTTCATTTTAGAAGCAACATGCTTAGCCGAATCCATTCCTTCGCACAAGGCAAAAATCGAAGGACCGGAGCCGCTGATAGAGCAAGCCAAAGCACCTTCGTTATATGCTGTCTCTTTCACCTGATCAAAACAAGGAATGAGTTTAGCACGATTAGGTTCTGCCACCATATCAACCACCGATCTTGCGATCAGATCGTAATCGGAGCTGAACAATCCTGCGGTAAGTGCAGCGGTATTTGCCCATTGAGCAATACCGGTGTGCAAATCTATTTTCTTCGGAATAACAGCACGGGCATCGCGCGTGAGTACTTCCACGTGCGGATGAACAACGGCTACAGCCAGATTCTCAGGCACAGGAAGAGAAATTATATCGAGCGGATTGTAGGAACGAATCAATACAATTCCGCCGAGCATCGAAGGTGCTACGTTATCGGCATGTGCCGCACCGCAGGCCATCTTCTCTCCCATCATGGCAAATGGAACCAATTCCTGACGGGAAAATGGTCGTCCGAGTAATTCATTCGCTGCAAACACTCCGGCTACGGCGCTGGCTGCGCTGGAACCGAGTCCGCTTCCAAGCGGCATTTTCTTACGAATGGTAATATCAAATCCCTGATCAATGTGCAGGTCTTCGTTGAGTGCAATGATGGCAACAGAAGCAGTATTTTTTTCGGCTGCTTTTGAAAGTCGTCCTCCATCGCCGGTGATCGTTTTCACTCTGACTTCTTTCTTGTCCGTCATCTCCACCGTCACTTCATCGCCCGGTGCATCAACGGCAAGTCCCATGACATCAAAACCGCAGGCAAGATTAGCAACGGTTGCAGGGGCGAAAACGGTAATTTTATTTTTCTTCATAGCGAGTCAGATCAATCAGGATTCAAAATATTTTCCGATACTGATGATTTCAGCGAACACACCGGCTGCGGTTACTTCAGCACCGGCACCGGGGCCTTTTACCACGAGCGGACGATCAGTATATCGTTCAGTAGTGAAAGATATAATATTATCGCTTCCGCTTAAGTTGAAGAACGGATGATTAACATCCACTTCTTTCAATCCGATGGAAGCTTTGCCATTATCGAGTGTAGCAATGAACCGGAGAACTTTTCCTTTCTCGGCTGCTTTTTTTCTTCGTTGTTCAAAAAGGTGGTTATTCTTTTTCAGCTCTGCAAAGAAAGCAGGAATTGAAGGCGCCTTCATGCAGGAAGGAGGAAGAATCGGATCGATTTTAATATCCTTGAATTCTGTTTTGAGTCCTGTTTCACGTGCGAGGATGAGCAGCTTACGTGCTACATCTTTACCACTTAAGTCGACACGCGGATCAGGTTCAGTATATCCCTTTTCCTTTGCTTCAAGAACAATATCGCTGAAGTTGTGGCCTTCTTTGTAGGTATTGAAAATAAATGAAAGTGTACCGCTCAGCACTGCTTCGATACGACGAACTTCATCGCCGCTATTGAGCAAATCGCTCAGTGTATTGATCACCGGCAATCCTGCACCTACATTGGTTTCATAGAGGAAACGCACGTTTCTCCTGCGGGCAATATTTCGAAGCTGCAGATAATTTTTATATGAGTCACTATTTGCAATTTTATTCGGCGTAACGATGGAAATACTATTGTCCAAAATCTTCGAATAGAATTTCACCACGTCTTCGCTCGATGTACAATCCACGAAAATACTCTGCGGTAAATTCATGCGAATCATTTCATCGGCAAATTTTTCCATATCAGCCTTCTCGCCTTTTTCCAAATGTTCTTCGTATCGCGAAAGTGAAATTCCATTCTCATCGAAGAACATTTTACGTGAATTGGAAACACCGGCAACAACGATTTCCAGTGAGCGACTCTGACGAAGATATTCTTTGTGCTTTGAAATCTGCTTCAACAATGTTTTTCCGATCAGACCTGTTCCGGTAAGGAATACCGAAAGTGTTTTCACATCACTCAGGAAGAATGCCTGGTGAAGAGAGTTCAGAGCTTTATCTAAATCGTTACGATGAATGACGCTGGAGATGTTCAACTCCGAACTTCCCTGTGCTGTAGCGACAATGCTGATACCATTTTTTCCCAGCGCCTGAAACATTTTTCCGGAAACGCCCGGAGTGTTTTTCATATTTTCACCGATGACGGCGACAATCGAAAGATCATCTTCGATACGAACCTTATCCATCAGGCGGGCTTTCATTTCCAGGTTAAATTCTTCCTGAATAGCTTCATGCGCACGAGTAGCATCTTCCGGCTTCACTGCGAAAGTGATCGTATGCTCAGACGAGCCCTGAGTGATCATGATCACATTCACTTTTGCCAGTGACAAAGAATTGAATAGTCGTGCAGAAATACCGGCCACGCCGACCATACCGCTACCCTGCAATGTGAGCAGTGTAATTTTATCAATCGATGAAATTCCCTTGATGAGGAATGCCGGATCGGATGTTTTTGTAGAAATGAATGTGCCCGGATGTTCAGGCTTGAATGTATTTTTGATCAGCAGCGGAATCTTTTTATCAAGTGCCGGCTGAATCGTTGGCGGGTGAATGACTTTTGCTCCGAAGTGTGACATTTCCATCGCTTCCACATACGTCATCGTTGCAATTGAAAATGCTTTCTTCACTTTGCGCGGATCTGCCGTCATCACTCCGTCGACGTCGGTCCAGATTTGAATTTCCTTCGCATCAAGTGCAGCGCCAAAGATGGCAGCCGTGTAATCTGATCCCCCGCGACCAAGCGTTGTCATTTCATTCTTTGCAGTTGATGCCACAAAGCCGGTAATGATTTCAACAGATTTTGATTTGCTAAAATGATTGCGGATATTTTTATTCGTGGTATTGAAATCAACCCTCGCCGAGCCGAAGTTTTCATCGGTACGGATGACGGTACGAGCATCTAAAAACTCTGCGTTGATTTTTTTCGATTTGAAATAATGTGCGATAATTTTCGCAGACAACACCTCTCCGTGACCACTGAGGAAGTCGAGCGTACGAGCCGACAATTCACGAACCAGATAAACGCCGTGAAGAATGTCGTGCAATTCCGAAAACGTTTCTTCGAGAAAATCATGCAATGCTTTATCACGGCTCAAACCTAACTCACGCAACTGCAGTTTGATGACGTTCACGAATGGCGTTGAAAACAGAAATGTATTCTTCATCCTGCTTAGCGGCAAGACGACTCATTTTGATCAATTCATCCGTTACTCCGCCGAATGCGGAAACGACGACTCCCAGTCGCGGATGTTTTTTACGAATGTTCTGGATGATGGCAGCAAGGCCTTCAATACGGGTCGCAGAGGCGACAGAAGTGCCGCCGAATTTTAAGACTATCATTTGAAGAAATTAATACTTCCTCAATACGCGATAAATGCGCGGAATGTTCTGCTTTCAGCACAGGTCCAACCAATTCTTTATCAGTTGGTTGCCGAATTCTGTAAGAATTGATTCAGGATGGAATTGGACGCCTCTTAAAAGCTGATTTTCATGCGTTAAAGCCATGATTCCCCCCATTTCATCATCGGCCGTGATGCGGAAGGATTTCGGAAGCGAATCCGCCGACACACTCCACGAATGATAACGCCCGGTTAAAAAGACAGACGGGATACCCCGAAACATAGGTTCGCCGGAATCAATGACACGGGTTGGAATTGATTTACCATGCAACACTTTCGTCAGATTGAAAAGCTTCCCTCCTTCTGATTCCGCCATCGCCTGCAGACCCAGACACACGCCGAGAATTTTTTCTCATGCTTGTATCTTGAAATCACTTCCATCATTTTGCCCGCTTCCGAAGGCACTCCCGGTCCGGGCGATAAAACAATCCGATCATACACTGCCACATCAGCAACTTCAATCTCATCATTCCTCCGAACATCAACATCCACATCGAATCCTTCCAACTGATGTTTCAGATTGTAGGTGAAGGAGTCGTAGTTGTCGAGGAGGAGGATGTTCATGGGGTGTTGAGGGCCTTTTAAATTAGCTAATTAGCTGATGTGCTAATTAGCTGATGTGCTAATGTGCTAATGTGCTAATTAGCTAATTAAAAGATGAGCTGATGTGCTAATGAGCTGATGTGCTAATGAGGTCATTACAAATTAGCTAATTAGCACATTAGCTAATTAGCCAATTCTAACCGCCACCACGGAAATCTCCACATTCACATTCTTCGGCAGTACGGAGACCTGGACGGTTTCGCGGGCGGGGAAGTTGGAAGTGAAATATTGACCATAGACTTCATTGACGGTGGCGAAGTCGTTCATGTCTTTGAGAAAAATGGTCGTCTTTACGATGTCGTTAAATTCGTAACCGGCAGCTTTGAGAATAGCGCCGATATTTTCCATCACCTGAGTTGCTTCGCGGATGATATTGATCTGAACAATTTGTCCGTCGGCAGGATTGATAGCAATTTGTCCGGAGACGTAAAGTGTATTTCCTGCTTTCACGGCCTGACTATACGGGCCAATTGGTGCAGGAGCATTCGGAGTTTTGATAATTTCTTTCATGTTTTTATTCGTAAAAATCATAACCGGACCATTTCTTGAACAGTCGTTGCTCATCCGGTGATGCTTTTTCTTTTTTTGCAAGTCTGTATCGCATGTAAAATTCTTTGCCGTTTGGTTCGACTGCGATGTCTTTCAGTTTTTTCATCGGTGTGAGAACGGTGAGAATCACGGTTTCGCCTCTGGAAACCGATAATAATTCCTGAAGATTCTCCTCTACTTTCTTTTCGTTGACGGCTACAATTTCATCTTCTCTTCCCAGCCCTGCTTTAAACGCCGGCGAATCAGGAAACACCGCACTTACACGAGTAGCGCCTGCATCGACATTCGTCTTGAAGCCATAGAAACGTTCGCTGTCTTCCGGATTTGGATTCATCACCAATTCAATTCCGGCATAACCTAATGTCTCAATGATTTTTCCTTTGTCGTCTTCTGTTCCATAAACATAATCAAGAAAGAAATCCGCCATTGAATCACCGGCAACACTGCTGACGAGTGAAATATAATCGTGATCGGTATATCCGATTTTTCGTTTTCCGAAATCGTTGTACAATGATCGCATGATATCGTCAAGAGACATACTTCCATTGGTCCTTTTCAAAAGAATCAGATCCGTCATCATTGCAATGATGCAGCCTTCATCATAAATCGACGTCTTTCTTCCCGGTATGCCCGGATTATATCCGTCGAGCCAGGTATCAAAACTTGAATCAGCGACTGATAAATTGAATCGACCCGGATTGTCGAAATGTTTCTGCAAACGATATTCTATTTCTTTAAAGTATTGAGCAATTGAATACACACCGCAGCGGGCAAGTATGATGTCGCCGTAATAAGTGGTGACGCCTTCATATACATAACCTAAGCGGGAATAATTTTCGCGTGTATAATCATATGGTTTCATTTCAGCCGGACGAATGGTTTTGATATTCCAGCTATGAAATAATTCGTGAGAAGCTACACCGGTGAAATCGGTGTACAGCGAATCATTCATCAATTGCGAGCCCGGGCCGAGCGCAAGAACCGTCGACTTGAGGTGTTCTACTCCATGATAAAATCTGTACGGCAAAAGCTGAATCAGAAAATGATATTGATCGGCAGGAAAACTTCCCATCATCTGAATTTGCTTCTCCGTAAATAACGTGAAGTCGCGCAGAATTTTTGGCCAGTCAGGATGCGCATCGCCTTGCAGCCAGATGTAAAGTAGTTCCTCCGGCTTCGTAAGTACGATGCTGAATGGTCGGGCTTGCGATGAACGGACTATCTGCCAGATCTTCATAGTCGGCAGCGACTAGCGTGTGCTCGTTCACTTTTTGGAGTGAAGAAGCAACGATATAACTCTTCGGAAGATTCAATTCAACGATACACTCCTCGTGAATTTTTTCCGGAATAAAACCAAAACAATGAACCGGATTGATGTACACCTGATCTTCATCGATCCAGCATGCACCTGCATCGGGTTGTGCACAATAATATTCGTAGCGAATCACAATGGAAGAAGACCCTTCTGAGGAAATCTTCCAGCGGTCTTTCGTCACTTTTGTACTCGCGAGAATTTGCCCGCTCTGATTGTACGCTTTCCAACTGCGAATATTGCGCGCAAAATTTCCAAGCTCATACCGACCCGGGCGCCATGCCGGTAGTTGAAAAAATACTTCTTCGGAATCTAAGCCGGAAATCTGCATTTCAATTTCAGCAAAATGAGTAACCGGATTGTTGGTTGAAAGTTTATAAAGTATCGCCATGAATCATTCTCCTTCGCAATTTTATCAATTTTATCATTCTAATTAAAGCAGAAAGCACCTTCCCGGTTATTATTCTTCAACATCGGCCCGGTAAAAAGAAAAGTCCGGCATGTCTATATGTTGCTGAATAATAACATCTTAAAGAACAAATGAAATACAAAAGTTTATTTAAAAATCCTCATTTGTGTTTACCTTCGCATTCAAATTTATACTGAAATATGAATTACGATCTTATTGTCCTGGGCAGTGGTCCCGGCGGGTACGTAGCAGCCATCCGCGCTGCACAATTAGGGATGAAAACTGCCGTAGTTGAAAAATCTGAACTTGGCGGCGTATGTCTGAATTGGGGATGTATTCCTACCAAAGCGCTTTTGAAAAGTGCGCAGGTCATGGAATATCTCATGCATGCACAGGACTATGGTGTAAAAGCATCCGGAGTTGAAGCCGACTTTGGTGCGATTGTAAAACGCAGTCGTGGCGTAGCTGATGCTATGAGTAAAGGCGTTCAGTTCCTGATGAAGAAAAATAAGATCGACGTTATCGCAGGTTACGGCACCATCAAACCGGGAAAGAAAATTGAAGTGAAGGGTGCCGATGGAAAGACGACGACTTACGAAGCTAAAAATATTATCATCGCCACAGGCGCGCGTTCACGTGAATTGCCGAATCTGAAGCAGGATGGTAAAAAAGTGATCGGCTATCGCGAAGCAATGGTGCTCGACAAACAACCTAAATCAATGGTCGTTGTCGGTTCCGGCGCTATCGGCGTTGAATTCGCTTACTTCTATCATACCATCGGAACGAAAGTAACGATCGTTGAATTCATGCCGAACGTAGTTCCGGTAGAAGACGAAGATGTAAGTAAACAACTTGCACGCTCGCTAAAAAAATCAGGCATTGAAATCATGCTTGAAAGTACGGTAGAAAACGTTGATACAAGCGGCAATGGTTGCAAAGTAAAAGTGAAGACTAAAAAAGGCGAAGAGATTTTAGAATGCGATGTGGTTTTATCAGCCGTTGGTATCACTTCGAATATTGAAAACATCGGACTGGAAGAAGTCGGCATCATCACTGACAAGGGTAAAATTCTCGTCAATGAATGGTATCAGACAAACATGCCGGGCTACTATGCTATCGGCGATGTTCTGAATACACAGGCTCTGGCACACGTTGCTTCTCACGAAGGAATTATGCGGAAAAAATTGCGGGACTGCACGTTGAACCAATTGACTACAAAAATATCCCGGGCTGTACGTACTGCTCACCTGAATTGCATCTGTCGGTTATACAGAGAAAGCTGCGAAAGAAGCCGGTTATGAAATTAAAGTCGGCAAGTTTCCATTTACAGCATCAGGCAAAGCAAAAGCAGGCGGCAATGCCGATGGTTTTGTGAAAGTTATTTTCGATGCTAAATATGGTGAATGGCTCGGCGCACACATGATTGGCGCAAACGTCACCGAAATGATTGCCGAAGTTGGCCGCCCGTAAATTAGAAACGACCGGACATGAAATCATCAAGTCTGTTCACCCTCACCCGACAATGAGCGAGGCAGTGATGGAAGCGTGGCAGAGGCGTATGGCGAGTGCATTCATTTATAGTAAGAGTAGTAGTAATTAGAGATAAATTTAGTCTGCTCAACGAAATTTGTTATTAAAAAAGAAATATTAACTGAAAACTCATAAGCTTTTTTTGTGAAAAAGATTAAAAAAAACGCTGCTGGGCTTGCGAGTTTGGATGTAATTCGATGAAGACGAAATGCAAAAACCACTCAGCAATAAAAAAAGGTAAATCGTTTTGTGTGGTTTAAAAAATGGATTTTCCGTTTTAGAGATAGTGGCTTATCAATCGATCAACGACTTTTTTATAAATACTTAGCATCACCAGCAATTAAAGAATTTAAGTGCACCTACTTTGCCAAGACACATGGCTACACTCATGCTTTTCAGAAAATACGAGGTAAAATTTAGAGAATCTGGTTCGAGAAAGTTTACTACCGATGGCCACAAAATCATTACCATGTATTGGTACTTAATACATATTCAGCGATGTTATGATATCCAACACAATAGAATTGTGTTATTGCTTTAAAATGGAAAATGATAAACGTTATTGGATCCAACTTTTGTGGCATCAAATACATAATTTGAAGCTATTCATGCAGAGTCGATATAAACATAAGTTATTAATATACTATACAATGAAAAGAGCATTGTTTCTATCAATCCCCACAACGTGGTATTGAAGGCTTTTTAGCCCCAAAAAACCGACTTTTAACATTGACTTTATACTCAAATGATAGGTGTTTTTAAAAACATTATGCATCTGCTGGCTTGGTCTCCACGCTATGCGGAAGTTTATGTTTGGATAATTTCCAATGATTAATAAAAAAGACTATCGCAGACTATGCTCTGTTCTAATTACTGATTACTGATTACTGATCATATTACTGATTACTAATTACTAATTACTAATTACTAATTACTAATTACTAATTACCACCCTAAGCATTTTAGTCTTCTCCCCAGCAATCACCTTCACAAAATAAACCCCGGCAGCGTAATCAGCCAGATGAAGTTTTTCACGACAGATGCTGCCTGATGGATGGATCACTTTATCGAACACTAATCGACCGTCTGTAGTGAGTATTTGAAGAACTGCTTTTGACTCGCGCAGGTTTGAAATTTCAATTGTAGCTTCATCGTGAGCAGGGTTCGGGAAGATGGAAACATTCGAACCATTTTCTACATCGCCGATACCGACAAAGAAGGAGACGAAGATCTGATCTGAAGCCTGACAGCCGTTTCCATCGGTTACAGTGACAGAATAATAACCATCTGTTGTCATCGAAATGGTTTGTGTAGTTTCACTGGTTGACCAGTTGTAACTTACAAAACCGGGACCTGCATCCAGTTGTGCGACGTTTCCGATTTCCTCGAACAATGTATCACCACCGAGTTCTACAACAGGAAGCGGATGTACAATGGCTGAGATTGCCACCGGAGTTCCGGGACAAACAGTACCTGCCACTGCATAATAAGTAGCAGTTGAATTCAGTGAAGGAGTTGTAAAGATCGATCCGGTACCGACAATATTACCGCCAATGGCATCGTACCAGGTGATCGGATCGTTGGAAACGGCTTGCAAGCTCATAACGCCTGAACCGCAAACTGAATCTTCGAAGATCGTAGTGATTTCAGAGATAGCAAGTACAATTGCATCCACCTCTACTCTGTTGCTTCGGCAAACGTCTCCGGCTTCAACGTAATAAGGTGTTGCCACTGTAATATTCGGAGTTGTGAAGCTCGTTCCTGTAGCCAGTAAATTGCCACCTGTTGGCGCATCATACCAGTAGATTTGTTCTGGTGAAGTTGCAGTCAGTTGAATACTTCCCGGACCGCAATTCAGTACATCGTTAGCAACAGGATCAGCAGGCACCGGTTTGATTTCTGCCACTACACTTACACGACTGCTGTTACAACCAAAGCCGGCTTCGGCATAGAAGGTAGTTGTCGAAGAAATTACAGGTGTATTGAAAGTAGTTCCAATGCCCAGCACAGTGCCCCCGCTTGGAACATCATACCAATTG
>JAXLTM010000043.1:0-21260 GCA_046330055.1 Bacteroidia bacterium | reverse complement strand
ACCTACTTCTGAAGATCAGAGATTCTGAAATCATTAGCTGGAAGGGGCATCATCGAGCAGCCATCAACAATCTGGGTGTTTATCCACGTCCCGTTCAAAAACAATTGCCGGTCTGGATTGCTGTCGGCGGAACACCTCAATCTGTTAGCCGTGCAGCAAAACTCGGGCTTCCACTGGCATTAGCAATTATCGGCGGCAATCCCGCTCAGTTCAGGCCGCTTATTCAGCATTACAAAAACAGTTATAAAGAAGCCGGTCATGGCAACACACCTCAGGTTGGAATAAATACCCACGTTTTCATTGCTGAAGATTCTTCAAAAGCTTCAGATACCTTTTTTCCATCCTATGCTGATGCTATGACAAGAATTGGTCGTGAAAGAGGGTGGTCAGGAATGACACGTGAACATTACGATGCCATGAGAGCACCCGGAGGATCATTAATGGTGGGTAGTCCGGATGAAGTCATTGAAAAAATACTCTACGAATATGAGCTTTTCGGTTTCACGCGTTTCCTTGCTCAGATGAGTGTTGGATCGTTGCCACATGCTGCCATGATGAAATCCATTGAACTGTTTGCAACTGTTGTAGTCCCTGCAGTTAAAAAGCACTTGAAAGACAGATAAGATCAAAGCTGAATTCAGCTATGAGCTTATCCTGAAAAATTCACTTAAAGCACAGAAATATTCATACCGGGAAATCGCAATTACACAAAGAGAGTTACACTTCCTTTTCTACCCCACAACTATTGTCTTTCGCCACCGGTTTTGAGATTTTAACAAAAAACCGATTCCCGGGTGTTTACTTTTCTTTTTCCTTCACGTAGTAAACACCAAATACTACGATCATGAAATCAACTCAACTCACCCGCGAAAAAAGCAGAAATGAAAAATTGAGTTCAATGATTCAAACGCTTATCTCGATTTTGCTGCTTGCCTTTTCGGCATTTCTGATGGTGAAAGGAATGATGTGAAATAAATGAGTAATTTGTCATTAGAAGAGGGATTGAGGATTGAAAATTGAAAATTGAAGATTGAATATTGAATATAGGATATTGGATATTGGATATTGGATATTGGAAAGTAGACCCTAATTACTAATTACCAATTACTAATTACCAATTACTAATTACTAATTACCAATTACTAATTACTAATTACTAATAATAAACCGTCACATGCCCCACCACCACATGTTGCTGATTTTTTCTATCCGTGGCAACAATGCGGTAAACATACGTGTCTTCAATGGCCTGACCCTTTGAAGTTTTTCCATCCCAGAAAGAAGACAGCCCTGAAGTTTCATAAATCTCCATTCCCCACCGGCTGAAGATGACCATTTTTAAATCTGTAAGTCCGGTTGATTTTGTTTCAAAGACATCATTCCTTCCGTCGCCATTCGGAGTGAATGCGTTTGGCACCCAAAGTGTATATGCATCATCAATCAGAATTTCCTGGTAGGTTGTATCAAAGCAACCGAAATCATTTCGTACGATGAGTGTTACTTCATAGGTTCCCGGCTCTGCATAGACGTGTGACGGGTTCTGATCGTTTGAAAAATTATTGTCGCCAAAATTCCAGTACCATGAACTTACGGCATCAGACTGATCATTAAAATACAGCTGAGGATTGATTATATCGGCCGGCTGTGGGGAGTAATCAAATGCAGCAAGCGGAAGTGGATAGACCTGTATGAGTTGCGACATAAATGTATCTGCTACGCAGCCCTTTGATGACATGACGTGAAGGTTCACCGAATAAGTACCCGGTGAATTAAAAGTATAAACCGGTTCAAAAGCTGTATCTGAGATTCCATTACTATATGTCCAGTTGTAAATCATAGCTGAATCATCCGGTGAACTGGAGAAATTGGTAAAGTGTACTTTCAGCGGAACACAACCACTTCGGTAATCAGGAAGGAAATCCGGATGAGGGGTCTGTAAAACAAAGCTATTCGCAGTGGCCGTGTCATTGCAGCCAAGATTGCTGGTAACCACAAGCATTGCATGATGATCACCCGCTTCTCCGAATACAAGCTGAGCATGTTGCGAATTAAGTGAAAGTGTACTGTCAATGGTCCAGTTCACGGATGAAATAGAACCTGCTGATATGACACTGTTATTCGTAAATGTCGAAAGTCGTCCGAAACAAACTGTATCCCCAACCACAGCCGCAACCGGCGCGGGATTGATTGTAATTTGAGAGGCCACTGTATCTGCACAACCATTCGTCGCTGTGACGATCAGTTGAACAGGATAGTTTCCGTAAAAAGCATAGGTGTGTAATGGATTTTGCTGTGAAGAAAAAGTCTGGTCACCCAGATCCCATGCATAGGTACCTCCGGTGGAATCAGGAAACGTAGAATTATTTTGCAGAATCAGATTTTCATATACACATACCGATATAGACGAAAAGTCAGCAACCGGTTTTGGGTTCACAATGATTGAATCCGTAAGAGTATCCCTGCACCCACTATTTGCTACGATTAACTCAACCGGATAGGTTCCTGAGGAAGACCATGTCAGATTAAATGGTCCTGAAGTTCCGGCAACAGGAATAGAGCTTCCGTTTATTGTCCAGTTATAGGTAGTCAAATTATTGGCAACACCATCAAAAGAAATTTGAGCAACATCGTTTACACATGGAGTTGCGGGTAAGATCATCGAAGCCAAAGGCTGAAGATCTGCATGGACAGCTACCGTATCGTAGTTCTTACAACCGTTCTGATCTACTTCCAAAGAAATAGCGTAGTCGCCATCGTTGTTCCAGGTAACCACATACGGACCCCGGCCGGAGCCGGAGACTACGTTAAGTCCATTGAAATTCCAATTAAAAGCTGAAGTATTTATTGCATTCCCCAAATACGCAATGGTATCACTTGTACCTGTACAAACTGAAACGGGAGAAACAATACTGACAGTCGGCAAGGCTTCAACAATAAAGTTTGATTGAACAGGCGGAGAAACGCACCCACTGTCGGTGACAAAAACACTGACTTGTCCATTGGCTGTTGTTGCAGGAAATGCTGCCGTGAGGGTACTGCCGGTAGAAGTTCCAAGGATGGAACCGGTATTCAACGACCACGAATAAACAGCATTAGGTCCGGCAGCAGAAGATGCCGTAATGTCAATTGTATCACCTGTGCAAAATTGTGCAGGAACAGAGAGTGTAACAACAGGGGGAGTTATGACACGGATGGTTTGACTTCCGATAGTCGAAACACATCCATGATCATTCACCGTCAAAGAAACCTGATAATTACCGGGATTATTGTAGGCAACCTGATAGGGTCCTCTTCCAATGCCGGTAACTGAAGAAGCCATAGGAAACGACCATGTATAAGTTGCAGTGGTGTCAGAATAGCCGGTATACGTCACACTTGAACTCTGACCTGAGCAAAGAGGACTGGTAACGCTAAATGTTGAAACAGGCGTCGGATAAACCGTGAGATTAATTGTATCGCTTAATGTACATGTACCATTACTTGCAGTAGCAATGTAAGTATGCAAGACAGGAGTGGTTCCGTTATTTATAAGTGTAGCCGTCGGATTGGAAATGCCTGCATTGTTTAATCCACCGGAAGGAGACCATGAATACGTCCAGCCTGAAACAGCATTGGTACCTAAAGTCACAGAAGTACCTGTACACAAATCACGATCAGGTCCTGCATTGAGATTCGGTGTGGATGAAAGGCTTCCTGTTTCGAGGAAGACAGCAGAATCATAGGCACCATCACCTGCATCGGCTATCGCAATTTTCAGGTGATAAGTCATACAAGGCGTTACTACTGCCATTGCAGTAAGTGGAACCGTGAAACCGTCAAATTCTATTGTTGCACCACCCTGATTATCGACGTAGTAAGCACTATAGGTTAAAATACAATTGGGGCCTGAAGTACCGTTCGCGCCAACTGTTCCGCCATTGACGGAATTGATGGTCACCGACTGTGTCGTGGAAGGAATCTGAGCTATGTTTACTTGTCCGGTTATACCGGGTCCGCTGATCAAAAAAGCAAATGCATCGTTGTAAGTGGAGCATACATATTCCGGGTATTCTTCACTTGCAAAAACATATCTGAATGAAACGGTATCATTTTGTGGAACGAAATCAAATTCCAGAATCGTAGCATCGAAAGTTGTTGCATTAGCAAGTGTATCGAGAAATGGATCACCGGCTCCAAACAAATCCTGGCCTGCATTGGGAAATGAATCCGGTCCAATGGCATCAACAATATCTCCCGTCATCAGAATGATTCCTGAATTAATTCCAAGGTTTGTTCCGGAAGCAGTAAACGTTCCTTTCGAAACGGCATTTCCCGTATAGGTCACATTGGAAATTGAAACTCCGGGACCTGCAAGAGTAGATGCAACCTGTATTGGAGTAGGCACACTTGAAACCACCAACTGCGCTTTCGACTGTTTCGTAAATAAACAGAACAACGGAAATGCAAAAATCAACAGAAGCCGGAACAACTTAGTCGTCAGTAAAGAAAAATTAGAAGTAAAAAATTTCATTTGTTCTGCTTCCGCGGGTCAGAAACAAATATAATTCAATTAGCAATCTTTGCCAACGATTTTTCCGCCGAAGGAATCAATAGAGGTTAACGGTAGCCATATATATGAAATTTGCTCAAAAAGGCCTTCATAGGGATTTACCAATCTTGGCCAAGATTAAAATCGCGGCTGTATAACAGGATAAAACCGGGCGATTACTTGAACTTTTTAACGATCTCACAGCCTTGCAAAAAACCAAACTCACAGCTCCTGCGGAAGTCTTCAAGTCCTTTTGCGGCATTCCCGGAATTTACATTTGCTTTCCCTCTTTCAAAAAACAATTCACCGTTACCGGGTGAGAGATGCAAAGCCGTATCAAAAACACTTACAGCATCTGAAAATTTATGCATGTATGCCAGAGTTTGTCCCTTATGCAAATATGCAGGAACATATTTCGGATCAATTGAAATAGCACGATTGAAATATTCCAGAGCCTTAGTCAGTTCCAACTCGTCAGGAGAATTCATTTTCAATTTTCCCAATCCGTCGATGGCCTGAACGTTCATAGTGTCAATTGCGAGAGCAGCACGATAATCTGCTTCTGCCTGTTCTGATGCTCCGACCTTTTCTGAATGACTATCTCCCCTTGCTACAAAATCAGCAGCCGTTTTCGGTGAGCTACATGCTGTCATAAGGATCAAAATACACCAGCAGGAGAAAAGGATTCGTCTGAAATTTTTCATGCTGCTAATGTAAAGAAACTTTCCGGCGAAGAGAAGGGCCTGTAGAATTCACTTCTCCCCTACATGATCCTAACCAAAACACATCGATAAAAGTATATTAATTCAAGAGAGAAAATCGCTCTTTCAATTTCAGGAAAGGGCCTTCAAAATACCGGAAGCTAAGTTTACTCAATATGACAGTAATGAGAAATGCGATAAACGTATCCACAAAGATCACATCCATAATTCCACTGTTGTAATGAAATACCCTCGACAAGGTAGTTGAAACCAGCAATCCAATGAAGTGCAGACAATACAAACCGTATGAAATTATTCCAAGCCGGGAAATGATCCGGAATGTTTTCATTTTAAAGAATGATTTTTCAGCAAACGATTGCTCCAGAATAATCATCAGCATTACCAATGCAATTACCGGTCTTTCGAAAACGCGGATACTGTATGAATCTACAAAAAACGGCCGACGGAAAAAGAAGAACAATGCGAATAACAAATAGACTAGTACAATTAAAGATCGTGGCATATTGGTCACTTTCATTCTCACCTTATCAAAATGCACGAGCCATGCGCCAAATGCGCCGATAGTCATGTCACCGATACAGGAAAGTGTATGCATTTCATGAATCGTTGGACTATCATGGATAGCCCTGTATAGTATGCTTGTAAGTATGATTGAAGAAAATGCAATCCAGTAACTTCTTAAAGGTAGGCAACTCAACAAAATCGGCCATAAAAGATAAAACTGTTCTTCTACGGCTACACTCCACAACGATCCCAGAATGGAAGCATCCGGCAGGTGATGATAGATCATGTCGAAATTACTCATGAACATCAGGTAATACATTGGGTTTGCAAATTCACCATGTGGTAAACCAAAAAGATGTTTGAGATATGGAAAGACAATGAAGCCAAAAAAAACACAGAAGTAATACAACGGCCAAATTCGCAGCACTCTCCTGAACCAGAAATTCCGGAGGTTAATTTTTCCGTTTAATTTTATTTCCTGAATCAGGAGATACGTAATGAGGAATCCGCTTAAGACGAAGAAAAAGTTCACACCGAGATTTCCGTTTCCGAATAACTGCCATTTAATGAACCGATAGCTCTTACTGGTGAGTATATCAGCAGAGCTCGTGTAAAAACTATGATACAAGAATACTGAAAGAAAACAAAGGAACCGGAGTCCGTCGAGGTTTTCAAGGTAGTTCTGCTTCTTCATAAATGTGGGATTAAAGCAGTGGGAGATTAGACTGAACTGATGATAAAGTTAAAAGGAGAAATCATTCCAAATTCAAAGTATAGTCCTTTTTTGGTAAAGACCACTTTTTGGAATTTGAATCGTCAGAAATTGTAAGTAAAAAAATCAGTGAGACGCTTGAATTTCCTAATGATGACGATCATTAAAAAAGAGATTCATTTTTTTTCCTGCAATCGGGAAAGACCAATTCGGTGAAAACAAAAAAAGTATCAGGAATAAAATGATGCAGCAAAAGATTATCGAGGCAATCTCGCAATCCAGTCTTTCCACATTTGCTGATACCTGATAAGTTCTTTGAGAGTTGTTGACGGAGTTACAACGGCAAAATTTTCTCCGGTAAGTTGATTCAGAATATACGAAGACCTGCCGCATACACGGAATAAATCTTCTTTCACCATATTCCCTCTTCCTGTTTGAGTTGAAGTTCTCCCGGGAATGATCAGTTCAGTTGTATAGGTAAGGCCAACAGTTGATGTGTCGGTAAGCATAGAAACCAGATAAGGAAACGTAAGCTGATAGTTTCTGATGCACCACGATTTAACGGTCAGAAATGTGCTGTAGCTTTTCTCCTTTCTCAAATTAAGTAAAGCGCCATCTAAAGTGATTGTGTCTAATGGTCCGCTGTGGTAAGTCAGAAGACTACGTCTGATATTTTCTTCTTTCAGCCAGCGATCAGTCTTTTTGAATTTTGAAGGGAGACTGAAATTATTTTTATCGTTTGTTGACTGAACAAGAAAAGTAGAAATAAACAATCCGCAAAACAGGATAATATCAAAAATAAATTTCATCAGCACTTCAAGTCATCATAAGGTGTGTGTGAGTGTGTGGGTGAATAATGATGACGTGTCGACAAAACTACAAAAAATACAGGCAAGTAAGGAAAGTCGGCACAAGTAAATATATCCGGTCAATCTTCCCGGAAAGGGTCATTTCAAGGGCAATGCAGGAATTTACTCAGAACGCCTTGTAAGATTCATGCAAATTCAAACTGAAAACAGTTGTATGACCTGTCAGGCACTTCGCTCACTTTTTCTTTCCGGGATAATCTCCTTCGAATTTCAATTCACTGATTGCTACATTCTGGAATTTCAAACCGGGATAAACATCAACGATTTCAAAACGGATCACTGCCTTCTGACTGTACATAATCCAGTGTTCAGGAATTGAAACGGTTTGCGCTTTGTAAGTATCATTCAAATTAATTAAAGCAACCGGAACACCGTCTATGTACAATTTCAATTGTTTGACCCGTGAATAATTATTCCAGGTTTCCATATTCAATCGATAACCGTTGATAATAAAAAAAGATGATACCGACATTGCACTATCTTTATCCAGATTTTCCGACAGGTCAAAAATGATATCAATGTATTCACCCTTCCCGGGTTTTCCGGTAATCCATGCCGCAGTCAAATCTGTATCCTGAATATAATCCGGTCTGTTTGGCGATTCAAACCCTTTTAATTCAGAAGAAGCTTTTACTTCCGGTTCGAGAATATTGTAAATGCCATCCTGATGCTCTCCGAAAGTTTTATCTGCGGTGCTCATTTTATCGGCTTCATTGATAACAGAAGTCAGCACAGGAAGTTCCTGGGCTAATGCTTCAAGGTAAGAAAGAAAAAGGCCGGCTACAAGCAGCAGAGAAAATTGAATATTCTTTTTCATGATACTTTATGATTGTACAGGGAATTGCACAACAAATTCTGTTTCGCCGGGTTTCGATGAAAAGTCGATCGTACCGCCATGTGAGTGAACGATATCGAAACTCATACTCAATCCAAACCCTGTTCCTTCTCCCAATGGTTTGGTAGTAAAGAACGGCTGAAACACTTTTTCCTTCAACTCATCAGGAATTCCGGTTCCATTGTCTTTGATACTGAGAAAAATTTTATCTCTTTTAGTTGCTGTAGTCACAACAATTTTCCCCTTGAAAGAACCTGCTCCTTCTTTTTTCATTCGCTCGTTTACTGCGTAAACAGAGTTATCGAGCAAATTGGTAATTAATCTGAAAATATCCTGTTTGATAAATTCGAAGTCAGGTATTTTTTCATCGTAATTCTTTTCAATCACACAATCCAAAGATGGATTTTTCACCCTCATATTGTAGATGGCCACTTTCACGCTTTCGCTGCAAATAGAATTCAGGCCGGCGAGTTCTTTCTGACCACGTTCACGTCGACTGTGCATGAGCATTCCTTTCAGAATAGTCTCTGCTCTCCAGCCATGATGATTGATCTTATCAATGTTCACTTTAAGATCCCGTATGAGTTCTTCTCTCTCTTCAGGATCCTTTTCAGTTTCTATATCTTTGAGAATATCAGCACACAATTCAGAAAAGTTCGTAACGAAGTTCAAAGGGTTTTGAATTTCGTGTGCTATATCAGAAATCATTTCTCCCAATGAAGCAAGTTTTGCTTGCCGCACCAACTGTTCCTGGGAATCTCTGATCTGTTCAAGAGCGCGGGAAAGTTCCGTATTCCTTTTTTCAAGTTCCTCGGTACGCATTTTCACCAATTGCGTCAGTTCACTTTCGCGCTTTCGGTATTGCGCAAGCAGTACTTCATTCTGTGCACGCAAGCGGCTGCTGAGAATACCGATCATAAAGCGGAATAAGTCAGGGTAATTACGCATGACTTCAAAGAAATCATCGCGCGACAATTCTCCTGATTTAGCCTGTGAGACGGCCGTCACTGACATGGAGCGAATTCCATTGTCCAGCAAAGCCATTTCACCAAAGACATCTTCGGCACCCAATTCAATAAGTGTATGTTCCTGATCATGTACTTTGACCACACCTGAGAAAAGGATGTACATCGAATTTCCATGTTCACCTTTTCGGATGATATTGTGTCCCGGTGTAAAATCAACGATCTGCAGCTTTTCGAACAAAGCAATGATCACTTCATCCGGCAAGGATTCAAAAAGTGTGGAATTACGAAGTGATTTTAACAGAGAGTCCCGGGAATGTTCTGGCATATGGATCGAATGGACATGCTAAAGATGCAACTATTCCATGAGAACGGCAAGTGAGGGGAAGCCCCAGGAGAAAGCCTAATATCTCTGAAACCGGGTTCGGAAAACCAAAAATTGACGGGAATCTCAAACCTGCCATTGCGGTTCGGGGGGATTTTCGGAGGATTTAAGAGCAATATTTGTGGTCTCCTCTTTCAACTTACCCCGGAGGATTAATCAGACCCGGCCTGTCTTTACTAAATACACTGAAATATTAAAGCCCCACTCCGGATATCTTGAAAAAAGGAGTTGATGTATCGGTAATAAGGTTCGATTCAAAGGTCACTTGCCGAACTTTACTGAAGTCATCGTCAGCGATCCGCCTACTGCCTGATCATTGAAAAATGAGATGCTATCCTTTTTATCGGCCAGCCCGAGTATGTACATAAGCGGATAATAATGATCGGGAGTCGGAATGGCGAGCTTAGCAGCTTTATGCAATGATTCATAATTCATCAACTCCTGATGCTGCCATTTCAGAATTTTGTCTTTGAAAATTTGGTTCAGTTCAAGCGCCCAATCGTAGCCGTAATTCTCTTCCTTCAAACGTGTCCAGTCGACCATGCCCAGATTATGCACCATATTTCCGCTTCCGATAATCAGGACTCCTTTTTTACGAAGCGACATCAGCTCCTGTGCAAGAGCATAATGATAAGAAGCAGGTTTATAAAAATCGATGCTCAATTGCAGTACAGGAATTGAAGCATCGGGATACATCTGTTTCACAACGGACCATGTTCCATGATCTAATCCCCAGTCGTGATTTTCTGTTACCGCAGTACTTTTGATAAGGTTCTTCGTCTGAATTGCAAGTGAAGGATTACCGGGAGCCGGATACTGCACATCAAACAATTCCTTCGGAAAGCCTCCGAAATCATGAATGGTTTCAGGATGCTCCATGGCTGTCACACTTGTTCCGCGTGTGAGCCAATGAGCCGAAACACAGAGAACAGCCTTTGGGCGTGGAATCTCTAATGGTAATTTTTTCCAGGTCTCACTGAAAGAATTTGATTCGATGGCATTCATCGGCGAGCCGTGCCCCACAAACAGGACAGGCATTTGAAAATCCTGCACAGGCAGTTCGCCGGTAAAATTTCGGAAGGATGATAGTGTCATAGCTCCAAATGTTCCTGCAAGCAGACGGATGAATTGCTTTCGCTCCATATGACGATGAGGGAAGTTTGGCAAAGATAGTGAAAATCTATCCTTCGGTAAAAAGCGTTACAGAGCCCGACCGGAATCAGAAGTTAACCAAGTTTCTCGTAAAATTTATTCTTCAGAATTTCATCGTCAATAATTCCTGACTGCATGGCGAATTTTATGACGCCTACGATATTTTTGGAATTTGTACGGCTAAGAATATCTGATCGATAATCTTCAATCGTACGCACGGAAAGATTCATCAGGTCAGCAATCTCTTTCGAAGTTTTTTCCATACACATCAGAAAAATAATTTCACGGATACGGGCCTCATAAGCCGGACTACCCTGCTCTTCCATTTTGTGATTCGTCTTCAATTTACCGAGTAATGACTCAGCCACACTTTGTGAATAATAGGTACCTCCGCGTGAAACGTTTTTAATCGCCTGAAGAATTTCCTGCTTCGATGCATTTTTCAAAAGATACCCTGAGGCGCCTTTATTCATCATATCCATGACATATTTCTCCTCATTGAACATTGAAAGTGCAATTACTTTCACATCCGGAAACTGCTTTGAAATAATTTCCATGGCTTTTAGTCCGTTCATCGGTTCCATGCGAATATCCATCATGATTACATCGTAATGTTCAAGTCCAAGCAATTTGATGACTTCATTCCCATCACCTGCCTGTGATATTTTTCCGATAAATTCCTGTCGTTTTAAAACCGCACAAACACCGTCTCTGAATATCGGATGGTCATCTGCTACAATTACATTTATTTTTTCGCTCATACTATTTTATTAATGGAATTGAGAATTGATAATCTGATCCATTGGAAAATTCACTTGAAAAGTGTTTGATCTCGGCATGAAGTAAACGAAGTCGATTCATAACACTGCTTTGACCCAATCCTTCAACAGTTTTCGCTGAGACATCAGATTTTCCATTGTCTGAATATTTCACCTGAATATTATTCTGATCTGATTTCAGACTAAGATGAATCTGTGAGCAATTTGAATGCTTAACGGAATTGTTAAGCAATTCCCGAATTATGCGGTACAGATTTATTTTGATTTCGTCAGTCAGCAGCTTTTCATCCAAAGAAACATCAGTAGTCACATTTATATTCCTCGTTTTCTTAATCAACGATGCATTCTCACTAAGGCTTTGAGATAAACCATAGCGTCCGACCAATTTGCTGCTAAGGTTGTGAGAAACTGCTCTCACGTCGCCAATAGCCTGATCCAGATACTCTTCAATTTTAGTCAGCGTCTCCTCCATCTCATCCTTTTCAACCTCGCACAAAGAAGAAACCTTTAATTTTATGGCAGACAACATTGGGCCAATTTCATCATGCAAGTCATCTGCAATACGGTTTTGCTCTACCTCCTGAGTATTGATGATGGCATCACGGATTTCCACTTCTGCCTTTTGTCTGATACGGGTATTTTTAACCAGCAGCAGGAAGAAGAAAGTAATCATTGCAACAATGAAGAATGCAATAATTAATACAAAGCCGATGAAGTCTGACGTTGACGATAGCATAGGAAGCCAATGATGATAAGAATATACGCAATAAAGTTGGCAAAATACATAAAGTATATTGTATAGTGCAGGGCATAGATATTGCCGGGCAATATGATCATTCCCAGAGAAGATTGAATAGTTGAAATTGAAATGTTGATCAAAAAAGAAAAGGCAATCCAGAATACAGAATTCTCCAAGAGATCAACTTTTGAATTGACAGAAATATCGTAGCATAAATAAACCAGTGCCGGAATCAGCATGAAATCTCTCAGGATATTCGCTTCAGAAACCGGTTCCCACCAATTATTTTTCACGTGGATGAAATAAACAAAAAATGCACTTAAAATTATCATGCATACTTTGACAATCAACTTATATACACCTGATTTAGCCCATCGAATTGCAAGGTAGAAACAAGTCAAACCTTCAATAAAAGTGAAGGCATGAAAATAGGCGATGTTTGCTTTCCCTAAGTAATACAAATACTCACAGAAACAACCCACCAATAATCCTAATACCAGATATAACCAGAATAATTTAAAATTAATATCAAGCTTACTCAGCTTAGGTACGCCAAAAGAAACCGGCAATGCGATCGACGTAACATTTAAAACATCTAAGAAGCTTACGTGTCTCATATAAAATAAAAACCTTGGACGCTGCGCCGTCCAAGGTAGGTTTTAAGTTAAATATCTCCAAAGGTGGGTCAGGAATTCAAAATGTTTTGATTGCCGGAATAAGGAGGTGCCGGATTTCCTTTATCCATGCAAGAATAATCGTCTCCAATTTGGTCATCTTCATTTTCGTCAACACCTACAACGACTAATTTGAAAATCTTAGATTCATCGTAACCGAAATAAACTCTGATACCAACACAACCCGGCTGGTTTAACAATTCGAGGATGGAATCCTTACTGAAATATTCTCCTAATTGGCAACCGGACGGATTATTATCTCTGTATCTCTTTGTTAATTCCGCTCCGTCTTCAAATTTGATTTTTTGATCCTCGTGACCAGTAAATGACATAGATTAGTGTGTTTATTTTTCCGAATTAAATTTATTTCAGGCAAACTAACAAGGTGATGTCTATTTCTTAGTTGAAAGCAAAACGGCTCGTTACATAAATTATTTGTTTTTCAATAGAAAACAAGAAGCTTTTCCAAAAAACTCGCCCGTAGTTTTACGGAAAATATTCCGTAAAATAGTTTAAAGGGAACGTACGGAATGATCATCAGCGATCAGCGATTAGCAATCAGAATTCAGAATTCAGAATTCAGAATTTTGGCTTTTGGCTTCTGGCTTCTGGCTTTGTTTGCCCCCACTTCCCGCCAATAATCTTCCTAATCTCATTCAGCTTATTCAGCGCCTGAACAGGAGTAAGATTATCGATGTCAGTGTTGAGGATTTCTTCGCGCACTTGCTCGAGTACTGGATCATCAAGTTTGAAAAAGCTGAGTTGCACATCTTCTTTAGGGAGTACTGCAGAAACATTTGCTCCCGGAGATGTGCGATTGGCTTCGAGTATGCTGAGCATTTCTTTGGCCCGTTGAACAACTTTAGAAGGAATACCGGCCATGCGGGCAACATGAATTCCGAAGGAGTGTTCGCTTCCGCCTTGAACCAATTTTCGCAGGAAGACTACCGTATTGGTGAGTTCTTTTACCGTAACATGAAAATTTCTGATGCGCGGTTTTGAGGCCGACATTTCATTTAACTCATGATAATGCGTAGCGAAGAGCGTCTTGGCTTTCATCGTTGGATGATCATGCAGATACTCTGCTATAGCCCAGGCGATGCTGATGCCGTCGTAGGTTGAAGTACCTCGTCCGATTTCATCCAGCAATATCAGACTTCGATCAGAAATGTTGTGCAGGATGCTCGCTGTTTCGTTCATCTCCACCATGAAGGTAGATTCACCGCTGGAAATGTTATCACTTGCTCCGACTCGAGTGAAAATTTTATCTACAATACCTATTCTTGCTGAAGAAGCCGGAACAAAACTTCCGGTTTGTGCAAGCAATGTGATCAAAGCTGTCTGGCGAAGCAAAGCTGACTTACCCGACATATTCGGTCCGGTAATCATCAGAATCTGCTGTGTATCCGGATCGAGGTATATATCGTTGGTAATGAATTTTTCTCCGTCAGGTAATTGCTTTTCAATAACGGGATGACGACCATCCTTAATATCAACGATACGTGTATCATTGACATTCGGCCGCACATAGTCATTGAGTCGCGCCGTTTCCGCAAATGACTGCAAACAATCCAATTTAGCCAGCAATGCTGCATCTAGTTGAACCGGCTGTATATACTCAACGATAGCCGAAACCAGCTCATTGAATAACCGGCTTTCGAGAGAAAGAATTTTCTCTTCGGCTCCTAATATTTTTTCTTCGTAATGTTTGAGCTCTTCGGTGATGTAACGCTCGGCATTGGTGAGCGTCTGTTTGCGTGTCCACTCAGCGGGAACTTTATCCTTATGCGTATGAGTTACTTCAATGTAATATCCGAAGACATTATTGAATCCGACTTTCAGTGATGGAATGCCTGTACGCTCTGATTCGCGCTGCTGGATTTTCAGGAGTACATCCTTTCCATGGTAGGCGATGTCACGCAACTCATCCAGTTCAACAGAAACACCTTTGCTGATCACGCCGCCTTTGTTAAGCAAAGCAGGTGCATCAGGATCCACTTCCTTTCCGATCCGTTCACGAATAATTGTACAAGGATTGAGCTGATCGCCAATGGTTCGAATGGCAGCATTACTTGTTTCAAGGCAGGCCTGTTTCACCAACTCTACCATATCGAGTGAACGACGAAGTTGAATGACTTCCCGAGGAGTAATCTTCGCGAGCGCAACCTTGGAGATGAGCCGCTCCAGATCACCAACTTGTTTCAGATGATTTTGAATAGCTGATGCAAATTCCGGGTGATGCAAACAATAGGAAACGGCTTCCTGTCGCTCTTCAATGGTTTTGATATCTTTCAGTGGCAGCAATAACCAGCGTTTCAGCAAGCGGCCACCCATTGGGGTAATGGTTTGGTCGATGACATCAATCAGCGTGACGGCTTTCTCATGTCCCGAATCTATTAACTCAAGATTTCTGATGGTAAATTTATCCAGCCACACATACAAATCTTCTTCGATGCGCGAGATACCGCTGATATGCTTTAATTGTTCCTGCCGCGTATCTGAAACATAGTTCAACGCTGCACCGGCGGCAATGATGCCGGCGGGCATAGAGTCGATACCGAAACCTTTGAGTGAAACAGTTTGAAAATGTTTCATCAATGATTCGTTGGCATAATCAGATTGAAAGACCCATTCGTCCATCGCAAAGTTATAGAAGCGGGAGCCGAATTTTGTCTGATATTCTTTCTTCCAGCTTTTCGAATAGACTACTTCACTTGGGCTGAAATTTTGAAGAAGTTTATCGGCATACTCTTCATTTCCCTGAGCAACCAGAAATTCACCGGTGCTGATATCGACGAAGGCAAGTCCGTATGTTTTTCCATCGGTATAAATAGCACCGAGGAAATTATTCTTTTTATGATCAAGAATTTTATCGTTGTAAGAAACACCCGGTGTCACTAATTCCGTAACGCCGCGTTTCACGATTTTCTTGGTTAGTTTCGGGTCTTCCAGTTGATCACAGATAGCGACACGAAGACCGGCACGGACTAAACGAGGCAGGTAGGTATCCAGAGAATGATGCGGAAAGCCGGCAAGTTCGATAAACGAAGCACTGCCATTGGCACGACGCGTGAGCACAATTCCGAGAATGGACGAAGTTTTCACAGCATCTTCTCCGAATGTCTCGTAGAAATCCCCTACACGAAACAACAACAGCGCATCCGGGTATTTCGCCTTAATGCTGTAATACTGTTTCATGAGCGGTGTTTCCACCGGAGCTGATTTTGTTTCTTCCTTTAACAAGAGATTTGTGTTTATTTGCAGCAGGAAAACTGCTATCTAACTATGCGCAAGATACAAAATGCCGAGTTGAATCGGTTATCTGTTCACGATTTTAAAGAAGCTCAGAAACGGCCGATTATCCTTGTACTGGACGATGTCCGCAGCCTGAATAACATCGGTTCCGTATTCCGTACGGCCGATGCTTTTCTATGTGAAAAAATCATCCTCTGTGGTATTACCGCTACTCCTCCGCATCGGGAAATTCACAAGACCGCTCTCGGGGCCGAAGAGAGCATGCACTGGCAATATGAAAAGGAAATTACCAACGTTATTCCTCAGTTAAAAGCCGAAGGCTATACTGTCATTGCTATAGAACAAGCCGAAGGTGGAATGATGCTAAACGATTTCAAAGCAGACAAAGGAAAAAAATACGCTTTCATTTTCGGAAACGAAATCAATGGTGTCAGCGATGCTGCTCTTGCCCTGTGTGATTACGCTATCGAAATCCCACAGAATGGAACGAAGCATTCACTTAATGTCTCCGTGTGCGCAGGGATTGTGGTTTGGCAAGCCATAAAGTATTGAAAATTTAAAATTGAATATTGAATATTAAATTTTCAATATTCAATATTCAATTTTAAGTACTCCCTCTCAACCACTATTCAACTACACTAAAGTCAACCCGACGATTCATAGGGTGTGCTCCGGTGATTGGCTGTGTCTTACCGAGTGATTCGGTTGACAAGCGGGAAGGATCAATCTTATAGCGTTTCACGAGGTGACGTTTCACTGCTTCAGCACGGCGTTTACCGAGTTTGGCATTGTAGTCTGAACTTGCGCGTGCATCACAATTTCCTGAGATCATGAATTTCAGATCAGGATTTTTCATCATAACGAGTGCAATGCCTGCAAGTGTTTCGTCATATTTCTTCGCAACAACATCACTGTTCAGATCAAAGAAGATACTTGGCAGATATCCTGCAGAAGCCATGATAGAAGAAGCTCCGCCTTTCTGGCTCTTGTCTGTCTCCTCAGCATTCTGGATAGTGATACCCTGATTGTTTACTAAACTTCCTTTTGAAGTTGTCGGTTCAAGATCGCGTACATCAGGAACGCCGTCGCCATCAGTATCAATTTCTTTTCCGGCTGCATCAACTTTTGCATTCTTAGATGAGAATGGTTCTACGTCTTTGAAATCAGGCACACCGTCGCCGTCGGAATCAACAGAAGTTCCGTCGCCGTATACTTTTGTTCCTTCCGGTGTATCCGGTTCTTTATCGAAGAAGTCGGCAACGCCGTCTTTGTCGGTATCTGTACCCAGCTGATCAATCTTATCTTTCATATCGTAGAGATCAGCATAAAGTGTATGCAAAGGGTTCACCCACTCAGCAACATTGTCACGATTTCCGATGTGATAAGTCAGTCCGATACTGCCGTATGAATAATCATCATCTTCTGAAAGCAGTCGATACCAACCGTCGAGTTTGTCGGAGTTCAATGTGCGCAGACTATATTCTGCATTGAGTGAAAAATGTTTTGAGATTCGGTATTTGATGCCGAGGTTGAAAGGAATAACGAGTTCTGATGTTTGTCCGTAATTTTCGCTGGAGTCAACGGGAACATCGTATCCTTGTATATATACTCCATTGAGTACATGCATGGAAGCAGGATAATTGAAATACACTTTCGGAACATAACGAATAATACCTGCTCCAACTGAAGCATAGATAGCAAGATTCGGAGTTCGTTTAAGAAAAGCAATATTGCCGATCTGAATCATTGCATTCAGAGAGATATCGTATTTCACGGTTGTTTCAAAGTGATACGGTTTGTTATTATCCGTACCGCTCATTTTACCGGTCAGAAATCTCGCCTGAAAAGCGAATGAATGTGATAGGAATTTAGTGAGGTCCAGACCGTACATCAGATGCGTTTGCAACTTATCCGATGTAAGTGAAGAGGCGGCAATATCCGTATTCGGATAAGTCACGCCGAGATGACCTGCAATGTCCCAGGTATTAAAGTGACTCACGTAAGGCATCTTGTCGCTCTTTATGCTGACACGAGCCGAATCGTGAAACGCTGTGGTCTGTGCTGAAATAGTCCCCGTTGCACAGAGAATACACAGCGACATGAGGATTCGCGTAATTCTCATTTTTATAGAGTGTTGTGTTCCATGACCCCTGCGGTTGACACGCAAAGGTTTTCGTTGATTGCAAATTTAAGAAATCAGGGTAAAAAAGCAAGTCAATTTGGCCACAGATGCGGGGTTCAGCTACCCCAAACTACACGGTGAAGGCCCGGTGGATAATCATTAAAAAGCAGGTTTTTGATCCGTTCATAGTCTTCATTCCGGTTCACGAAATCGATTTCATTGGTGTCCACAACCACTATCGGAAAAGCGGTTTGTTGCTTGAAAAAATCCCAGTAACCCTTTTCCAGATTAGACAGGTATTCGTCGGAAATATTCTGCTCGTATTCCCGGCCTCTTTTGGTGATATTCTTCCGCAAATTAGGTACGTCTTTGTGCAGATAAATCAGAATATCAGGCTTGGGCAAATGGGGGTTAATAATGTGAAAAAGCCTCTGATATAGCTGATTTTCATCGTTTTTCAGAGTGATATTTGCGAAGATGAGAGACTTGCTGAGAAGATAATCGGAGACGGTCTGCTGACGGAATAATTCACGTGGTGCCAACTCGTCGTTAAGTTGCTGATAGCGGTCGGCCAGGAAAGAAAGTTCAAGCGGAAATGCATAGCGTTGCGGCTGCTCATAAAAGAGAGGAAGGAATGGATTATCGGCAAAACGCTCGAGGATTAATCGCGTCCCGAACTCTTCCGACAGGCGTCCGGCAAAGGAGGTTTTCCCGGTGCCGATATTGCCTTCCACAACCACAAAATCGTATTTCAGCTTTTTGGCCATCATATCAATTTGCTCCGCGAAAATCGGATTAAAATCCGTTCATTTTTGACTTGTGAAAAGATAAACTTTTGAATCGTCCTGACATTGATCCAGCAACTGACCAATCGTGAGTCCGGATTGGGGATGAACGAATTCCGGCATCAACTCACACAGCGGAAGCAGCGTAAACCTGCGCTCCTGAATGAAAGGATGGGGAATCATCAGATGATCGCTTTGAAAAATGATATCATCATAAAAAAGTATATCAAGATCTATTAACCGGGGCGCCCATTTCTCAGTTCTCTTTCTGCCTAATTGTTCTTCTATTGAAAGGAGCTTCTGCAAAATTACATCAGGCAGCAATTCACTTTGGACAATAATGACATAGTTGAGGAATGCCGGCTGATCTTTCATTCCCCATGGCTCGGTTTCATAAAGAGAACTCTTTCTGAAAATCTCTCCTACTTCTTGTGCAATCAGCGCTTCTGCTTTTTCCAGATTTGCCTCTCTGTCGCCAAGGTTGCTACCGCCAAGTATCACCACTCTTTTCATACGTTTCCAAACGTACTTGAAAAAGCCGAAAGTCTCAAGCAAATGTTTTGACAAAAAATGAAATCATATGTGATTCACCTTCTGACTGTATCGAAACATTTCCAAAATAATCCGTCAACCAATGGGTAAATTGAATAAACAATTGGCTAGCGCCTTCTGAGAATCTGTTTCCCGTAAACTTTCGCAGTGAGAAGTCTGCAGAATAACATGCCTTTGGCATTTACTGTCAGGTTTGCAACCACCTGTCAAGCTTTCAAAAAATTAACTGACTTTAAGACTTAAAAGTATAGTGATTTTTCCTGTCAGTCTTCTACCTTTGCCGTCACCAACACCTCGAACTCCATGAGACAATTCTTCAAATTCATGCTCGCATCCATGGCGGGACTTTTTCTTACCATGTTTCTTCTTTTTATTTTCTTTTTGATGATGGTTTCATCATTGGTAAAGGAGAAAACAATTTCGGTAAGCGATCACTCAGTACTGGAAGTTAATCTGAACTTTGAAATTCGCGAGCGATCATCCGATAATCCGTTTCAGGATTTTTCTCTCGGAAATATTAAAACGGGGAAAAGATTAGGTTTGAATGATATTCTTCGCTGCATCAGAAATGCAAAAAACGATATTCATATCGACGGCATTTTTCTGAACTTAACCGGAGCAGAAGGTGGTCTTGCCACTATTGAAGAAATACGTAGTGCATTGCTGGATTTCAAATCATCCGGAAAATTTATTTATGCATACAGTGAAGGTTATTCACAGCGGGAATATTATCTGGCATCTTTAGCAGACAAAATTTACCTCTATCCGGAAGGCGAAGTGGATCTCCGCGGATTCCGAGCCAACCTGATGTTCTTTAAGGGAACGCTGGAGAAATTGGAAATTGAACCCGAAGTTATTCGTCATGGTAAATTCAAGAGTGCCGTTGAGCCATTCATCCTTGACAAGATGAGTAAAGAAAACCGTGAACAAACAACAGCGTTTATCGGAAACATGTGGAGTAAAGTGCTCGAAGATGTTTCAGCGTCACGTAAACTCACCACCCAGGAATTGCAGGAAGCAGCGAACAATCTGAGCGGCCGCAGTGCAAAATCAGCACTTGCTGCGAAGCTGGTGGATGAACTGGCTTATTCCGATCAGGTCATGGACGATTTGAAAAAGAAAACCGGTGTTTCAGAATCGGGAAATCTTCATCGCATCAGCTTAAGAGAATATGCCGACAGCTTTAATGAGTCGCAGGATTATACAGCACCAAAGATTGCCATCATTTATGCAGCCGGAGATATTGTTTCCGGAAAAGGCGACGCTGACCAGATTGGCTCTGCAACAATTGCTGCAGCCATTCGCAAAGCAAGAACTGACAGCACAATAAAGGCCATTGTACTCAGGGTCAATTCACCGGGTGGAAGTGCACTTGCATCCGATGTAATCTGGCGCGAAACCGTTTTGGCTAAGAAGGCAAAACCACTGGTTGTTTCCATGGGTGATTATGCTGCTTCAGGCGGCTACTATATTTCATGTACGGCAAATAAAATTATTGCACAACCAAATACTATTACCGGCTCAATCGGAGTTTTTGGTTTGCTGATGAACACACAGAAATTATTCAATAACAAATTAGGTGTCACATTTGATACAGTAAAAACTGCACAGATGGCAACATTGGGAGACCCTAATTATCCGATGACAGATAACGAGCGCTCAATCATTCAGCAGAGTGTGGA
>JAXLTM010000042.1:0-21436 GCA_046330055.1 Bacteroidia bacterium | reverse complement strand
GAATTCAGAATTCAGAATTTATTTTTTTTAATGTACATGTCCGTGGTCAATTTCCTCCGGACTTGCGTCACGCACGTCGATTACTTCGCCTGAGAAGTGAAGTGTGTGGCCGGCGAGGGGGTGATTGAAATCCATCTTTACTGCTTTATCGTCGTATGCTACTACTTTGCCGTTCATCACATTTCCTTCGTGGTCAGACATTGGGAGTACGTTACCGACACGGAGAATATTAAAATCAACGGTGCCGTCTACTTTGAAGATATCGATAGGCAATTCGAGAACTGCATTAGCTTCGCTTTCGCCGTATGCTTCAGAGGAAGGAATAGTAAAATCAAATTTGTCACCTTTAGATTTTCCGATGAGCCCTTTTTCAAAGCCCGGAATCATCATACCGACGCCAAAAAGGAAACTAAGCGGATTGCTTTTATCAGCTGTTTCCACATGCTTTTTTTCCGTGTCAGGTAAATTCGAGTGGAGGTCATATGTTACGGTCACCACTTTGTTTTGAGTAATTTGCATTGGATAAGTTTTTTTCAAAGGTACATTTTAATAGCCATCATAGGCGTACTTTTAAAACTTATTTCCACAAATAGCTATATGGATTCATTGACTCACTCCGTTATCGGGGCCTGCGTTGGAGACGCAATTGGCGGAAAAAAAATCGGCAAAAAAGCAATGCTTTGGGGAGCGCTGGCAAACAACCTGCCCGACATTGATGTCTTTACATCGCTATGGATGAATCAGGCCGACTCACTTTGCGCCCACCGCGGATTCACTCACTCACTGCTCTTTGCACTCATTGCTTCTCCTCTGCTGGCCTGGCTGTTCTCACGAGGGAAATCGAAACTTACCTTTCGGGAATGGCTTCTTATTTTCGGTACCGGAAATTTCATACACATTTTCATAGATGCATTTACGGCCTACGGTACCGGCTGGTTTGAACCGTTTACGCACGACAGAGTTTCAATGAATCTGATCTTCGTTGCCGATCCATTTTTCACCATCGGATTTTTGATTTCGGCCATTGCTTTATTAGTCATCAAATCGCATTCGCATGGAAAAAGGAGAAAGTGGAGAAACTTTGCTTTCCTGCTATGGGGCGCGTATATGATTATGGCAAGTTCTTTCAAATTCATTGACAACAATCGTTTCAAATTACAGCTTGCCGGAGCCAATGTGAAATACGATTCCTACTTCACCACACCTGCACCTTTACAAAGTTTTCTCTGGTACAATGTTGCAAAAATTGATTCTGGATATCTTATCTCCTATTATTCCGTGCTCGACAAAGAAAATCCGAAGACGCTGACCTTTAAACCCGACAATGCCCGCCTGCTCGATTCATTGCCATCCACACCTGAAATGAAAAAACTCGTGCGCTTTTCAAAAGGATATTTCACTCTGGAAAATCACAACGACACGCTTTACTTCTCCGACATTCGATTCGGTCAGGCCGGAGGCTGGTACAATCCGCAGGCAAGTTTCGTTTTCCGCTACATCCTCAACACCGGAGCCAACAATGACCTCGTCATCCAACGCGGCCGCTTCGAAGGCTCCATGCGCGATGGAGTGAGGACGTTGTGGGAAAGGGTGGTGAATTAGCTGATTAGTTAATGCGCTAATGTGCTAATATGCTAATGTGCTAATTTGCTAATTTGCTAATCTGCTAATCTGCTAATTTTACTTAGTGTGAGTGTGAGAGAAAAGAATTAGCTAATCAGCTAATTAGCTAATTCTTTTCACAACTCCCCCGCTGCTGCGATCAGCTCGGCAATGTCGAGGACTTTCACGGAATCTTCTTTGTTGAAGTTTTTCACTCCGTCGGTCATCATGGTCATGCAGAAAGGGCAGCCGACGGCGATAACATCGGGTTTGAGTGCTAAAGCTTCTTCTGTACGTTCGATGTTGACGTCTTTGTTTCCTTTTTCCGGTTCTTTGAACATCTGGGCACCGCCGGCGCCGCAACAAAAACCGTGGGCACGGGAGCGTTTCATTTCAGTAAACGCTGAATCCAGTTTTGCAATCACTTCGCGAGGGGCTTCATAAACATCGTTGCCACGACCGAGATAGCATGGATCATGAAAAGTTATTTTCTTGCCTTTAAAAGCTCCGCCCGAAATTTTCAATCGGCCATCGTTCAGCAATTGCTGTATCAATTCAGAATGGTGAACGACATCGTATTTACCTCCAAGTTCGGCATATTCATTTTTCAGTGTATTAAAACAATGCGGGCAGGCCGTTACAATCTTTTTTACTTCGTAGCCATTGAGCACCTGAATATTCATCAGCGCCTGCATCTGAAAGAGAAATTCATTTCCTGCACGCTTGGCCGGATCTCCTGTACAACTTTCTTCACTTCCCAGTACGGCAAATTTAATCCCGCAGTGATGGAGAATTTTCGCGACAGCACGCGTAATCTTTTGCGCACGTTCATCAAAACTACCGGAGCAACCCACCCAGAAAAGAATCTCCGGTGCTTCGCCGCGGGCAGCGTATTCAGCCATAGTTTCTACCTTCATACAATCGGAATTTGAAAGATTAATTTTCGTCGGCCCACTTCAGTCGGTCTGCCTGAGCAAACTGCCATGGTGCACCATTATTTTCTATGCGTGTAAACATTCCGCCGAGTTCAGCCGGAACTTTACTCTCTTCCATCACTAAGAATCGTCTCAGGTCAACGATAATGCTGAGCGGGTCAATATTCACCGGACAGGCATTCACGCAGGCATTGCAACTTGTACAAGCCCACAATTCTTCTTCGGTGATATAATTGAAGAGTGATTTATCGTCTTTGAAATCTTTACCGTTTTTGTCGATGCCTTTTCCAACTTCTTCCAGCCGGTCGCGTGTATCCATCATGATCTTTCGCGGAGAAAGCATTTTGCCGGTTTGATTAGCAGGGCATTCTGAGGTACATCGCCCGCATTCCGTACACGAATACGCATCCATCAATTGCTTCCACGTCAAATCCGTCACGTCTTTTGCTCCGAATTTCTGAGGCATCGATGCTGAAGGTTCAGGTAATTGCACATTCGGATCAAGCATGAGCTGAACTTCGCGGTTTACATTTTCCATCTCATTGAAACGACCTTTCTTTTCGAGATTAGAATAGTATGTATTCGGGAATGCAAGGAGAATGTGAAAATGCTTTGAATACGGAAGATAATTCATGAAAGCCAGAATACCGATGATGTGAAACCACCAGCAGGCACGTTCGGCAAATTCCAGAAATTCCGATGAATAGGCAGTATAAAACGGAACAAGATGTGAGCTGACAGGAAATGCCCCGGCATGAATGTAATGACCGAATTCACGCGCCTGAAGCACTGAATCGATGGCATTCATCTTCAGGAATGCTGTCATCAATAAAATTTCTGTTATGAGAATAAGGTTGGCATCCGTACGCGGCCACTTTGTCAATTCTCTCATTTGAAAACGACGCAGACGTAAAATATTTCTTCGAATGAGAAATACAACACAGGCCACAAGAACGGCTAAAGCCAGGTATTCAAAACTACCGATTAGGAAGTTATAGAATGGTCCGAGCACGTGAAACACACGATGCGTTCCGAACAAACCGTCGATAAGAATTTCAAGTACTTCAATGTTGATGATGACAAATCCTGCGTAGACGAGAATGTGCAGGATACCGGCCACCGGGCGATTGACCATTTTCGATTGTCCCAGTGCGACACGTATCATTGTCGACCAGCGTTCGCCGGAACGATCACTTCGATCAATGGCACGACCAAGATTTATATTCCGGATAACTTTGCGGATGTTCTTGGTGAACAGAAAAATTCCTGCAAAGAGGAGAATGGCAAAGAGTATTTGAGAAATCATTCAGGGCGAATTTAAGCACCATCCGGCTTACTTGCCGAAAGAGATCAATGAAACTTTCAAATATTTCCTCGGATTTTGTTTGAAATCCGAGAGGAAGCTATCAAGATCGCGTGCTGTTGAATTCAGATTATGATACAGACTGTCATTGTTTGCCAACTGTCCGAGTGTTCCGTCTCCTCTGTTCACCTTCTCCATAATTCCGGCAGTTTGTTCCAATGTTTTTTGTGTGTGCGCCAGTGTCTCCGAAAGTTTTGACTGAGCAATCGTATCAGAGATTGCCGAGAAATTCGTGATGATCTTCGTAATATTTTCGTTGTTGGCTTTCAGGTTCGCAGAAATAGACTCAAGGTTCAGGAAGATCTCTTTCAGTCGGCCTTCCTTTGCCAGCACCGTATCCATGCTGCCGGTGATGTGTTCGATAGAGGTGAGTGAATTGCTGATGCTTTCGAAGGAACGACGAAGATTGCTTTTTGTGCCCTCATTGAAAACACCTCGCACGATCAGCAAAACAGAATCAATTGACGACAACAGATTTTCAGCTTTAGCCTTGATAGGTGCTACCTGAGCGCTCACCATTGCAGGCAAACTCTGTTCTACTGCAGTTTCCAGCGTATCACCGTCCTTTGCAGTTTCCGTACTTTCTCCAAGTACCAGCTTAATCCCTTTTGAACCGAGCAAGTCTGTCGCGAAAATCTCTGCCTTTGTGTTTTTGGGTAATTGAACAGCATTGGTAATGTGCATAACGACAAGAATTTTCTTGTCTTCAGGACGCAGTGTAAGGCTGTGAACCATTCCCACCTTCATTCCATTCACCATTACAGGATTGGAAGCAGCAAGACCTTCCACCTCGGAATAAACAGCATAGAATTGTTGCTGTCGGGTGAACAAATCTTTCCCTTTCAGATAATTCACGCCCCACCATAACAAACCGATACCAATAGTAACGATTAATCCTGTCTTTATTTCTTTTGAAATCTTCATAAGCAAAACCTGCCCCGGCCTAATATTCAAAGGCAGAATGAGGGTCTAAAATTATAGTTTTTCCGCCTTGGAAATACATTTGATGGGGTGGAAATGAGGGAAAATACTAACAATTTTAGTAAGTAGTAAGTAGTAATTAGTAATTAGATGGTCGGAAGTCGGACATCTGATTACTGATTACTGTTTACTCACACCTAATTACTTCTTCGATTTCATAATTTCCATTGCCTCCTTATAGCTTACTTTTTTATCATTATAAAAGGCGATGACGAATGCATCTTTAAAGCCCTTTTTTCTGATTGCATTCTGAAGGTCTACGGCTTCGGAGGGGGTTGATAATTTACCGCTGGAGTATTTGTAGGTTTTGCCTTCTTTGAATTCGCGGATATCATCCAGTCCTTTGAATTTAGAACTGTTCAGTGAAAGTTTTTCCGGGGAAGAATAAAATTGAACAGACCACACGAGCGACGGTGTTTTGTCTGAAACTTCGAGATCAGAATCCAATCCTTCCTGATTCATGACAATTTCCTCCTTCTTACCGCTACCGGTGGTTCCCGTATCTTCTGATTTTGTTTCCTTGTCGCCCGAATCAGCTTTCTGATCTTTTTCTTCTACCACCCCTTCTACCGTTTTACCGTTTTCCACAGAGGATTTATAGAGTTTAAAAGCCTTGAAAATTCCCGATGCGATTTCATCCTGTCCCTTCTCTGATCCAAGGTATTTTTCTTCCTCAGGATTTGAGAGGAAGCCCGTCTCAATGAGAATACTTGGCATTGCTGTTTTGTAGAGCACCAGAAAGCCTGCCTGCTTTACACCGCGCACATTTCTTCCTTTGTTCTTTACTTCCTGCTGAACGAAAGAAGCCAGCCGGAGACTTTGATCCAAAAATGTATTCTGATAGAGGGAAAAAATAATATTTGCTTCCGGACTGTTAGGGTCGAAGCCATCGTACTGACGGGAATAATCTTTCTCCATAAGGATAACGGAGTTCTCCCTTTTTGATACTTCCAGATTAGCTTCTGTCTTGTGCAAACCCATTACCCATGTTTCCACGCCTGAAGTTTCTTCATTACAAACTTCCTTTTTCTTTTTCATATAGCAGGCCGAGTTGCAATGGATACAAATAAACAAATCGGCTCTGGCGTTATTGGCAATTGCAGCGCGTTCGTGCAATTCCACAAAGTCGTCGGTCTTTCTGGTGTAGATCACTTTCACGTCAGGATATTTCTCCTTGATGTAAGCACCCAGTTTCAGAGCAATACCAAGTGCGACATCCTTCTCCTTGGTTTTCTTCCCGAGGCAACCGGAGTCGTGCCCGCCATGACCGGCATCGATCACCACCCGCATGATGCCAGCAGGCTTTGGTTTAGTCGGATTAAATGAACTGCATAACAGTATAACAGCCAGCAAAAAGGCCGGCTGCACCGAATAAAAAACTGAACTGATTTTTTTGCTTAGTTTTGACACCGAAAAACTCGTAAACCTCCAGATTTGACCGTACAAGTATCCAAAATATCGCCGGCCATTTTGCTTATTTTCATGCTTGTTTTTCAACAATTAGTTGTTGGTTCAGAAGCAGTTAATGTTGGTTTTTCACTTCTGCCCGATTCCACCCTCATCTCATCACCCGATTCTGCGACTTCAGACAGCCTTAACAATCAGACCATTGCTTTTGCTGATACTAACGTTGCCAACGATAATTCATTGAAATCGAAGGTGAAATATCATGCCAAAGACTCTATTCGTGTAAATATCGAAGATCAGATCACTTATCTCTACGGAAATGCCACGGTAGATTACGAAGAACTTCACCTGGAAGCTGAACGGATTACGATTGACATGAGCAAAAAGGAACTTTTTGCCGAAGGGGTTAAAGACAGCACAGGAAAAGAATACGGAACACCAAACTTTTCACAGGGCGATCAAAAATTCAAGTCGAATAACATACACTATAACTTCTCAACGAAGAAAGGTAAAATCGGCTATGTGATCACTCAGGAAGGACAAGGTTATATTCATGGAGATGTGGTTAAGAAAGATCCTGAAAACAATTTTTTCATCAAGCATGGTCAATATACTACGTGCGATCTCGACACACCGCATTTTGCAATCACTTCGAACAAACTCAAAGTAATCAGTAAGAATAAGATCGTCACCGGACCTGCTTACCTTACTGTTGAACAAATCCCTACTCCAATCCTGATTCCATTCGGATTTTTCCCGAATAAACCCGGGCGCAGTTCAGGAATCATCATTCCAACCTTTGGTGAATCCACCGATCGGGGATTCTATTTTCAGCATATGGGATATTACTTGGGAATCAATGATTATGTGGATGCAGAGCTGACTACTGATCTGTATACGAAAGGCAGCTACACAATCGATCTTCAGTCTCAGTATCGGAAGCGCTACAAATACTCCGGCAGAGTCTTTCTAAGTTATGCATATTCTGTAGTCAGTGAAAAAGAATTACCCGATTACAATGTGACGAAAGATTTCAAAATTAACTGGACTCACGCTTCTGATCAAAAGGCACATCCTAACAGTACTTTTTCAGCGCAAGTCAATGCAGGTTCTAACAATTACTATCAGAATACCATCAGCAGTCTGAACAATTTCCTTACAAATACCTTTCAATCTTCCATTACCTATTCGTACGTCTTTCCAAACAAGCCGATGAATCTGAGCGCATCGGTCAGTCATTCGCAGAATACGATTTCACATGACGTACACGTCACCGTTCCTGATCTCAGCTATAATATTTCACGAATCAACCCTTTCAAGCGAAAAATCTCCGGCGGTCAACAAAAGTGGTATGAAAAGATCGGAACGTCGATAGCATTAAAGACGACAAATTACATTGACACAAAAGACAGCCTGCTTTTTAACGAAGACATTGCATCAAAATTAAAAAACGGAATGCAGATCAGTGCGCCAATTTCAACTTCATTCAACATTTTGAAGTATTTTAATTTTTCTCCTTCTATCAGTCTTACGGAACGACTGTATCTGAAGACTACACAATATGAGTGGAACGATGCCGGGAAAAAAATCGATACGCTGACTGTCAATAAACCGGCTACTGCATATGATTATAGTGTTTCAGCCGGTCTTTCTACCCGCATTTATGGCATGTATCAGTTTTTACGTGGACCTGTTAGTGCAATTCGGCATGTAATGACTCCTTCGGTAGCATTCACTTATCGTCCTGATTTTGGGCAAGCCAAATTCGGTTATTACAAAACTCTCATCGTTGACACCACAGGAAGAACAAGACAATATTCAATTTTCCAGAATTCAGTTTACGGCGGGCCATCGGCCGGAAAATTTGGCAATATCAGTTTCGGATTAGACAATAATCTTGAAATGAAAGTGCGCACTAATTCAGATACAGGCGAAGTGTTTAAGAAGATTAAATTGCTGGAAAGTTTCAGAATTTCCGGCGACTATAATTTGATGGCCGACTCCATGAAATTAGGAACCTTTGCTCTTGCTGCACGAACTACCCTCTTCGACAAAGTCAGCATCAATTATTCTGCAGGTTTAGATCCATATGCTTACGATGAGTCTAACATCGATTATGACCGCTACCAATATGATGTTAATAATCATTTGTTACGTCTTACACATCAAAGTATTTCTGCAAATTTTTCATTGAACAATACCACACCGAAAGAAAACACAAATGGAAAATTCAATCAGGATGAATTGGATTACATAAATTCCCATCCTGAAGAATATATAGATTTCAACGTTCCGTATAATTTATCTGTAAGCTATTCTCTGGATCAAAGAAAAACAGGCGGCTTGCCAACAAAAACTTCTCAGTCGGCATCCTTCAGCGGCGATCTCAGTCTGACAAAAAGCTGGAAGATTACCTTCAACTCCTGGTACAATATTACTGAAGGAAAATTTACCAGCTTCTCCACTTCCATTTACCGCGATTTACATTGCTGGGAAATGCGTTTCTACTGGGTACCATTTGGCGGACAGGAAACCTACAACTTTCAGATCAATGTAAAAGCATCCATTTTACAAGATCTTAAACTCATCAAGAAAAAAGACTTCTACGATCGTTAAGAAAGTTTTAATTTCATGAGGTAATCATTGTCGACAGCATTACCTAACCGGAAGGCCTTTTCACCGAAGATGGTAAATCCATACTTCTTGTAAAAATTGATTGCTTTATGGTTGTCAATATTTACACCAAGCCATAGCCATTGATTTTTTTCTTCCCGGGAGATTTCAATACAACGATCCATCAACACTTTGCCAATTTTCTTGTCGTGATATTCCTTGAAAACATAAATCCGCTCCAGTTCAATCACCTTCTCTTTGTTGAATTCCGGATAGGTCCGGTCTCGTCTTAATTTGCAATAACCGATGGCCTTCCCGTCGAGGTATGCTATCACAAATGTGTTGGATGAATTTTCAATGTCCTCTCTAATGTGATTTTCATCAAAAGCCTTTTTCAGATAGATCTGCATGTCCTCCTCAGTATTCACACTTCTCCATGTTTCATAAAAGGTTTCCCTGCCGATCCGGGCGAGAGAGTTTATAGTCGTCGGGTTGTACGGTTTTTAATTCAAGCATCCGGCAAATTTATAGCATTCCGATTAATATTCAGAAAATGGTAGTGAGTCAGTTTGAAATTTTAGGTTTGTAATTATGTATTTGCTTCCAATCCACAAAAGCACATAAGCAACCAATTGAACACAATAAAAATTCCGCGTCTAACAAGAAAATTAACATTAAAAGCGACTATCTGAGGAGTAATAAAGATAGTCCGCGATGATATAATAATAAACCCGGTATAAGATTATATATACTAAGAATGCGAATCATAATTGATAATTTACGATGCTCCTTTGCAATGAAAAACAATATCAATAGTTCCATAAAAATGGAAAAAGAATAATGGAAATAGTTCAATGCAAGCCAATGATTTGATGGAAGATGAAAAACTTTAATATATCATGTAAACACAATTGAAGTCCATCTATCATTAAAACTAAATACCATCTATTTGATGAACTTTTCATTTTTCGGCGAGTTTTACAATATCTTCAATACTCATAATGTCCTTCGTTAACCTGTTTCCATTGCCGGAGTAAAGCGAAGTTTTTTCGAATTTTAGCGAAGTTATAATAAACAAAGTGAAGCGCAATAAGAAAAAACGATGCTTGTAAAAACAGCCGGGGAATTACTACTTTTGCATTCAAATAAAGTATTGATCTATGAAAAGAATATTTCTCATACTCGTCTTAGCAAGCTTGTTTCGCCGGCGTTTTCGCAAAACACCAAAGAAGGACCAAAAATGCAAATCCCGGCAAGAAAAATCGAACAAAGTTACAGCGGAGATACGGTGATCACCAAAGACAAATCAGATCCGAACAGAGAGTATTGTGTTATCCGCAATGCCAAAGGTCAGTTATCAGCGCAGGGTTCAATGTACAAAGGGAAAAAGGACGGAGTGTGGCGCGAGTACAATAATCAGGGCGGGCTTTCAAGAATTGAAGAATACAAAAATGGAATTAAATCAGGTGCTTCCGTAGAACTCACATTCAACAATCAGGTATCAGCCGATCAGACCTACAAGAATGATTCACTGAACGGACAAAAAACCACCTATAATGCAGGAGGAAGAATTCGTGTCATTGAAAATTTCAGTAACGGTATTCTCGATGGTCCGCGTAAAAGTTTTTACGACGACAGTAAACTTCAGGAAGAATCAAATTACATCAGCGGAAAGCGCGACGGAGATACAAAATGGTATTTTCAGAGTGGCAACGTTTCTATTGAATACACATACAAAAACGGAATCCTCGAAGGTCCTGCTAAAGAGTACGACTCCAACGGTCACATCAAACGCGAAGGACAATTCAAAAACGACAGCGAAGACGGCGAATGGAAAATGTACGAAGACACTGTACTAACCAAAAAAGTAATCTTCAAAGGCGGAGAGATAGTGAAGGAAATTCCGGTCGATAAAAAATGAAATTGTATTGAAAATTGAATATTGAATATTGAATAATGAATATTAACATCGGTATCAATTTTCGATCATAAAATTTGTCACATATTCAGTCATTCAATTATAACAATTATTCAATATTCAATATTCAATTTTCCATGCTAACTCCGACTTCCACCCTCTCCTCCGATTCACGTCTCTGGATATTTCAGGCAGAGAGAGAATTGACACAGGCAGAAGAACAATATATTAGTGAACATACCGGTCAATTTCTCACGAAATGGACTGCGCACAACAATGAACTGAAATCAGGTTTTGAAATTCGTTACCATCGATTTTTGATTATCATGGTTGACGAAAATTACAACTCTACCGGAGGTTGTTCGATTGACAAGTGCATGCATCAGGTGCAACAATTCGAAAAAGCACTTGGGATTTCTTTCCTCAATCGTCTTTCAATCGCATACCGCGAAGGCGATAAAATTCAAACGATCAGTAAATCTGCTTTCGAAGAACTTCTTCACTCAGGCCGCCTCACCGAAAAAACAATCGTTTTCAACAACCTCATCCAAACCAAACAGGAATTAGAAAGCGCCTGGGAAGTGCCGGTGGAGAAAAGCTGGCATAAGGTGATGATTAGTGATTAGTGATTGGTAATTAGTAATTAGTAATTAGTAATTAGTAATTAGTAATTAGTAATTAGTAATCAGTAATTAGTAATTAGTGAAAATTTTCCTAGTGGTTTTTTACTTAGGTGATTTTTGATTGCTTCCGTAATTTATTTAGGTGTTTAAAGTTATGAATTTTATTTAGATTATTTTCTAATTCTAACAAAGCTGCTGCTACCCATCTTTGTCGCTGGTTGCTACTGCTCCAATGTTTGACATTTCGCAAATATTTAGCCATTTGAGAGTTTATGTTTTCGATGCAATTGGTTGTACCGAGACTCCTGGTAAATATTTGAGCTACTTTTAATTTATGTAGCGTCAATGTTTCTTCCATCCCTTCCAACAAGGAGTTTGCTGCATTTTGATTGATTTTTAATAAGTCCTGATGGATATTCATCAAAGTTGATTTTGCTTTGTTATAATCCGGCTCTCGATAAGCGTTCTGTATTTTTGTCTTGTAATTTGACTTATCGCGATCGCTTAAATAACTCAATACATTTTCTCGTTTGTGCCATTGACAACGTTGAACAACGGCTTTTTTCCCAAATACATCTTGTACTGCTTTATATATTCCTTTACTTCCGTCAATCACAACCAACAAGCCGTCTTTAAATGAAAATTTTTTTTCGATTATTTGTTTCAGCAACTGGCCAATTGCTCGGCTATTTTCACTAGAAGTTTGAATAAATCCTACTGGAATTTTTATCCCCTTATCAGTCACACCCAGTGCAACCACCATCTGTTCGCTAGCTAAATATTTTCCGTCAATTAATAGGGCAACAAAATTGTGATCTTCATAGGTCCGCTCGCAAAAATGCTTAAACGCTTCTTGACTTTGTTCTTTAAATTCACGACTGACCTTGACTTGAGCTTAATCCAAAGCTTTCTGCTAAATGTGCCGTTACTTTTTCATAATCTCGAGCTACTATGCCGTGAAGCACTTTTTTGAGAACCTCTTCGCTTGGTTGCGCCAAATTTCTTAAGTTTTCTAACCCGGCAATGGAATACATTTTCCGCTTGACGACTTCTAATTCGAGGAATTTGAACCGGCAATCGATGTTCGCCCATTTTTATACTTCCCGGATTAAAGCCATGACGGTAATATGCTTTAGGCCCTGAACCGGCATGTTCATAACGCTCCCCCGTCTTTTCGCGAATAATTTCCTCAAAAATTTGATTAATCATAATCCGTATCTCAAATGGTTCATAACCATTTCAAATTTGATGTCGATTGGCTGTTCGTAAAACCAAGTGATGTTTTCTCGTTGAACTTTTGTAGTTTTGCTCATGGTAGTTTGATTTAGTTTTTAGTTCGCAAACCAAAAATATAAATATCAAACCACTTTGGTAGCAGCAATTTGCTTTGCTGCTACTTTTTTTTCAACTAACTTTGGGACAATACCAATTAGTAATTAGTAATAGTAATTAGTAATTAGTAATTAGTAATTAGTAATTAGTAATTAGTAATTAGTAATTAGTAATTAGTAATTAGTAATTAGTAATTAGTAATTAGTAATCAGTAATTAGTAATTAGTGCTTTCTACTTTCTACTTTCTACTTACTAATTACTGATTACTAATTACCAATTACTATTTCAACCGGACAATGATCCGACCCCATCACCTGCATTTGCAGAGTTGCATTTTTTATTTTGGGGAGCATTTCTTTGGACACCATAAAGTAATCGATACGCCAGCCTGTATTTCTTTCGCGGGCGCGGGTGATTACATCCCAGTAAGTGTATTGTCCGGGTTCTTTGTTGAATTCACGGAAAACATCAACGTAGCCTATCAACGATTTTGTCGACCCATGCTCTTTCTTCAGGTAAAAATCCCGTCACTTTTGAATTTGGTCCCGGGCGGGCAAGGTCAATTTCTTTATGTGCTGTATTGTAATCACCGACAACGATTACATTTTTCTTTTTCTTTCTGACTTCCTGTGCACGTTTAAAAAGTTCATCATAAAAGTCCAACTTATATTTAACTCTTCCGGACCTCTTCCACCATTCGGGAAATAAACATTAAACAAAACAAAGTCGTCGAATTCCATTTCAATGACTCTTCCTTCGACATCGAAATCAGGATTTCCTAAACCGGCTTTCACTTTAGCGGTTTGATTCGTGTATAAATCGCAACACCTGAATATCCTTTTTTCTCGGCAGAAAAAATATGATTCATATCCGTCGATATTGATGATGTCATCGGTGAGCTGATCCTTCCGCCTTTGTTTCTGAAAGCAGATGATGTCAGCATTATCACCAAGAATCCATTCCATAATTCCCTTCTTCCAGACAGCGCGGATACCATTGATATTCCAGCTTACAATCTTAATTCCTTTTCCGGCCATGTTTATATTTTTTGCTAAAAGTAAGGCTTGAAATGTGAAATCAAAATTCATTTCCCAGTAATAAACCCCAACGAAAGACCAATAAAAGAACCTGCATTTATGCGGTTGGAATCGGAAGTGAGTGCACCGTTCTTTGTATCATAAAATTCAGTTCAACGGTGAACTGAAAATCAAAACCAAAAACTAACATCTATGAAAAAAATCTTCTTTCTAATGATTGGCCTTCTCGCTTTCGTAGCCAGTGAAGTGTCGGCATACACGGTTATCCTTGTCGGTGGAACAAGAAATCACACTTATTACAAGGTAATCTGTAACAGAACAAAAACAGAATGTCGTGGTCGTGGCAACAATCCGTGTCTGATTCAATTCAATCCTGACGGAAACATCCACATCGCCTACAACGACATCCTGGATCAGGTGCTTCGCCGTTACGATAATGGAGAAAGTAAAGGAACGTTTGTTTATGATGAGAGTATCCCTGTTTCCTGGTCAGAAAATGATTTGAAAGAATTGGTAGTTGATATCGATGATTCGAAGTATGCTGATCAGAAAGAATAAGGATAATGGCAGAGGAAGCATCTTCCTCTGCCTCCTTCTCCTTGCAATGTCAACCACTTATGCTCAGCAACAATTTTTTCTGACAGGCAGAATCGAAACACACGTACGCAGTTCCGACGAAGAAATCCAAAGTTATTGCAACGAAAGGGAAATTTGGTATTGCAGCGAGCACGACCTTCCTTCAACTTTAGATAAAATGACCATGCATCATATTGACAGGGTTGCACAAAATCTGACAGCTTTGAAATTTCTCTGCCGCCGATGATACACCTTTACGGGCCGCCTCACTTTGCTGTTGGTCAAGGCGAACTTATTCTGCAAGATGATTCTGATTTGTCGCTTTTCCGGTTCACATCAGGAAAAAATTCAACTTCAATTACAAATCACAAATACATCTACCCGACACCACCGATGCCATGCAGTTTGAATTTATTGGTCCGGATCGACTCTTGATTGGAAGTTATTACAATCATCATCCTGCTGATAAAAAGAAAGATGTGTCTTTAACGCTGTATGATACAAAAAGAGATAAAGTGATCTGGAATATCTGTCCTGATGTTTCCTCAATTGCATTTTCACATCTTTTCAATAATTACATAGATGCAGGTTCTAATCGTATCGCAGTTGCCGATGCCGGCAGCAATAAAGTATACCTGTTCGACCTGAATTTGAATTGCAGCGACACTGTACTCATACCATCAACCGTCATAGATGCAATTATCGCAACGGACACCATCCCTTTTGAGACACACACTGACAAGGTAAATCCGAAAGTTCTGATTGAAAAGCTCAAATCCTATTCCAACTCCATCTCAAGAATTGAAGGAGTTTACCTGCTCGGCACCTCACAACTCTACATTTCGGTGATACCGGAAAGAAAGTACAATACTGAACGTGAGGTATGGTGTTATGATTTTATCAGACATCTATTCATCGGTCACGAAAGAGTTTCCGAAAGCAATCAGTTTTGTTCAACGTTGAAATTTCCTGCACTATCAGATTACCGGATGGAAACTTCCGGTCGATCGCTTATCATTTGTCGTGATGACAATTATCTAAAGCACCTATGCCAATCAGAAAAAGAATTTGAATCAGAGCGAAATCTTTATTACACCAAACATGAACCCTACTACGACTTTCTCTATTACGAATTACTCCCTAAGCCTTAAGCTTTGTTTATTCTGCATAGTCATGATATTTGGTCAGACGAAAGGGCAAGTTCGAAAAGCTATCCTCCAATTTCGGCCATGCAGGAAGACTCAATCGCCGACTCCACCTTGCATTTTCATAGTCTACAAAAACAACTTCTCCTGCCTGAATTGCTTTCAGATGACTGACGAATATTTATGCAAACTCCGACAGAAACACAAACTGCTTTATATCATTTCCACTGAATGCGACAGTAACCTGTTTACCATTCGGAGAAACACCGGATTGACAAAAAATCCTTGCCCAATGCCGACAGGTATTATTACTTCCCGGCATTTCAAGATGGTACGGTTGAAAGCACACAGTTCATAACGCCATCTCTTGAACTCATCAAAAACGGGAAGCATCTGTACATCCCATACGAAGAGCTGATCGATACAGGCGGATTATATCTCACGAAAAAAGCCCAATATGAAATTGAAAATTTCCTGAAATGAAAAATCTGCTTCTTCTTATTCCTTTTATTTGTCTATCGACCATTATGAAAGGACACATAGAGGAAAAGCAGAATGCAAGTCGCGATACATCAGGTAAAGCCAGGAAAGTACTTTCGATCAATGGTTCATTTTTCGATATCTGAAATACGGCGAGAGAGCTTTCCATTTACACTGGCTTCTGTCTATCTGGAAAGTGAATTCAGCCTGATAAGAGACAGAAAAAATTCTAAGACAAAAACCTACCTGCGCCACCTCCTTGCCTTCACTAAAACAGAAGACAGAAAATGGTATCGTGAGGAAGATCAATTGAAAATCGGAAAGCGAATTAGTTTTGGTAAGAAAAAGTTCAAACAAACACTCAGCCTTTCTCTCTCAGCAGCTCTACCAATAAGCTTTTCAGCAACGAAGAAAGCTATCCCCCGGGAAGAATTTGACGAAAATAAATGGCTCCTTCCTGTCATCATCAATCTCTCACCGAATCTGACACTGGATATAAATTCCATGTCGAGCATTGAACTCGGAATTACACCGGCCAAAATCAAAGTAGACACCGATCCATTGACGCCATCACGCATTTCCCATCCGATAGCAAGAATAAATAAAATTCACTGTTTCGCTCAAAGTCAGATTCAATTGCTATCGGACATTGATATCAACCTCAATAAGAATCTTAAGTGGAGAAATCAATCCCAAATCGAAATTCCATTGGCAGATTTCAATCAATCAATCGCTACATTAATAACAGACTCATCTATAAATTCACTTCTTTATTTCCGATTTAATCTAAACACTTCTATAGAAATCAAACCCGATTTCAGCCGAAAAACTTATTTGGTAAATACGGTGATGATTTGAGTGGATTGAATAGTGATTAGCTGATTTTGCTGATTTGCTAATTTGTTAATATGCTAATGTGCTAATGTGCTAATATGCTAATGTGCTAATGTGCTAATGTGCTAATGTGCTAATGTGCTAATGTGCTAATGTGCTAATGTGCTAATGTGCTAATGTGCTAATATGCTAATGTGCTAATATGCTAATGTGCTAATGTGCTAATGTGCTAATATGCTAATATGCTAATGTGCTAATATGCTAATGTGCTAATGTGCTAATCTGCTAATCTGCCAATCTGCTAATCTTTCAATTAAACCGCAAAGCAACCAAGCAACCAAGCAACCAAGCAACCAAGCAACCAAGCAACCAAGCAACCAAGCAACCAAGCAACCAAAAGCAACTAACCCTCCTGCTCCGCCCGGTGCTCCTTTTCCATATCCAGTTGTCGGAGTTTAGGGAGCCAGATGCCGGAGGCGCCTACGGAGAGGATGGCGATGACACCGCCGCCGATGACAGAAGGAATGAGTCCGAATATTTTTGCGGCAGCACCGGATTCAAAAGCGCCGATTTCATTCGACGAGCTCACGAACATCGTACTTACGGAAGCCACTCTTCCGCGCATATCATCGGGCGTAAAAAATTGCATGATCGTAGAGCGAATGACGACGCTAACATTGTCGAATGCGCCACTCAACGCAAGAATAGCCATTGTCAAAAAGAAATTGCGGCTCAGGGCAAAGGCAATCATGCACAGCGAAAATCCTGTGACACATAAAAGAAGTTTTTTACCTGCATTTTTCATTGGAGGGCGTCGTGTCATGTATAGCGCCATGACAACAGAACCGATGAAAGGAGCAGCTCTTAAAAAACCAAATCCCTTTTCACCGACATGAAGAATTTCACCGGCAAAGACAGGCAACATAGCTGTTGCGCCTCCGAAAAGAACAGCAATAAGATCCAGCAACATTGCTCCGAATATCATCTGATTGCTGAAAACAAACTTAACTCCTTTACTGATACTGTCAGCCATGCCCTCCGTTTTCTCAGGTTTGGTGGCAGCCTGTGGCGGAATTCTTACGACCTGAATAAATGCGATCAATAACATCAGAATAACGGAAGTATAAGTTACAGTAGCTCCTAAAAATCCCAGCATCAATCCTCCGCAGGCAGAACCTACCACAACACCAATATGCCAGAATGTAGAATTCCATGCAGATGAATTCGCGTAGGCTTCACGTGGAACCAATTGTGTCATCAGCGGAAATTGAGCAGGACCATAAAAGGCACGGAGCACACCAACAATGAACATGACAATGTAAAACGGCAAAGCTGTAGTTATTCCTGACTTGCTTTCGTAATACATAGAGATTCCAAGAACGGAAGCTGCGAGTAGCGTTTGTAATGCCATGACGATTACAAGGATTCTTCTGCGATCATGGTGATCAGAGTAGTATCCGCCAAACAATGCAAGGCCCACTGCAGGAATTGCTTCAAACAAACCCAATAAGCCAAGTGAAAGCTCATCATGTGTAAATTGATACACCTGCCAGTTCAAAGCTACAAATTGAATCTGCAGCGCAAGTGTCATCATGAATTTAGAAAACATGAAACGACGGAAATTCAGATAAGTAAAGGCCTTATCTTTTTCCCCCGCTCCAAAAAATGAAAATATCATTGATCTTTGATTACAAATCCGGCTAACAACTCTTCGGGTAAATATCTTAATTTGGGTAATAACAATTTTAGAGTAGAATGAAAAAAATCCCGGAAGTTATTAACCCCTACTCCATGAATTCCGAAAGCTCGAGCCATCGCAACGACTTTTCATCAATTTCACGAATCACCACCTGCATTCTCTCCGACCATTGGCGGAGTTTCGTATGATCCGTTTCGCCGCTGCCCATCGAATTCTCAAGTTCACCCTTTTCTTTTTCCAGTGAAGCAATCTCCTTTTCCAGAGTTTCGTATTCGAGTTTCTCCTTGTAGCTGACTTTCTTCTTTTTGGGCTGATCATCCATTTTTGAAGCGACAACTTTCGGTTCTGCAGCACGGGCCTTTTTACTTTCTTCTTCCTCCTTCTGAATCCTGTATTCAGAATACGATCCATTATAATCCTTGATCATGCCATCGCCTTCGAAAACGAAAAGGTGATCAACCAGCTTATCCATGAAATAACGGTCGTGAGATACAACGAGCAGGCAACCCTCGTAATGCATCAGGAAATCCTCGAGAATATTCAGCGTAAGCAAATCCAGATCATTCGTAGGCTCATCAAGAATTAAAAAATTCGGATTCCGGACTAAGACAGTAAGTAAATGTAGTCTGCGCTTTTCACCTCCGCTTAACTTCGACACATACGTGTACTGCATTTCAGGAGGGAATTGAAACAGATTGAGAAACTGAGAGGCACTGACTTTGCTTCCGTCACTCAATCGAATTACATCAGCAAAATCTTTTACCACTTCAATCACACGCTTATCTTCCTTTAGTTCCAGACCTTGCTGAGAGTAATATCCAAAAACAATTGTATCACCAACATTGATTTTACCACTGTCGGCCTGTTCAAGTCCGGTGAGCATATTCAAAAACGTCGACTTTCCAACGCCATTCTTTCCGACAACACCAATTCGTTCGCCTGTCCGGAAAGTATAATCGAATCCTTTGATCACCGGGAAGTCACCGAAACTTTTATACACTTTCTTCAGCTCGATGACTTTTCCTCCAATCCGATTCATTTTTATATCGAGCTCAAGTTTTGCTTCCGCCTTTTTTCCCGCAGCGCGCTCTTTCAATTCATGAAAAGCATCCATTCTTGCTTTCGATTTGGTACCACGAGCTTTAGGCATTCTGCGAACCCACTCCAGTTCGGTGCGCATAATGTTGCGAGCTTTATCACGCTCACGATCTTCATTGAATTGTCGTTCTTCCTTCTTCTCGAGAAAATAGGAATAACTTCCGTCGTAATTAAAAAGTTTTCCTTCATCGAGTTCGATGATTCTGGTTGTAATATTTTCCAGAAAATAACGATCGTGCGTTACCAGCAATAACGAAAGCTGATTTCTTGTCAGGAAGTCTTCAAGCCACTCAACCATTTCCACATCGAGATGGTTCGTCGGCTCATCCATCAGCAAAAGATCAGCAGGATCGATGAGTGCTTTGGCCAAAGCAATTCTTTTTTTCTGGCCTCCGCTCAACTGACGAACCGGTTGATCCAGATTGTGAATATTCAGGCTGCTCAATACTTGTCGAACACGAATCTCATAATCCCACGCTCTGGCATCTTCAATTTCCTGTGCCACCTTTTGCAATTCGGCGGCATTTTCAGCAGAAGGATTTATTTTCTCATGCTCCAGCAATGACTCATATTTTCGCATAAGCTGGACTTTCGGATTTTCATCATCGAAGATGACTTCCAAAACAGTTTTCGCCGGATCGAAATATGGTTCCTGTTCTAAATATTCGACATGAATATCTTTTCGGAAAGTAACATTCCCGCTGTCGGGAATATCTTTACCGGAAAGGATACGCATGAGCGTGGATTTCCCTGAGCCGTTTTTTGCAATCAGCGCAATTTTATCACCTTTATCAATTCCGAAGCTGATGGAATTGAAAAGTACTTTGTCTCCGTACGACTTGGAAAGATTCTCAACAGAAAGTAGATTCATGCAATCAGTCGCGGCTGCCCTTTTCTCCTACAAAATGATCGGTCGTATATTTAAACAAAACATTGAATGTCGTTAACGAACCGTAGCATCGGGTAATGTACTGTTGAATATTCACTTTATCTTCTTCCGTCAATTTCTCATGTGCATTGATACGTTGTTCGAGCACACGAAGGCGGTCGCGAAGCATAACTATCTTTCCGAAGAAAACATCGATCGGAATTTCTTTTGATTTCAAAGAAGAGTCGCCCGGCTTCAAAGTGACCGTACCACCCATCCATTTTTGTCCGAGTTCAACTCGTTCCTGAATGTCAGAAAATTTACGGAGTGTATTTACCAGCAGTACTTCGATATCTGCCAGGCTCACTAAGTCATTATCAGCATCGTTGGCATCGATGATTTCAAAACCGTCGAAGGTCCGATCGATATCACGCATGCCGTGATCCATAAAAGTGACTACATATTCTTCCGGTTTAATCTGAACAATCACGCCGGCACCAAACTGCGGGTGACGTACGCGGGAACCAATTCCGAGGGAAATTTTTGACATATAGACTGATGTTTTGCGAGCTAAAGGTAAGCAATGCACATCCAACTTTTTCCACTTCTTAATCCGGTTTTTAACCTTCCGACTGTCAATACATGCCGTCGGAGGCTTCCGGTGCGGCTTTGAGCGCCTTTGCAAGGTGAAGTTCTGATGATTCTTCTTAAGGTATGTTAAACTTTAGTCATATCAGTGTCAAGGTGGTTCCGACACTGCAATAAAGCCGCTTTACCTTCGTTTCTTTGTATGTAGTTTTTGTGTTCATGTTTTTCGTGTGGTGGGGCCGTCAGCAGGGATGTTGGCGGCTCTTTCTTTTGGTAAGTAGTAATTAGTAAGTAGTAATTAGTAAGTAGTAATTAGAGAGTTGTGAGAAGCAGGCT
>JAXLTM010000041.1:0-22209 GCA_046330055.1 Bacteroidia bacterium | reverse complement strand
GTTTCTGTTGCTGATGCTAACGGATGTGCGTCAGTTGACACCGTGAATATTTCACAACCTTCAGCGATTCAGCCGTCGGTGACAGCTGTTGATGTGACTTGTCATGGTTACACAGATGGTTCAGCAACTGTTGTTGCAAATGGCGGAACAGGTGCATTACAATACAACTGGTCTCCTTCCGGAGGAAATGCATCAACCGCTATGGCATTGGGAGCAGGAACATATACAGTAACCGTTACAGATGCGAATGCCTGTACAACAACAGCAACGATTAATCTTTCTGAACCGCCGGCGATAAATATTATTATGTCATCGGTTCCGCTTTCATGTTATCAAAGTAACGATGGATTAGTTTCTGCTGTAGTGAATGGTGGTTCCGGAAATTACACCTACTTCTGGTCGCCGGGCGGAGCAGTAGGTTCAGGTATAAGCAATGTTGCCGCAGGAACATATATCGTACACATTACCGATTCAAATGGATGTGTAGCAAGTGATACGGAATTGGTCGATCAGCCGGATCCGATCGTTTTATCGACTACAGCATCGCCTGTTTCCTGCAGTGGTGGAAATTCAGGTTCAGTCAATGTATTTGCGAGCGGAGGAACAGGAGCATTTTCTTACCTCTGGATTCCCGGAAACTCTTCAACAGCACTAACAACAGGATTGGCAGCAGCTACATATACCGTCACAGCAACGGATGTGAATGGTTGTACCTCCACTTCAACAGCAACAGTTTCTTCAGCCGTTCCTATGACATTAGCTGTCAATACTCCTCCGGTGATCTGTGTCGGCGCACCTGTTACACTCGAAGCCACGGCCACAGGCGGAGCAACTCCTTATCATTTTCTATGGAGCAATGCAGATACAGGATCAGTCATACTCGTATCACCGGGCGTGACATCAGCGTATTCAGTCACGGTATATGATGCAAATGGATGTACACTTCCGCCTGCAACGGTAACAGTGAACGTTTATCCGCCTTTGTCGGTAAACATCAGTCCGGCTGATACAATCTGCTATGGAGATCAGGCAACGGTTTTCGCCGCTGCCTCCGGTGGAAATGGCGGACCGTATTCTTATGCATGGAACGACAGTTCTTTCACCGGCTGGACATCAGTAGTGGAGCCTGTCAACGATTCATTGTTTGTTGTCGCTGCCTATGACGGTTGTTCGCCTGTAGTTCACAATCAGGTTCAGATTATCGTGAATCCATTGCCTCAGGTAGATTTCATTCCTCATCTGCTGAATGGTTGTACACCTGTAGAAGTAGATTTCAGCAATATGTATCCGCAGGCGGCAGGTTCTCAATACAACTGGAACCTTGACGACGGTACAGTTTCTCAGGATGAAAATCCATCGCATACCTACGTAGCACCCGGTACCTATGATGTATCACTTACGATTACATCTCCTGAAGGATGTATTGCCACACAAACCGTAGAGGATGTAGTAACTGTGTACGGTTTCCCTGATGCAGCTTTTCTTCAGTCTGATAATTCTGTTTCCATTTTTACGCCTGTGGTTACATTCACCGATAACAGTACTGATGCCATCAGCTGGCAATGGGATTTCGGCGATGGTTCAACTGCTGTTGATATTGAAAATCCTGTTCATGAATATGCAGACACCGGTACTTACCTGGTAAGGCTGATTGTTGCCAATCAGGGAGGGTGCGTGGACACAACTTACGGATATGTTTATGTAGAACAGGAGTTCACTGTTTACATTCCGAATGCCTTCACACCAAACGGTGATGGAGTGAATGATTCCTTTGTTGCAAACGGAATCGGCTGGACAGCTTACGAGATGTGGATTATGGATCGCTGGGGAAAAGAATTGTTCCACTCAACTGACCGCACTTATCAATGGGACGGCAGTTATTATTCCAATAATTCAACGCTTTGTCAGAATGATGTTTACGAATACATCATTAAGGTTACTGATTACAAAAACCAGTCGCATAAGTTTATCGGGCATGTGACGTTAGTGAGGTAATTAGTGATTAGTGATTAGTGATTAGTAATTAGTAATTAGCCGGGCGGAGTTTTTTAGTAAATCTTTGTGTCTCCGTGCCTCCGTGGTATTTTTTGTTTCCCTCAGAGTCGGTAGACTATTTTCCAAGCAACCAAGCAACTAAGCAACTATTTCCCCATGCAGTTCAACACTTTCCGCCCCCGCAAAAGATTTTTCTTGCAAACAGACTCCCGAATGACTACATTATAGACATACGAAAAGACGGTAATACAACCACTCAGGTTTCACGATACGTTTTAGTTTGTTTATAGTGCCATGTTTCTCAACTGCCATAGTTGGTTTAGTTTAAACTACGGAACGCTCAGCGTAGAGGCTCTTCTGAAGGAGGCCGTGCGCTGCGGCGTTCCGAAACTGGCGCTGACAGACATCAACAACACTTCCGGAGTATCGGATTTTTTGCGGCTCGCTCCGTCGTACGGTGTGAAGGCGGTAGCAGGAATAGAATTCCGGACCGGTGCGTACCATCATTACACGGGAATTGCCAAAACCGGTGAAGGCTTTCGTTCGCTCAATGAATTTCTCACCGGTGCATTGCGGACCGGCACTGATCGCGAGCCGGAATTTCCGGACACGCCGCCGCCGCTGCGCGATGTATACTGGATCATTCCGTATTCACCGGAGATGAAAACGGATCCGGAGGTGATTCGCCGGCACCCTGATTATTTTCTCGGCATCCGCCGCTCGCAACTCAATCGTTTACGTTTCTCCGAATGGTCGCGGGTTAAAAAAAAACTTCTGGCCTTTCATCCGGTCACTTATAAGAATGCCGGCGGTTATACACTCCATCATCTGCTTCGCGCTGTCGATAAGAACACGCTCCTTTCACGGCTTGATGCTGCAGAGATAGCAGGCAACGACGAAACATTTCTCACACCGTCGGAAATTGCGAAGAGCTTTTCGGATTTTTCATTTCTCGCTGAACAGGCTGATGCAATTTTGTCTGAATGCGAAACCGATCTTGGTTTTCATCAGAGCAAAAACAAAGAAACATTTTTCGGATCAATTGCTCTGGATGTGGAAGTGTTGCGTCGCGAAACGTTTGAAGGCATGCGTTATCGTTACGGCGAAGGCGATGCCGTAGCCATCGAGCGCGCCGAAAAAGAATTGCGCATGATTGCCGAACTGGGCTTTGCCGCTTACTTTCTCATCAACTGGGATATCATTCGCTATGCGCGTCATCGTAATTATTCCTACGTGGGCAGAGGCAGCGGTGCCAATAGCATCGTGGCGTATTGTCTGGGAATTACTGACGTGGATCCGGTAGAACTGGATTTGTATTTTGAACGCTTCATCAATCCCTCGCGTACCAATCCGCCCGACTTCGATATTGATTTTTCGTGGACCGACCGCGATGATGTGATCGATTATATTTTTCATTGCTACGGCCAGGATCATGTGGCTTTGCTCGGAGCGTATTCAACGTATCAGTCGAATGCCGTCGTGCGGGAGTTGGGAAAAGTGTACGGATTACCGAAGGGGGAAATCGATTCCATTGTGGAGAACAGGCGGCATCCGGATACGCCGGATAAAATCGTGCAGACGATTAATTACTTCGCCGCACAGTTGCAGGATTTTCCGAATCATCTCACCATTCATGCCTGCGGGATGCTGGTTTCTGAAAAACCGATTACGTATTACACGTCCACTTTCATGCCTCCGAAGGGTTTTCCGACCACGCAATTCAGTATGCTCGAAGCGGAGGATTTGGGATTTTGCAAACTGGATATTCTCAGTCAGCGCGGACTGGGTCATATCAAAGACACGGTCGACATTGTGCTGGCCAATCGGGGAGAGGCCATCGATATTCACGCCGTGTCGGAGTTTAAGAAAGACGAAAAAATTAAAGACCTGATTCGCACCGGGCGGTGTATGGGTTGTTTTTATGTGGAATCACCGGCGATGCGCATGTTGCTGAAAAAGCTCGCCGTTGACACATATATTCAACTGGTGGCCGCCAGTTCCATTATCCGCCCCGGTGTGGCAAGGTCGGGCATGATGCGCGAATATATTTTGCGCACGCATGATCCGTCGCGTCGTCAGTACATTCATCCGCTGATGAAAGAACTGATGGAAGAAACCTACGGCATCATGGTGTATCAGGAAGATGTGATCAAAGTCGCCTATCATTTTGCCGGGCTTTCATTATCAGAGGCGGATTCATTGCGCCGGGGCATGTCAGGCAAGTTTCGCTCGCGTGAAGAGTTTGCGCGCATCCGCGGAAAGTTTTTTTCCAATTGCAAGGAAAGAGGATATCCGGATGAAATCACAACAGAAGTATGGCGGCAGATTGAAAGTTTCGCCGGCTATTCATTTTCAAAAGGACATTCGGCCTCTTATGCGGTGGAAAGTTTTCAGAGTCTGTTTCTCAAAGCGCACTACCCGAAGGAATTCATGGTGGGAGTGATTAATAATTTCGGCGGATTTTACCGGACGGAATTTTATGTTCACGAAGCACGCATGTCGGGCGCAACGGTTCATGCGCCGGATATCAATCGTTCGCAGTATAAGACGGCGATTTACGGCGATGATATTTTTCTCGGCTTCATTCATCTGGCCGGCATGGAGGAGAAGGTGGCGAAGTCGTTTCTCCGAGAGCGAGAAGTGAACGGCCCGTTTCAAAGTTTGCCCGATTTCATGAAACGTGTTTCCATTGAAATCGAGCAGCTGCGAATTCTGATCCGCATCGGCGCATTTCGTTTTACCGGTCGTACCAAGAAGCAATTGCTTTGGGATGTGCACATGGAAATCGGCAGCGAGCGAAAGACGGAAAAGCGCCAGGCACTCTTCGAAACAACGACGCAGGTGTTCACTTTACCTGAACTCGTGCATCACGCCATTGATGATGCACACGATGAAATTGAATTACTCGGCTTTCCGTTATGTTCACCGTTTTCGTTACTGCCCGACGAAAGTATCGTGAAGCTCAACGCTGCCGACCTTGCGGCCAATGTGGGTAAGAGAATTGAAATTGTAGGCTACATGGTGACCTGCAAGTACACTTCCACCATCAAGCGCGAGATGATGATGTTCGGCACCTTTCTCGACAGCAAAGGATATTTTTTCGACACCACTCACTTCCCCAAAGTCGCCGACCAATACCCCTTCCGCGGCCGCGGCCTTTACCGCATCCGCGGCAAAGTCGACCGTGAATTCGGCTTCTGCTGCATAACGGTGGAGGGGATGGAGAAGATGGGGGTGAATTAGCAGATTAGCAGATTAGCAGATTAGCAAATTGGCTGATTAGCTAATTAGCTAATGCTGTGTTCAACTAATAAGTGCAACTATTTTACATCTTGAGTTACTCCGTAATTTTCTGTTCATGAGTTAAACAATCGGTCGGTTATTGATCCTAACTTGCTTGTTTTCGACTGTTTTAAAGTCTTCTTAAAAACCTCCTGACTTCCGTGATGTATGGATGTAATAGGTTTTGACACCAAAGTCACTTCGTAATTTGTAATGCTTGGCAGCTTATCTGATAATCTTCCTTGGATTCTTTGTTATTTCTCTTTCAATAATCCTGGCTGATGATTTTCCTAATACAAGTCGGCTTCGCTCCATCTTCTATAAATCTTTAATGTTCCTGTTTCAAGAGCTTATCCCCGATTGTTTGCCCTCCCATTTATCGTCTCAAATCACGAACTGGAGCCCCATAACATAAGTTCCTATACCCTCCTGCTCCTTCGAATCGAATATGCTTTTTCTTTGACGATTGAGTCTTCTGTTAATTTGATTTATTTCACGATCAAGAGAGGCTATTTTCAATTTGGAGATGTTTATATTTTTGAGTCATAAGCAAGTATTTTCAGCTTCAACTTCTTATCTTGTGTTTGTTAATTAGTTAATTAGTTAATTAGTTAATTAGTTAATTAGTTAATTAGTTAATTAGTTAATTCACATAGTGTGAAGGAAAGTGTAAGTGTAGGTGTAAGTGGAGTTTAAAGAGTCGAAACCTTTTCTCATAAAGTGCATGACAGCCCACACTCGCTCGCGACCATCTGCTAATTTGCTAATGTGCTAATCTGCTAATTAACACATTAGCAAATTAGCACATCAGCACATCAGCACATTAGCTAATTAGCCAATTAGCCAATTAGCCAATTAGCCAATTGACTACTCCTCCCCAAACTCCCCATACGTAAAATGCGTCACCACATGGTTGTCGGGAAAGACGAGGATGTCTTCGGCGAAGAGTTTTTCGGTGATGAAGGAATAGACTTCGCGTTCGGAGATGTCGCTGATGGCGTCGACGATGATGTTTTTTTCGGCCAGCAGGCTGATCAGTTTGCGAAGCTCGACGCCAAGTTGTTCGTCGGTCAGTGCTTCAGCAGGAAGATAAGCAGGTTCACCGAGCAATTTATAGCAGTTTTGCATGGTCTGGCTGGCAAACGATTGCTCAAACCGCTGGATCGATTTCAGCCACTCGCGCTCAATAAAAGGCGAAAGCTTCTCACTCGTATGCTGCGGAAATTCCATTCCATACTCAGCCGCTAATTGCATACGGAGAATTTCATTTTCAATTTTGATTTCTTCAAGCAGTGTATTCTTTTGGTTTTTCATAGAAACAGAAGATTAGAAAAACAAATGTAGATGCGGGCAATTGCAATTCTAACCGCATAAAATAGGGGAATTTTTCAATTAGCTAATTAGCTAATTAGCTAATTGAAAAATTCCCCACAGCACCCGCCAAACTTCCATACCAACTGCTTATCTTCGTTGCCTATGGCAAAGAGTAAAGACATTTCGTCGTCGCCGATCGGAGTATTTGATTCGGGGATTGGAGGACTTACGGTAGCAAATGCAATTCAGAAAGTTTTACCGCATGAGTCATTGATTTATTTTGGTGATACGGCGCACCTGCCGTATGGCGATAAATCGCCCGACTCCATAAAGTACTATGCTATCCGGATTTCTCAGTTTCTGATGGAGAGAAATTGCAAGATGATTGTCATTGCCTGCAATACGGCCAGTTCAATTGCCTATGAAACGGTAAAGGATTTTGTTGGCAGTAAAGTTCCCGTTGTAGATGTGATCAGCCCGGTGGTGAATCATGTAGTGCGTGATAAGGCCATTCACAAAGTGGGAGTGATCGGAACCAAAGGAACCATCAAGAGTGATATTTACTCGAAAAAAATTCACGCCGCATCAAAGAAACTGGAAGTTGCTTCTCTGGCCACACCACTGCTGGCGCCAATGATTGAAGAAGGATTTTTCAATAATAAAATCAGTCGTACCGTCATCGGTTCTTACCTCGACAGTCGAAAGCTTTCAAAAATTGACGGACTGATTCTCGCCTGCACACATTATCCGCTCATTCGTCCTGAAGTAGAAGAATATTACAAAGGTCAGGTCAAAATCATCGACACCGCCGGCGTAGTGGCCGATTACGTAAAGCAAGTTCTGAAAGAGAAAAAATTACTCTCCAAAAAGAAATCCCCCGTTCATCATTTCTACGTCTCCGACTTCACCCGCTCCTTCGAAGAAAGCACACGATACTTTTTCAAAAACAAAATTCACCTCGAGAAGATTGACATATGGAAGTGAGGGGGATTGGGGATTGGGGATTGAATATTGAATATTGAAAATTGAATATTGAATATTCCGGCCATGTGGAATTCAGAATTCAGAATTCAGAATTTTGGCTTCTGGCTTCTGGCTTCTGGCTTGCACTAGAGCCATCCCGCATACATCACATACCTATCCGGCAATTCATCCAGCAGTTTTCGTTGTTCGTCGGTGATGGGTTTTAGTTTTTTGGCAGGGGAGCCGGCGTAGATAAAGCCGCTTTCGATGATGGTATTTTCCAAAACAAGCGATCCGGCAGCGACGATGGAGTAGGCTTCAACTACTGCATGATCCATAATGATGGCTCCCATTCCCACAAGGATATTGTTATGAAGATAGCAACCGTGTATGATGGCTTTGTGTCCGATGCTGCAATTATCGCCGATTACCGTTTTTGCTTTCTGATACGTGCAATGAATAATTGCACCGTCCTGAATGTTCACTTTATTGCCAATGCGAATTGTATTTACATCGCCACGAACCAGAGCATTGAACCAGACACTGCATTGATCGCCCATTACAACATCTCCGACAATGGTTGAATTGGGAGCCAGATAACAGTTCTTACCGAATTTCGGTTGGACAGAATTTACAGGGAGAATCAGTGCCATTGCAGGTCAGGATTAAATTCGCTGACGGCTAAGGTGTTCTTTTTTCGTCAGATTTTCAAACGAATCAAAGATTTACCGAAAAGTGACGTTGTGCACTGCAGAAACCGTTCAGGCTTCAAAAATTTGCGTAATTTTAGGAACTCAATGAAAGTGACCCGATATATCATCGCTGTTCTGTTGACCGGTTTGGTTATTTCATCCTGCAAAAAGCCGGATGAATATCCTGTTGTACCGTCAATCGACTATAAGTCGATGATCGTACTTCATGATGCAAATGGCTATGACGGAAGTATCGATGTTACCATCGGACTAACTGATGGCGATGGAGACATCGGTTATTATCCGCGTGAATCCGGATTAAACGATCCGATTTTCGATGATCCTTCTTCTGAGTATTACACGAACTTCAAAGTTGAAACGTATCATAAAATTATGGGCGTTTGGACGCTCGATACGGTTGACATCAGCGCGCGCATTCCTTATCTGACACCCGAAGGAAGTAACAAGGCGCTTAAGTGTGAGGTTAGAAGAAATCTGCCGATTCGTCCGTCGTTGAACCTGGATACTTTTTACTATAAAATTTTTATTTACGATCGCGGCCTTCACCAAAGCAATACGATCACGACCCCTGAAGTTGTTTTAACTTCTCAGTAATTCTTCAATCAGATTTTTTGAAAGATCTTTTTGCGCAGCAAAGCTGAAATGCTTTTTGTTGCCAAGATATTCTGCAAGATATTCCTGCTCGGTTTGTCCGGGAGTAGGAATGAGCAGAGCTTTTTTCTTCAAGACTTCCAGATCCATAATGGTTGAATAACCGGATCTTGAAACGATCAGTTTGCTTTTCTCAATGATACCTCGAAAATCGGCATCAGAAATATGATTGTATAAGTGAACGTTTCCTTTTTTTTGACATTCATAATTACCGGGTAAACCACGAATGATAATGGAATGTCCGGGAATGTCACTTAGAATTTTTTCAAGATTGGCTTCCAGAAAAGTTCGTTGGGGTTCCGGGCCGCTGACGATGGCAAAGACCTCCACCTGTTCAGCATACGGGTTGATTTTTTCATCCGATGAAAATCTGCTTTGCGGGCCAATCCACTCTACATTCTGCGGTAAAGGGTATAGGTGCGATAAATCTCCGGAAAGATTATTCTCATTTTCAACATCCGGAATCAAAACTCCTTTGAAATTGGAAATCCATTTCAATAGAATGCGGTGAAGAATGCGTTCTGAGAAGCGAAGTAACGGCGGAGTTTTCAGCATCAGTTGATGCGTAATGATGTACGAAGGAATGTTCGTCGAATAAACCCCGTAACAATTGTCGGAAAAGATGACATCGTATTTTTCATCTGCCAGCCGATCCTGCGTCCACTTTTGTTCTTCGTCAATCGTTTTCAGAATCGAAGCTGATTGCTGGAGTATTACCAATGCCATTGGCAACCAGGCTGAGTATGAAATTTCATAGCCGGGTTTGGAATAGACCGTTAACTCCGGAAAATATTCTTCAAGAAATTTTTTCGCATATCCGCTTGAAGCAAGTGTTACCGTATTTCCTTCAGCAATTAATTTTTTAATGAGAGGAATGCTTCGTGTGGCATGACCAAGGCCCCAGTCCATGCAGGTGAAAAGTACTTTTTTATTTTGGAGGGGGAGCATAACAAATTCTGAATTCTGAATTCTGAATTCAGAATTTTGATTTCGCGGGAAGGTCGTAAAAAAAATACAATTTCGAACTGAATTGATGGTGTTGATTCGGTCAAGAGGCCCGGGAATTTGTATTCTAAGGAATTCATTGATTTTTATAATCCGGTGTCATGGGAAAATGCGTATTTTCACCACAAAATAAAGCTCATGAAAAAGTTACTGCTGTTAACTGCACTTGGCATAGCTGCGATTTCGGTAAATGCACAATGGACTACAAACCCAACTTTAAATACACTGGCTGCAACGGGTAATGATTTTGTTGATCCGTTTGGTCACGCCGACAGTAGTGGGAACACTCTGATTTCTTTTCGTCAGGTTACACCGATGGGTACGTATGGAGTAGCAGCACAGAAACTCGACGCACTTGGAAATCCATTGTGGGGTGCGGGTGGAGTGATTGTGGATGCGAGCGATTCAAATCAGACATTCACTACCGTTTATCGTTCTACCGTTGATACGCATGGTGACTTAATTATTGGTTGGCAGGACAGTCGTAACAATAATGACTGGGATGTCTTTGTTTCAAAAGTTGCTCCGAATGGAACACTGCCGTGGGGAAATTCTGGAATTCAATTATCATATGGTCCGGCATTCGATGCTAATCCGCACGTTCTCGCAATGCCTGATTCAAGTGTGATCATAGCCTGGCAGAGTGATGACTCTACCGGTATCCGTTTACAACGACTTTCATATGACGGAACAAAGATGTGGGGCCCGCTCGGAATTCTTCATCACTACAATTCCGGTGATCCGTTACAGTACTTCGGTTATCCTGAACTTGTGATTTGCAATGACACTTCATTCTACCTTCTGTTCAAAAAAGCAAACGCAAGCTTCAATGCTTCGCAGCAGAAATTTTCAATGATGAAATTCGGCATCAGCAGTGAGACATTATTTGCAAATGACATCGATTTTCAATCAATCGGTTTCATTCCGAATATTTCATACATCAAAGCACTTTCCGACGGAAACGAAGGTGTAGTGATGGGATGGCTGGATTCACGCATCAACAATTTCTACCTCGACGGTTTTGTACAGCATACCGATGCCCAAGGGAATCCGCTTCTCACACCTGATGGTGTCAGTATTTCCGGCTTATCAACATCGCAGGAGTTGGGAGATATTCAAATTCTGTACGGCAATAATAAAATCTACGCAGGTTCATATGCAACTACAGAGGTCTATCTTCAAAGCATCGATGCTTCCGGAAATCTTGCCACACCTGTGGTAATTCCTTTCGCGAATACCGGTTCGTCATCTTTCCAGGAATTGAATATGGCATGGTCTGACGATAATATTCTCATGACTTATGATGAAAATGCTTTTCCGAACGATCGTTTCATGTATTCAATTTTCGATGGATCCCTGAATCCGCTTTGGACGAATCAGCTTGCTACAGGAAATTCAACGAAGAGCAATTCATCATTGACTGTTTGTAAAAATCATCAGAATGTGGAAGTATGGGAAGATGATCGTTCAGGTTTGAATATTTATGCTCAGAATATCAACACTGACGGAACGATTGGCGTTGGTGTTTCAGAGGTGAACGATTTTGAAATGGCTATATTCCCGAATCCTGTATCATCGCAATTAAACATTCGTTCATTTTCCGGAGTGAATCATGTGACTATTTTTGACAGCCAGAGTCGCATCGTAATGGAGAAGAGCGGAAAGAATATCACCGAATTAGATTTACATTCACTCTCAGCCGGCACCTATTATATCAAAGCCGACGCAGGTAGAGGAGTGGCGCGCAAAATATTTGTAGTGGAGCGATAGTGGAAATTCAATATGGGTAAGAATAAATTGAAACGATTCGAAGAGAATCTCAGCTTTCCGAATCTTATTCAGCCAAAAATAGTTTATCCGCCTGCCGACCATCCTCTGAAAGGAAAATGGTCGGCAGACTTTTTTAAGAACGACAAACCGATTGTTCTTGAATTAGGATGTGGCAGAGGGGAATACGCCGTAAATCTCGCGCAGAAATTTCCGGAGAAAAATTTTATCGGCATCGACTGGAAAGGTGCTCGCCTGTGGCGAGGCGCAAAAACAGGAGTAGAGGAGAATATTTCCAATCTTGGTTTTCTGCGAATTCAAATTCAGAATCTCTATGCCTTCTTCGGTGAAAAAGAAATTTCAGAAATCTGGATCACCTTTCCCGATCCTCAGATGCAAAAAACCAGAGAACGCAAACGACTCACCAATGCCAAATTTCTCGAAATGTACCGTCGCCTGATGCGCAATGACGGAATCATACATTTGAAAACCGACAATTTCCCCTTCTACGAATACACTCTTGAAGTCATCACTCCTCAACACCTTCCCATTCTTAAAAACACAAGTAATTTATACGAGTCAGATATTCTCGATGACGTGTTAAGTATCAAAACCACCTACGAAAAAATCTGGCTTAAAGAGGGAGCGAGGATATGTTATGTGCAGTTTCGGATAAATTCTGAATTCTGAATTCTGAATTGAATATTGAATATAGAAAATTGAATATTGAATATTAATTTTTCAATTTTCAATTTTCAATTTTCAATTTTCAATTTTCAATTTTCAATTTTCAATCTTCAATCTTCAATCTTCAATCTTCAATCTTCAATCTTTAATCTTCAATCTTCAATCTTCAATCTTCAATCTTCAATCTTCAATCTTCAATCTTCAATTTTCAATCTTCAATCTTCAATCTTCAATTTTCAATTTTCAATATTCAATCCACCAAATGCCTCTCGACTCCTTCTTCGATCAAGTCTACGCAGTGGCCCGGCTGATTCCTCGCGGTAGAGTGACCAGTTATGGAGCCATTGCAAAGTATCTTGGCACGGCGCGTTCAAGTCGTATGGTTGGCTGGGCGATGAATGGTGCGCACATACTGTGAAACCGAAAGTACCGGCGCATCGTGTGGTGAATCGCATCGGTTTGCTTACCGGCAAGCATCATTTTGGAACGCCGACGAAAATGAAAGAGTTGCTCGAGAAGGAGGGAGTTAAAGTGGTGAAAGATCAGGTGAAGGATTTTAAAAAGCTTTTCTGGGATCCGTCGGAGGAATTGAAATTGTAGAGCCATGAAGTTAAATCTTTCCTTACCTTTAAAATATAAAACTCCCTTTACATGAAAAGAATTTCTGTTCTACTCATCGCATTATTTTTTATCTCTTCCTGCAAAAAAGAATCTGATGTTCATCCTGACATTGTTGGCACACCCGGAGGTACGTTGAATGCGAACTCAGTGCCGGAAGTAACAGGAAAGATAGATGGAGTACCATTTTCGCTGGTGGTAAATAATTTCAATATTATTGAAATGGATACTGCCGAATATTATCCTCTTATTTCTACTTCATCTTACCTGGCATTGTATTTAGATGCAATTGCAGATACCGTGGCTAAACAAGGATTTCTTTTCGACAGGACTTTTGGTATAAATTCGATTCCGCCTTCTGATTCACTTTTCGTTTCGCAATTCAATTCAGGAGCGTGGTCTTTTCTTGCAGCCGGCAATGAAATATTCAATATTAGCTATGTCGATCAAAACGGTGACCAGTGGGATACATCAAGCGGAACAGCCGATCAGACCGGAAGCAATTTTAATGTTTCGGAAAAATTGGTGATCCATAAAAACGGACGTACAGGCGTTTTACTAAAAGCCACTTTCAACTGTAAGTTGTACGATAATTCAGGGCATGTAAAGAATTTGACGAATGGCAGTGCCATTTTTCAGTATCAAAACTTCTAAAAAATCGAAGGAAGGTCGGGAAACGGGCTTTTTTTTAACTAATTCGACGATTTTTTGAGAAGTCGCCATGCTATCGAATTACTCTCTTTCGCTCAATTCTCCCTATCTTTGCCCCATATGATAACGAAGGAACAGGTTGTAGATGCATTAAGAAATGTCATCGAACCGGATTTGAAGAAGGATTTGATCACACTCAATATGGTTGAAAATATTGAAGTGAATGGATCGGAAGTAAGTTTTACAGTGGTGTTGACGACTCCTGCTTGTCCGCTCAAAGGACTCATTCAGCAGGCGTGTGTAAATGCCATTATTCATTATGTGGATGCCAATGCGAAGGTCACGGTAAACATGACTTCGCGTACTACAAGCGGACGAACCGACAGTAATGCCATGCTGAAAGACGTTCGCAATATCATAGCCGTTGCTTCCGGAAAGGGCGGAGTTGGAAAATCTACCGTTGCAGCAAATCTTGCAATTGCACTGGCAAAGAAGGGTGCGAAAGTCGGACTAATAGATGCTGATATCTACGGTCCTTCGCAACACATTATGTTTGGAGCCGAGGGAGAACGACTCTTCGTCAACGAACGCGATGGGAAGCAATTCATGATTCCTGTGGAGAAATACGGCGTGAAAGTTTTGTCGATCGGAATGCTCGTTGATCCGAACAAAGCCATTCCATGGCGCGGACCAATGGCGTCAAAAGCGCTCCAGCAATTATTCACCGATGCAGAGTGGGGACAACTCGATTACATGCTCATCGATCTTCCTCCGGGAACGGGCGATATTCATATTACACTCGTAAGTTCAGTGCCTGTGAGTGGTGCAGTCATCGTGACCACACCTCAGCACGTAGCTCTGGCCGATGCAAGAAAAGGTATCGATATGTTCCGTCTGGAAAGTGTGAATGTTCCTGTGATCGGATTGGTAGAAAACATGTCATACTTCACTCCGGCCGAATTGCCGCAGAATAAATATTACATCTTCGGAAAAGAAGGCGGAAAGCAATTATCAGAGGAATTGAACATTCCTTTCCTCGGAGAAATTCCGCTGGTACAAAGTATCCGTGAAGGAGGTGATTCAGGATCTCCGGTATCGCTCGACGAACAGTCTCCTGTGTCGAAGTCATTCGATGAATTTGCCGATCAGGTGATTCGTCAGGTGGCCATTCAAAATGCATCAAAGAAATCCCCGAAAGCAGAAGTTGCACACTAAGCCATGGATACGACTATAAACGATTTACATACACGCGTAGAAGAAGCCCTCAACCAGCTTCGCCCGTATCTTGAAGCCGACAGCGGAAATGTTTCTTTAGTAGACATCACCGACGACAATGTTGTGCGACTCCGTTTCCTCGGCGCCTGCAAATCCTGCTCCATGAGCGCCATGACCCTCAAAGCCGGCATCGAACAAACCATCCTCAAAATGGTACCGGAGATACGTGCCGTCGTTGCAGTAGAAGAATAAGCCGGAAAATAAAGGCAAAGGCCAAAAGCCAAAAGCCAAAAAAAATTCTGAATTCCGATCTCCGTGATTTCAATTTTAATTTCCGTGAATTTCCGTGGGAAACCAATTGACGCACTCAACCGTTGTCAGTAACTCAGATTCCCTCCAATTTTCACATCAATGAATTTCTTTAAATTTACCGAACTCAAAAAAACAATTCTCCCATACATGAAATCAAAAGTATTATTTACCCTGGCAGCACTGATGATCAGCCAGCTTGCGATGGCGCTGAATCCTTCACGCGATTATAAGACCAAGCCTGAGAAGTACGGAATGACTTACAAAGAAGAAAAAGTCACTACCAAAGACGGCGCAACATTGAATGCATGGTTCTTTGAAACACAAAAGAAAACGACCAACTGGGTTATCATCAGCGGCAGCGGCGATGGAAATATGGCCGACAATATCGAGATCTGCGGACAATTCCTTTCGGCAGGATGGAATGTAGCCATGTATGACTACCGCGGTTATGGTGCCAGCAGTGAATTTCCGATTGATCCGGATACTTACATCTACCCTCAGTTTCTGACTGATCTGAATGCTGTTGCAGACTACCTGCGTAAATCGAGAGCAATTACAAAATTCGATTTGTACGGAACTAACATCGGCGCCGGACTTTCACTTGGTGTAGGTTGCAATCGCCCGGAAACACGCAAGATCATTGCCGATGGTTCATGGACAGGATTGGAACTGATGAAGAAGAAGTACAAAGAGAAAAAATCAAAGGATGTGATCATTCCTTTCGGTTACGATAAAAATTACGAACCGATGTACGCCTGCGACCGCAGTCGTCCGAATCTGAAAGGTGTAATGCTGATTGTATCTGCACAGGATGAAATGATCAATCCGGCAGATATGAAGCTATTGAAATGCCAGACTAATCTTTACGTCGTTACGGCGAGCCCTTCCAATGCAGATAACTTCTCTACGGATAAGAATGTTTACTTCGAGAAGGTGAGTAAGTTTTTGACGAGCAACTAGGGGTTGCTTGGATGCTTGGATGCTTGGTTGCTTAGAGAGTAATTAAGAGATATATCCGCAACTTGAGTTTGAAGAGATTTTAAGATCAGGTTGCGGATTTTTTTAATTTCCCACCCACCAAGGCGGGGCTTCGCTTCAAGCACGGAAATAAAAATTGAAATCACGGAATTTTTTTCCGTTAATCTTCTTTTGAATTTTGACTTTCTTTTAGAATTCAGAATTCAGAATTCATAATTGTAGTTTTTCTATGGCAAAGACAATTTGGAAAAAATCCCGTGGAAAGCTTGGCATTTTCGCTCCACTGTTTGGTGAGTGGGTTGCAGAGGCTGATTCGCCGATGGGGAAATTTAAATGTGTGCGCTCTTTTGATACTGCTTTGAGCGGGAATTACGTTTTGTTAAATGCAAAATGGATGTTCAAAGGTTCAACGTATGAAGAGCAGGCGATGATTGGAATGAAAGACGGTAAAATTTGTTTCTGGTCATTCACCAACGATGGAAAGAATTCTTTCGGTGAATTAGCTGACGGCACCGACGTTCACCCGGAGGCGATTGCTTTCGAGGCTCAGATGCCTGCCGGTCTGGCGCGAATGATTTACAGGCCGGATCCGGATGGCGGATTCCACTGGGCTGTTGAGGCCAGGAATAAAAAGGGGTGGAAGAGATTTACGGAGCATCATTATCAGAAAGCAAAGTAACTTTGATTGGTTCTGAAGACGGGAGTTAGTTTCCCACGGAAATGCACGGAAATTAAAAATTGAAATCACGGAAAATTTTTTCCGTGATTTTTTTTGGCTTCTGACTTGAATTCAGAATTCTGAATTCAGAATTCAGAATTCTGAATTGAGGTTTACTCCACCGTTACTGACTTCGCCAAATTCCTCGGCTGATCCACATTACATCCGCGCATAACGGCGATGTGGTAGCTGAGTAACTGAAGAGGAACAACGGAGATCAGCGGGATCAATACGTCATCGGTTTCCGGAACTTCGATGCAGTAATCGGCCATGCCTTTTACTGTAGTGTCGCCTTCGGTAACGATGGCAATGATCTTTCCTTTTCGGGCTTTTACTTCCTGGATGTTGCTGACTACTTTTTCGTATGTCTCGTTCTTATTGGCGATGACAACTACAGGCATCTCTTCGTCGATCAAAGCGATCGGACCGTGCTTCATCTCTGCTGCAGGATAACCTTCGGCATGGATGTAAGAAATTTCTTTCAGCTTTAGAGCGCCTTCGAGTGCAACAGGGAAACCGTAACCACGACCGAGATACAGGAAGTTGCGCGCGTCTTTGAAACGTGCGGCAAGCTGGCTGATCACATCGTTAGTTTTCAAAGCGGCTTCTACTTTTGCAGGAATAGCTTCGAGTTCGTTGAGGAGTTGGTGATAACGTGAATCGGTGATTGTTCCACGATGACGTGCAATTTGCATTGCCATCAATGTAAGAACAGTGACCTGAGCAGTAAATGCTTTCGTTGAAGCCACACCGATTTCCGGACCGGCATGTGTGTACGCACCGGCGTGAGTTGCACGCGGAATGGAAGAACCAACCACATTACATACTCCGAAAATGGTAGCGCCTTTTGCTTTCGCCAGTTCAATGGCAGCAAGCGTATCGGCAGTTTCACCGGATTGAGAAATAGGAATTACGATATCATCTTCATAGATCACCGGATTACGGTAACGGAATTCGGAAGCGTATTCAACTTCAACAGGAATTCGTGCGAGATCTTCGATGAGGTATTCGGCAACCAGACCGGCATGCCATGAAGTACCGCAACCGATGATGACGATACGTTTTGCATTCACAAATTTGTTTTCGTACTCGGCAATACCGCCCAGACGAAGGAATCCTTTCTTCGCATCAATTCTTCCGCGCATGGAATCCCAGATGGAACGAGGCTGTTCATAGATCTCTTTCAACATGAAGTGATCGTAACCGCCTTTTTCCAATTGCTCAAGTTTCAGCTCGAGCTCGTGGATGTATGGAGTCTTTACCTGATTTTCGATCGTCTTTACTGTGAGCTGGCCGTTATTGATGTAGGCCATTTCACCGTCGTTCAGATAAATTACATTGTTTGTATATTCTACAATCGGCGTAGCATCGGAAGCCACGAAGTATTCGTTTTTGTCTTTACCGACACCGAGAACGATCGGACTGCCTTTACGTGCGCAGATGAGTTCTTTCGGATTGTCTTTCGACAATACTACGATGGCATATGCACCGATCACTTCACCTAATGCCAGACGAACGGCTTCATCAAGCGTTACGCCCGCATTTTCATGAATGTCTTCGATGAGGTGGACCAATACTTCTGTATCAGTATCACTCTTGAAAGTATGACCGCGTTTTGAAAGTTCGGCTTTGATGGAAGAGTAGTTCTCGATAATTCCATTGTGAATTATTGCAAAGCGACCTGACTGAGAATAATGCGGGTGAGCATTACGATCATTCGGTTCACCATGTGTTGCCCAGCGTGTATGGCCCATACCGATACTGCCGGAAACATCTTTTCCTTTAGCAAAATCGTTCAGGTCGCTGACCTTTCCGGCTTTTTTGAAAACTTTTAAATCTCCATTGAGGATAGCGATGCCGGCGCTGTCGTATCCGCGGTACTCAAGTCGTTGCAGACCTTTGATGAGAATCGGATAAACCTCGCGGTGGCCGATGTAAGCAACAATTCCGCACATGATGTAGTGTGTTAGTTTAATTTAGTGTAGTAGAGAGAGAGCTTCAACTTGTAAGCTGCATTGGTACTGCTACCAATGACGAGCTGACTCGGTGTTACTCCGGCTCCCGACACAACGATGTAATAGTCAGGACTAGTGTATCGTCCGTCGAGATAACCTTGAATCTGACGGGCAATGTTAAACGTGTATCCTTTTGTAGAGGAATTGTAATCACCGCCATAGTATCCTGATGACTCATAATAGTCGATCGGGAAAATGTTAGCACCGGCTTCATTCTTTGAGATCAGCAATAACTTGGTAGGAACGCTGAAAAATGGATTCGATGGGTCCTTGGCGGTAATGGTTAACTCTGCCCGGTTCACTAAGATACTGCCTGAGTCAAGAAAATGTTTCAAATATGGGAACGAAATTCGGGTTTTTAGTCCGCAGGCGCCCTGAACAAAGCTAACCGTATCAACCGTTCCTGCATTGATGACCTGCTCGGCTTCGGTTCCCGTGAAATCGTGTACGAAGTTGTTTACACGTGCATTAGCCAGTGCAAAAGCATATTTTTTAGAGTCGGTTCCGTCATGATAGTAGACGATGAGCGACGAATTGAAGAAGTTAAACGAACTGATTGCTCCTGTTGAAGGTGTAGTCATGGACGTGGCTGTAATCGCTAATCCTTTGAAATACGACAACCAGTTGGTGTTCGACTGAAGTGTAGTGCTGCCGTTGAGAGCAATGATGGAATCAGCCAGCGTTTTATCGAGCGTAATCCAAAGCTGTGGAGCAAGTGTGTCCGAGTCAACAGCCACTCTGGTATTCGGACGCGGCGTAAAGTTGTACGTCGCCAGAGGTGTTGATTCAGTAGTGAAGGTGCGGAATGAATAATAAGAAGAATCAATCGACAAATCTTCGGTGAGACGCGAAACGGTAATTGTCTGCGTCTGATTGGTATCACCGTAGCTGCCATTGTACACCAGTGAAAGCACTACGGAGTCGGCCACAGGAGCAGTTCCGAACGTCGGAGTACCGCCGCTGATCACTGCCTGAGCATAGACATTTGCCGTTGTCACGCCGAATGTCGGATCGTACGTACTGCCGAGCAATTGCGATGAAAGCTGGCTCGTGACGATGGAGTCTTCCTTAAGTGTAGAAGTGATGATGGTCGCAGTATCAGTAAAACGGTTACCGAGCTGGTCCGATGGCGGCAGTATATTCAGACCAATCTCATCCGGATCTTTACAGCCCTGAGAGGCGGCAAGAAGGATCAGAAGTCCGAGGCTAAAAAAAGATTTCCCCCACCGCAAGGAGGAGGAATTCTTTTTTACAATCTTATTTTCTTGATTTTGGTTTTGAGATACCAGCTTTCCGTTGGATGGGGAGACATCCGGAAATAATTTGATCATAGTTTAGTCGGCAAGAACGGGCTCCGTTTCAAGGAGTTCATCATAAAAATCAGAGCAGGCGCTAACGAAGGCAGATTCATCTTCATACGAAGGAATGCTCAAAATCGGTTTCGCAGCTTTCTTGATATAATTGTCAATGGAAGTATTCTTTTCATCAACACTCTTGATAATACCATCGGCCAGTTTCATGGCGGCCAGATTTACATTCACCATTGTAGGGTCTTTGTAAAGTTTGGCATCTTCAGGAGTCACGCCATCCATTTTCAATTTCTTCACCAGGTTCGGGCTCATGGTTTCTTCCAGGTCCTGGAAGTACGATGAGTAAACGACACGACTGTTTTTAAACATCGGATCATCTTTGTAACCTGTTTTTACGAAGAAAGGAATCAGCGAAGTCATCCAGCCGTGGCAGTGGATCACATCCGGCGCCCAGCCTAATTTTTTCACTGTTTCCAGAACGCCACGACAGAAGAACACCATACGGTCTTCATTGTCTTTGTGGAATTTCTTTTTGGCGTCGCGGAAAATCGATTTACGTTGGAAATACTCTTCGTTATCGATGAAATACACCTGCATTCTGGCACTCTGAATAGAGGCTACTTTAATAATGAGCGGGTGATCGGTATCGTCAATGATGAGATTCATACCGGAAAGGCGGATAACCTCATGCAATTGATTTCTTCTTTCGTTGATTAATCCGAAGCGAGGCATAAAAGTTCGGATTTCCTTCCCTTTTTCCTGAATGCCCTGAGGAAGGTGGCGGGCAATTTTTGCAATCTCTGTCAACTCAAGGAACGGTGTAATTTCCTGGGAAACAAATAAAACTTTCGCTTTCTTCATTCTTGAGGTTGGATTTATTAATTTGGCCCACAAAGATAGGTAATTTAAGGCTGCCATTCAAGGGGATGCGGGCCTTTAACGTGGTTAATCCCCCTGTATTGTGCAGTCTGACAACGATTCACTCGTGTAACTACCTGACTACTAAACGGAAAAATCCAACCCGGGTTTCCTTAAATGATAATAAAAAATTCGGGCTGATGGTACAAAAATGAAGAAATTCGCAAAGATTGACGATATAAAGCACTTTTTGGAAGAAAAGCGCTCTGCGGGTCAGACTATTGGTTTTGTACCAACGATGGGTGCTTTGCATCCCGGGCACATCTCATTAATAGAGAGAGCGGTGGAGGAGACCGACGTAGTGGTGGCCAGTATTTTCGTAAATCCGACCCAATTCAACAATCCTGACGATTTAAAGAACTACCCCCGCATGCCCGAGGCCGACGCCGCCATGCTCGAGTCCGCCGGCACGAGTGTTTTGTTCATGCCCGAAGTAGAGGAGATGTACTCAACCGGTTTCGCCGAAAAACCGCAGGTAGATCTCGGCGATCTCGAAAAAGTGAGGGAACGCGCTCACCGTTCCGGTCATTACGCCGGTGTGGTGCAGGTCGTTTCAAAGTTATTCGACATCGTAAACCCCGACCGTTCCTATTTCGGTGAAAAGGACTACCAGCAGCTGGCCGTCATCCGACGCATGACTACACAGCTCCGCTACCGCACCGCCATCATCGGTTGTCCGACCGTGCGCGAAGCAGACGGCCTCGCCATGAGTTCACGAAATTTACGTTTGAATCCCGAAGAGCGCCACGCCGCCGCTCAAATTAACCGCACGCTCCACTACATCAAACAAAACTTCCGCACCCAACCCACCGAATCACTTTTAGCGGAAGCGGCAACTCAACTTCTCTCCACCAACATCCTCCACCCCGAATACCTCGAAATCGCCGACGCAGAAACACTGCAATCTGTCCGTACTAATACGTACGCGCAACCTGTCCGAGTCTTCGCTGCCGTCTTTTGCGGGGCGGTGCGGTTGATTGATAATATGGGAATTTAATTCTTTTAATTCTGCGAATAATTCGGGGGAATTATTTATACTTGTGAGTGGGTTTTTCGAGTGGCTTTCGGTTTGACAAATTGATTTGACAATTTTGGAT
>JAXLTM010000040.1:0-22367 GCA_046330055.1 Bacteroidia bacterium | reverse complement strand
TTGATTATTATTTTCCCGGCATCAAATAATAAATTTTGATTTATAATTCGATAAGTGTAAATGCCATTCTCAAATCCTGACAACTTCAAAGCATGTGAGTCTGTATTAAAATTAAGCATTTCCGAATAGATTATTTTTCCACACATATCAGATACCTCAATTCTGCTATCTGAAGGAACGTAACATACGAGGGTGACCTCCCCTGTTGTAGGATTTGGGTAAACGGAACTCTTTCCATTAATACTGTGTTGTAATCGAAAATAATATCCGTTTTGAATACAGGTAATATCAGCGTCATAATCCTGATCTGGGTCAATGAAACTATAGAGGGCGCGAGCATGATAAACGGCTGGGCCATCAGAAAGTGGACAGAGTTGGGCAATGCTTAAAAGTGAAGCCTCATAATTTAATATACTGTCACCATCACCAGGTGCAGCAGAAGCATAGTAAATATCATTCACCTGAGTTTCATTCACCTCGTATACTTCCTGAGCATTTACTGAGTTATTGATATTACTGAGTAAATCAACCTGACTATTCTTTGCGTCTTTTACAGCTTGAACCGCAATCTGATTAAAACTGATCATTGATTGAATGATAGACACTAAGGATTGCTTCATATCTTTCAAGCTGTCTATTTCTTCCTGCTTCCAAGTACTATCGGCTAATTTTTCATCCAAGGCTTTTACTTGCATTGTTTTCACGTATATATCCATCGCATTACTTTGAACCGTAGATGTCAAATACGAAATATTAACTAACATACTATCTTCTTCCAAATGAAGGTTCGCTAACTGTTGAATAGCTGATCCGGCCATAGCTTGGTAAAATTCGGCAAGCACACTTGAGGTGTCGAGGTTGACAGGATAATTTAGTAGGTATTCATACAAAGCTAGCTTGGCTTCCCATCTTGCTCGTTCATCAAATTCAGAGGTAAGCATTGAGTCTTTAGCAATTCGAATTAGTCGCTCAAAATTAGCTATTGAATAGGTTTCTCTGTTTTGATAGGTTGCACACTCTTGGGGTAGGCATTCATCATCTGGTCCGCCATTGAACTGAAACCAGCCGGTTGGGATAATTACCGTTGGATGATTCTTCGGGTCACCAGACTGATCATAAAAGTATTGCATATTATTCGCCCCAAGAGTATTCAAGTTATATGCACCGATTTGGTATAAGCTGTCATACCACAAATTGCCTTTGTTATATTGCCCATCTACATCAGCGGAGGCTGTATAAAAAAGACCGATTGCATGATGCCCAAACTCATTAACTCGAATATTAGTTTGGTAATTTGGATCACCACAGCTTCCTTTGAATTGCATTCCCTTTGCTGTATGTGTTAGCTTATTGCAGCCAATGATATTTGACTTACTATCCTGAACAGAAATACCAATGTCTGCTTGGCTTGAATCTAGTGAAATTCTTGTTCCAAACACATTATTGCACGAAAGCTCACTTTCGTTGCTCCGCCAAAGCTCGATGCCGTTCATTGATGTATTTACATTGTTTAAGATATTTATCTGATTCCCCAGCACATGATAAATTTCAACTCCGTTAAGACGAATTCCCGCTTTCGCAAATTGATGCAGCGTTATATCATTGTCGGTGATCTTCACATCCGAATTGTAGCCGTTCATTTCATGAGAAAGAATGCCGAAGCCATTAGATGGCTTTCCCTTTAAGTCGAGAGCGCGAACACCGATTGAAATATCATTTTGCAAGATTTCCATTTGCGAACTGCCGTCATTTAAGACTAAGTAAATGCCAACTTTGTTACAGTCAATTTTGTTACTGTCAATCTTAATTGCCTTCCCGGTTCCAAACAAAGACACAATTCCCTGATCACAATTTACGATATTATTATTAAATGAGGTCATATCGACCCCCTTACCCAAAACAGCGATGTTACAATTCACAAAGTCCGGTGTAACAGGATTATCTTTCCCTTCTTGTGTAAGAGCCATGGAGCTGCCATAGCCGTTGCAATATACTGCGACACCACGCTCTGATTTCGGTGCAGGATAGGTATCGTAGCCTTGAATATTTTCAAATTTGGCTTTGGTAACAGACAGGTTTGTTCGAACAGCATGAACGCCGTAATTTAAGTTTCTAAAATGTAGATCACCGGAAACGCTAACGACATTCAGGAAGAGAACGCTGTCGGCATCAATACCGGCGTATGGGTGGTCCTTTGGAATTGGCAACTGTCCGGAATACGGGCCGACAAGATTTCTCGTGCAATCAAAGGAGGTATTTCGGAAAGTGGTGTTCACATTGATGAGGCTGAACGATGTTGCCCCCGGCGTTTTCTTCATCTTGATGCCGATGTAATCATTCACAAAGTTTGTGTGATCGGAAACTAGCGTGGCATCCTCACGCATTAGTAAGCCATATTGGGCATCCTCAATTGTTGAAACAATCAAATTAACATAAGAGCCTGTTTGAGCAACAATACCTTGAGACATTTGGTCACATGAGTAGATGTGGCTATCGTTCAGCGTGAGGGTTTTTCCTGTCAGCACATTGATGACTGCTCCCGGCCCCATGATGATCTTTGTACAATGGTTGAATGTAAAGTTGGTGTCAACCGTGAATGTACCATTGATGACAATATTTTCATTTGTCGTCTGAATCGTAGTGAATGGAAGTGACCTGGCAGTAATGTTTGAAAAATCGTAATCGACACCGTTGGTGAAACCTGATGGATAACAACATTGGGCAGATGCATTACAGATAATGGAAGCTGCTGCGGTATCAGAGCCACCGAGTGAATCAAAGACGATGACATAGTATGTCGTGTTTGGTTGCACTGAGATACTCGGATTTTGAAGCGTGCTGGTAAACCCAGCCGGAATAGAAAACCAAGCATAATGATACGGCGGCTGCCCAAGACTTGGTACGGCATTTACCTGAACACTGGTTCCTGCACAAACAGTCGTTGCCGGTTGTACAAAGACATGTGGTTGGGCACATGCAGAAGCTGTATCTTGGAACGTGGCTGGTTGTAATCCGGAGCCAATAGGTAAATGGTCGCCACAATACGTGACACCGGAATAATTCGTGATGATTGATGTACCACTTGCATTTGCCGGTAGTAGTGGAGTGAAGTAGACATTCATAGTCATGGCATCCCCGCTACCAAGATGGCCGGGAAAGTTTGATTGTGGCAAACTCGGAATGTGGTAGGTGTAAACCCAGTTAGAAATCGTTGGTGTGACCGGGGCCAGGGTTGTTGGATTTTGAGTTCCGCTGCTCTCTTTGTAAATAAATCGGACGGAATCCAGTTGCAGGGTGGTGTCAACCAAAGTAACGGTAAAGGTCAGGCTGTCTAATTCTGATTGTGAATTTGACAACCTTGTAGAATCAACCACCTGCGAACAGATGGTGTAGTAAATGCTACTGTTCAAGGCGTTGTACGCCGGTAGGCCACCGGTATAATTGATTGTTACCGTTCCGCAAGTCCGCAGGTAACAATAATCTCCAAAAATAACATCAACAACATGCGTTGGTGCAGCACCGCATCGCCACCCAAAATAGACTGATACACTATGCCCACTGGTATCACATTGCATTAAATCAACATCGAAATTAAAGGGATGGTTGAATGGGTGGCTAAGGTCTATATCGCCGATAGCATAGAACCAAATACCTAGTGAGTCAGTCGCCGGATGGCCATCTACCTTAACATTTGAAAAATAGTGGTTCGGGTCGTTGAAATACAAGAAACCATTTTTCAAAAGATCTTCCGTAACATTATCATTAAAGGTCACTGTCCAGTGTATCGTGTGCGATGATGCATTCACCGTATTGGTGACTGCTGTCGATAGATTACTGAATAGTTGGCTCGTGATAGTATCTTGCGTGGTCAAAGCAGAGCTATCCATGAAGGTACCATTGCAACCTCCCATCTGAATGTCTGTGATGACAGACGTAGAATTAAGCGAGGTTCTCAATAACGTATCGCACCGTGAAAAATTAAAAGGAAAGAAAATCATCTGACTCATGAATTCATCAGATGAATAAAAATATGGCTGCTTGGAAAAGAAAGGGGAATTGCATACGGTATCAAACAACGCTGTGGTGGCTTCCCCGGCAACGGCTCTTGGTAACTGAATGTCACCATTCGTAGGGAAACCATACACCAAGCTAAATCCGGAACTGTGATTGCTCGTAATCTGACAATTGGTGCCGAAATATGTTCTGACCAATGAGTAGGAATTGATTGTATCCAGATTTCCAATGGAATAATTTGCAGCACCTCCCGGCCAATTCATATACAGGTGGTTAATAGGAGGAACAGGGCGGAATTCATATGGAAAGACATTCGTCAGCTCGCCACCAATTGTTATCGTTTGTTCAATACTTAATCTTTTTTCGCACTTATCACCGCCAAAGGCATTGTTCACTTCTCTATGAATTTTTGGTCTTACTGAGAAGAAGTAGTGCATTTCGGAAAACGACTCACAGAAGTAAAGCATGTCACCGGTGATCGTGTCATTTGCAGCCAGCACTTCCTGTGATGTTGGTCGAAGGTGATGTTCATATGCATCAAATACCGGAGTCGAGAGATGCGGAAAATCCGTTCCGCTCAAGTACATATTTAAATGCACATTGCTTTGAAAGCGATTATCTGAAGCAATGAGTGATTCAATACCAGTGTAGTAGTTCTTGCATGTATAGAAGCGCGCTCTGATGGTGAAGTGTTCCCTGCCACTGTATTGGTAAGATGAAGGTAGTGACGTGAAAAGGCTTCGTAACACAGTTTCACTGAGGTCAAAAAAGACTATGCCTAAGCGGCTACCGGAAACAATGTCGTTTCGTTGGTCATAAACTAAACTTCCCCAAACCGAACTTGTAGGTGTGAGATTGCTGACTGAGTAGGTATTAGCAGTATCAGTCATCGTCACATCTAGACTTACAAGGCGGACATCAAACTTAGTAGAATCGGAATAAGGAATTACCAACTCACAAAACATGTGATTGAGATTGATGTTGTAGGTTGGCCCACGAAGTGAATCTAAATTGATTACGGATGTGTTCTCAATATGACTATCTGCAATCAGAATCAACGAATCTCCCACCATTGAACGATTTACAGCTACAGCTTGATAGCTATTCAAGGGGTGCAGGGCTAAATAGGCTGAATCTATAGGCACTGAAGAATCAGCCAGCCCATTGTTGTTAGCGTCAGGGAAGCCAAAAGTTGTACGATGAAGTATCTGCGAACTTGGATCAACTGACATGCCGGGTAGATTACATCCAGGGCAATGAATCATGGCAATTCCATCTTCATCGGTCATTGGAACCCAGCAACCATCAAGACCTGAGACATAAGTTCGTAAGTGATACGTTGGGTTTGAATTTAGTGGCGAGGTTTGGCAAGAGGCAGTACTGCACCGACCTCGCAGCTTAAAATTAAAATCAGAATTACTGAGAAAGTCACAAATGGATTGTAAATCAGTACCAGTTGGGCATTGCGCGAAATCAAACTCAACTGAATATGTATTTGGTTGATAGCAATGATAAATATTTAATGTGAATTGTGTGTTAGGCCAAATAGTTCCAGCCTGATTTCTCAAGGTAATTGAATCTGCCTCCAAACCAATATCTGAATAAATTTCAAATCGTATTGAACCATGCATCTGAAGTGCAGCCGGGTTGTTAGAGCTCGTTGTCGAAAATAGATTAGCAGAGTTTGTTAAGTAAACTGATGCTTGTTTATTAAATTCCAAGTTATGTGCAAAGAATGTCTCCCACGGGCTCCAACCTATTCCGCCACTAGGGACTGAAAAGTCATTTGACGTTGGTGAAAAATCCTGTAGCAGATTGAGGTGATTGGCGCTTGCACCATTGATTGAAATTGAATTCACGCCACCAAGCGAATACAGACCATTTGCGGTATCACTTGCAGTAGTGTTATGAATGTCAACTCCGCATTCATCATAACGATGGCTTGAAGTTGCCACGAATTTAATCGCTTTGCTTGATTAAAGATAGAGAACCCCCTTTGCCCCCCGGTAGTATCACCAACATCGGCACTAGGGCAGCAATATTCAAGCGGAAATGAAATCTCTACTTCGTCACCTGGTAAGAGAATGTAATCCCCATTTGTTGTGGCTCTGCCGACTAAAAATTTTATTTGTTGAATCGCTCCCTGATGCGCAGCTAAACAAGCTGGCATACTGTCGCGCTGATTCGCATCGGGCGGAAAAATACTCTTTAGGAAAACCGTATCAGTGATTTGATAATTTATACTGTCTTGTAGTGGTGCGGTAATGTGTACAGAATCCCAATGATTAATATAGTAGAAAGATGAAAAGTAAGGTGAAAGCTCTAATAAGTCTAATTTTACATTCTTACAAACATCACTACCTGTATTTTTCAATTTAAATTTCCATTGTGTCGGTGACCCGTTTGATAGAAGTGTATCCCAATAAAAAGTGTTAGGTGGAAATGTGGGAGCAGGTAGCATTCTGTAAATTGTTAATGCTGGACGCAACGTGTCCCGACTGAGCGTACTTGTCGATGAATCATTCTCGCATCGGTCTAAGGTGCATCCCCAGTTGAAGTTAGTTGAAAAGTGATTGGCCGTTGAATGGGTGTTGTCGCAATAAGCATCAATACAAGTATGTTCGTAATTTGGAAAGACCAGAGATTCAATTATTCGAATTGATTCCCCATGCCTGATGGAATACGGAATTTCGTTGTAGCTGAAATTACTTGCCGTTGCACCATTACTGTTTGCATATAAATTTGTATCAGCGCCAATGACAACTCTAATTTCCGGAATATAAACGGTATCTAAGGTGCAACCATAGTGATCTGAAAAGGTAAAAACTCCTTCGTATCGTTTGGATGTATCATTCACATCAGGTCCAACATCCGTATACAGGAATGAACGAGTGATATGCCTACCGAAATGTTCCTCGTTGTATATGTCTGTATAATTCAAGCTCACATCCGGAGTGCTTTCGGCAAAATAGGCATAGTACACCGAGAGCGCTATTTGTTTTGAGACAAATGAATTTGTTGTTGGAGGGCCTTGCGGCTGAACGACCATGTCCCAAGAGGTATCTGCCATTTGGTGTGTAGTGTCGCATCCCCGTAAGATATAAACCTGATCGGTGATTGATAATACGTTATTTCCAGAGCCGGTGCTTAAGCCCAACCTTGCTTCGCAGGCAATGGACAAATGCACATCAACTGAAATCGCTGCGCCCGATATGGAATTTGTACCTAAATCAAAAGCCACCCAAGTTGGAGCATTCGCAGGAATACTGTCTGGCGAAGTTACGGTCTGATAGTTTGTTGGGGCTGATGGCGATGCGCTTGTGCCGAGATTAAGAGCGAGAAAGAAATTCCCTTGTGAAGAATTCACTGTGTGAGAATTATCTACGCTCACTTCGAAATGGAGGATGTTATCCTCGCACAAGATTGCTTTTCCATAAGCAGCGGTGACATGGAGAGTTTGGGCTTTACCTAGTTGTACAACAAGAAACATAAAGGGCAGCAGGAGGAGACATTTTTTCATGGGAGATTGATTAAACTTTGAGAATAAAAATTGAAACAAATTGTCTTTCTCAATAGAGAAAAGAAGATAATCAAAATTAAGAAAGAGGTACTATACTGTACTAAATCAAAAACTAAAATCAGTGTCGATTTTCCTAAACAGTTTAAAATCTTGTCGCGCTACTGACACTTAAATGTAGTAACATTTTTGAATTCGCAAAAACTACTTTACAACTTTTCCGCTAATGTTACTGTTTTGTATTTGAATGCTATGAGGAAATTTGCGGCATATGATTTTCGTCACCATCATATTTCTGAATCGTTACAATCCTTTTAATAAACTCATGCTTCTCATCCTATACCTTCAAAAAGTAAATACTCGTTGTAACAGTTAGATCGAGGGGTGTTGTCGAACCATTTGAAAAGTTGCCAACATTTTTTGATCCAATTCAGCGATCTTACGTTAATATAGTAAAATGGAAACATCTGCAATTCTGCTTTGAATGTAATCTCGACAGCAACTAAGCTCGAAAATTGTTGCAACTCCGTTGCAACCGAGTTAAAACAATCAAGCCCTTCTAATTATAGAAGGGCTTGATTTTCAATGGGTGGGAGCTATAGGATTCGAACCTATGACCCTCTGCTTGTAAGGCAGATGCTCTAAACCAGCTGAGCTAAGCTCCCAAAGCGCTGTTTTTAATTAAAAAACAACTTTTCCCTGATTGGGACGGCAAATATAGAGTATTTTTTACTTTAGCAAAATATCAGAATCGAATTTCGAGAAAATTTTAATGAATAAAGTTTACTTCCCGAATCTTAACGGATTGAGGTTTATTGCGGCCTTTTTGGTTTTAGTGCATCATAATGAGCGCATTAGACTACGATTTGCATGGACTAATCACTGGGACAACCCCTTCATCATTATCATCGGGAAACTCGGAGTCATTCTATTTTTCGTACTGAGCGGCTTCCTGATTACGTACATCCTGCTCCGGGAAGAAAAAGAAAGCGGTACCATCTCCGTAAAAGATTTCTATCTAAGAAGGATTTTAAGAATCTGGCCGCTCTATTATCTCGTCGTGCTCGCCGGATTATTTGTTCTTCCCTACCTGAGTCCTTTGAGTTATGGAAACGACTTTTCCATGCTGTTCGCAAATTATGGAAGTAATATCACTCTGTTTATTTTCTTCCTTCCCAATCTGGCTTACGTACTTAATTCTTCAATTCCATTTATCTCTCAAGCATGGTCGGTTGGTGTTGAAGAGCAATTCTATTTGCAATGGCCACTTCTCATGAAGAGCGTGAAGAGAAAACTTCCCCTGCTTCTCGGAATTATCTTCTCGTATAACATCTTGCGATTCGCGCTTTTTGCTTTCAGTAAAAATCGGCCGGAAGCGACCGGATTGAAAGCGCTTTGGCACTTTATTGAATTGTTTAATATCGATTGTATGGCTATCGGCGGACTCGCTGCTTTGTTCTACTACAGAAATACAACGGCTATCCTCAATCTTGTTTATCATCGGGCCACACAAATTATCACTGTGCTACTGCTCTTCTTGTTAATCGGCTTTGGAATTCGTATTCCTTATTTTCATTATCAGTTTTATTCCATACTCTTCGCTATCCTGATTTTGAACCTGGCTACAAATAAAAAATCTGTTTTCTCACTTGAAAACCCGGCATTGAATTACTTAGGAAAAATCAGCTATGGAATATATATGTATCACCCGTTGACGCTGTATGTAGTCTGCAGATTTTTATTTGAACGAAATCTGTCAAATCCATTTATAGAACTGTTTGCCGGAACAGTATTCACTGTTTTGATTTCTGCAATCAGCTATGAGTTTTTTGAAAAGTTCTTCCTGAAAAAGAAACTCCGCTTCTCCAAATTTATCAGTGGAGATAATGCAGTTGAAGCAACCGAAGAAAAATCCTAACTCAGATCAGAGAATTTTACTGCACCTTAAAGATAAACGTAATCGTCCCTTTCTGAATATCCGCCTTATCCGGACTTACAGTGAACTTGGTTTTTCGCGCAGCGTCGGTGGCAAGTTTGAAAAGATATGCGCTTGTAGTAGTCGAACCTCTTCCGCCGGGAATGGCCGACTGGACAACGCCGTTTTTATCAACCGTAATATCTACAACCACTTTTCCTGTTTCCTGTGAGTGATCGTTGATGGAAGGCAATTGCATGATTCGGCGACCTGCTAATGAGAAGGAAACTCCTCCTCTGCCCGTTCCGCCCGGACCACTATTATCTCCAGGTGTAGTTCCGCCCCCACCATTTCCTGGACTTCCATTGTACTTTCCATTCGGATCACCATCAGGGCTGCCCTGATCACCAGGGCCGGTACCTGTTCCCTGCGATGTACTGTTATTTGGATTGCTGCCATGGTAAAGCGCAGCGGCATTTACTGTACGCGGTTTTTCAACCGGCTTCTGTTGCGTTTTCTGAGTAACCGGATTTGTTTTCTTCGGCTCAACCTTTGGAGTTTCTTTCTTCTCGTGTGTGATCGGAGCTTCTTCGGTTTCCTGAGTGGCAATTTGTTCATCCGGCGTATTCGCAGGAACGTTCATTGCATTTACAGGCTTGGTTTCTTCTGTTGATACGGGTTGAATATCGCCCGAGGCTTCGTCTACACTGCCAATACTGATTAACGTTCCATTCCCTCCTGCCTGTTCAGGAAACGGAGGAATAGATGTTTTCATCACGGTGAAGAGCAGAATCAGAAATACTGCTGCGTGAACTCCTACCGAGAGAATAACGGAACGTGAACGGTAATTGGCTTCCATGGAAGTTTATTGCTTTGAAGTTTGTGTGGCAAGCACCATTTTTATTTTGAGCCGGTTGCCGATATCCAGTATATCGACCAGATTTTGCACCTGTACGGTCTTGTCGACTTTCAACAGTGCGGCCGGATCAGGTTGCCCTGCGATCGCCTGTTTTAATACCGCTTCTAACTGATCAGAAGGTACAGGATTATTGTTGACTGCATACTGCAGATCTTGTGTTACGGAAATGGTAATCGGGTGTTTCAAACTCTGTGTTCCGCTCTTTGCATTCGGCAATAACAACTTCAATACATTCGGAGTTGCCATCGTGGATGTAATGAGGAAGAACAACAGAAGGAAGAACATAATGTCGTTCAGAGAAGCGGAGTACACTTCACCAACTGCCCGGTTTCTTCGTCTTAAGTTCATGAGCTTGGTCTTAGTTGGTTAATCAGCTTTTCACCGGTTCTTCCAGAAGGTCGATGAACTCAACGGCATTCACCTCCATTTTATTTACAACGCGGTCGATCATGTGCATCAGATAGTGGAATCCGCCGTAGGCAATCATACCTACAAGAAGTCCGCTCGCTGATGAAATCATCTTCACATAAAGACCACCTGAAATGGTATTGATATCAAGACTGTTTTGCTGAGCAATTTTGTAGAAGATTTTGATTACACCGAAGATCGTTCCTAAGAAGCCAAACATCGGAGCCAGACCGGAAATTGTTCCGAGAATGTTTACGTTTTTCTCCATCTGGAAAACTTCCAGCTTACCCACGTTTTCGATAGCACTTTCAATTTCCTTTACCGGTTTTCCTAAGCGGGAAATTCCTTTGCCAATCATTCTCGCCACCGGTGTATTGGTGTTTCTGCAAAGTGCTTTTGCAGCATCGATGTTTCCGCTGTGTACGAAATCACGAATCTGATTCATGAAGTTCATGTCCATTTTCGACGACTTACGAATGGTGAAATACCGTTCGAAGAAAATGTAGAAAGCAAGAACTGAGAGAAGGGCGATCGGAATCAGAATCGGACCACCCTTTTCCGCCATTTCCCATAATGAAATTGATTGTTCGGCAGCAGCTCCGGCAGCCTGTGTTGCCGTATCAGCGGCATTGGTTATTTGCAAGAAGATTCCAAGCATATTGACTGTTTTGTGTAGCAAACAAAAGTAGCTGCTGCGGCGGATTGCATACTATATATAAAGCGTACTTTTAAACATTGCTTTGTTAGTCATAAACGCTCACCGGAAAGGAATATTTAACGAAGATTGAAGCTGACAGGGATTACCATCGCTGTCGACACCTTTTCATTCTGTAAGATTCCGGGGCTCCAGCTCGGACATTTTAAAAGCACCTTTTCAACAGCTTCCTCCATTCCGCCGCCGGCCTTTCTTAGAAAATTGATTGCAGACAACTTTCCGTTTTCATCGATAACAAAAGAGACATAAATCCGGCCGCTCATTCCTATTTCACGTGCTGAAGGCGGGTAAACAATGTTATTCTTCAGATACTCGTAAAACTTTTCAATTCCTCCGGGAAATTGCGGTTGCACATCTACTGTTGCAAGATCATGTGGCTTATCACCCGGCAACCCTGAAAAACCATTGCCGCCAACGGCCGGACCGGGATCAGAGATAACACCGGTGCCGGTACCGGTTGTGCCGGGATCTGAAATTACAGGATCAGTGACAGGATCAGGGTCGGTTGTTGGTTTTACTTGCGGGTCCTGTACAGGTTTGAATGAAAGCGGATCGACAACCGGTTTTTCTGCTGTTGGTGTATGTGGCTTCCCGGCTGAAGACTTTGGTTGAGGCAGATCAAAGTACAATCTTCCGTCATCAAAAATTACGATCGGATCCTTCACCCTTACCGGTGTCAAAGGCGGAGTACGGTGATCAAATGCAACGGCAATTAAAACTGTCATGACTACTCCTGAAAGTACAAAAAACATAGAGCGTGTAAGTCGTTTTTCATAGTTGACTCTTAGCTCGTATGCACCGTATTGCTTGTTGCGGTTTTCGAAAAGGAGTTCATCCCATTTGTGTGTTCTCATAGCTTTAGTTTTTTTGGGTAGAGAGTGGTGGTCATGAAATTCCATAAAAGCTTTGAATTGCTGAGTTTTGTTTCCCACGGAAATCACGGAAATTAAAAATGAAATCACGGAAGTCTTTACAACCTTCTGTGCTTTCCGTGCTATTTCCGTGCGTTTCCCGCTTGCGCGCCGTGGCGGGTGGGAAACAAAAACCCCAACGTCCCACCGTTCAAAAAAGCCCGGAGATCAAAAGAGTGTGAATCGGAATTTTATTACCTTGCCGCCATAATCAGCCACCTATGAAAAAAGCATTTCTCTTATTGGCCTTGATCTTTAGCATCAATTCCTCTTTTGCTCAATTGAAAGTTACATTTCCATCAAAAGACGGATTGACAATTACTGCCGACTGGTATCCTGTGAGCACGAATCTGCCCACCATCATTCTTTGCCATCAGAATAAATTCAGTCGTGGTGAATATACTGAAACTGCTTTGCGCTTGAACAAATTCGGTTTTAACTGCATGGCCGTTGACCTGCGTGTTGGCGAAAGCTGCAACAACGTTGTCAATGAAACAGCTGCTGCTGCCAAGGCAAAAAAGCAAACACCAAATTTCAACGATGCCGAACAGGATATTATAGCTGCCGTTGAATTTGTCTACTCCAAAAATCAAAAGCCTGTGATTCTCATGGGTAGCTCTTACTCCGCTTCCCTTTCACTGAAAATCGCAGCAGAAAACAATAAGGTTGGTGCTGTCATCGTTTTCAGCCCGGGCGAATATTTTGACGACAAAACTTTTGTAAGTTCTCACATCAAAAAACTCATCTGTCCGGTTTTCGCTACTTCTTCAAAAGAAGAATCTGCCGGTGTTACTGACTTACTCAAAGATGTCAATGCCCGACTCAAAATTCAGTACATCCCAGTTTCTGCCGGTGATCATGGTTCAAAAGTATTGTGGCCACAGGCTAAAGGAAATCAGGAATACTGGATTGCATTGATGAGTTTTCTGGATAAGATCAAAAGAAATTACAATCAGTAATCCTTCATGCGCCTACGATTTAGCGGACTGCTCCTGCTGTTTTCATTTTTTACACTTGCATCAGCAGCTCAAACAGGGGTTACTACCGTCGGCGTACAGCTAAAACCGATTTTCCCTTTATCTTTTCTGGGAACAGGTAAGCAAACCAACGATACTGCTAATGTCCACTTTGAAACAGAACTGACCAGTGGCTTCAGTGGCGGCCTGTTTATTCGACACTACTTCTCAAATCTGGTCGGACTCGAAGGGGGAATCAATTACATCAAAAGAAAGTACACACTAAGAATTCAGGATGAGAACACTTTTTCGGGCACGAGTTATTTCCGTATCATCGGTTATGAAATTCCTGTCTCGGCTGTTTTTTATGTAAGAGTCGGAGAAAAGCTTTATGCTAATGGCTCACTCGGTCCTTCTCTGGATATGTTTGCCAGTGACATTCTTACATTCGATGAATATTTCAAACACATTTCAGTACGTAAATCTGTCTTTCAACCTGCGATCAATGCCAACATCGGCTTTGAATACCGTACCGAAAAAAGCGGGAGCTTTTATTTAGGTGCCAGCTACCATCGCCCTTTCACTTATATATACGGCGATAAAACAGAATATAAATACAACGGAAAGGAAGTCAGTGTTTACAACACATTAGTCGGAAATTATCTGACCATCGACTTGCGTTACTTTTTCCACGAAGACCCGGTGCAGAAAAAGAAGAAGAAAAAACAAGTAGAGTAATTCCAAAGAACAGGCAACTGCTCAGCAATCTTCTCATACTTTTTTTTAGCCTTTAATCAGAGCGCAGGCCCAGGCTTCCTTCTTTACAACTATCATTTCACCGAAACTATAAGGACTTTCATCGGTTAAAAGTGCTCGCTCGTCGAAAAAGGGCTGTCCGAAGGCCCTATTCAGGCTATTTTTAACCATTCGACATTTACCGAATACAATCCTAAGCCGGAAAATTTGTGTGTGAATAAATTGTGTGTTTGAACAGTGTGTGAAAAGCCCTGCCGGAGTTTGGCGGGGCTTTGTACTTAAGACAAAAGCCAGAAGCCAGAAGCCAGAAGTAATTTTAGAGAGAACAATTCTGAATTCAGAATTCAGAATTCAGAATTCAGAATTCAAATACTATTCCGATGCTTGGAGTTACGGAGAGGCTGTTGTTTTCGAGAATGTATGGAATGGCATTGGATCCGTCGGATTTGAGAGATGCACCGTCGGTAGTTTCGAAATCGGTGTTATCAGCATTGCGCTTGAATGTATAATAGGGCGTCGATTCCTGCTTTTGAAGGAGAATGTTTTGAATGTCGATGAACAAATCGAGAGAGGTACGTTTGTAGTTGATCTTTTTGTCGAGGCGCACATCCAACTGACTGAATGTATTGAGACGAAGTGTATTTAATTTTGAATAGTCAAGCGTTCCTGTTCCCAGGAGTAAATATGTTGAACGTGAAGCATCCATTTCAAAAGGTGTATATGGTGCTCCACCGGCTAAACGGTATTTTAATCCAAGCTCCCAGTTCTTTTTGAATTTATAACCAAGTGTTGCTGATAGCAAATGGCGATTATCCCAGGAAGAAGAGATGTATTTCCCTTCCACTCCTGTGTAACGACTGTGGAAGAAAGTATAACTGATGACATAATATATCCGGTTGATCAATTTCTGCTGAGCAAAGATTTCAAAACCGTAACATTCACCTTGCCCGGTACTACTGATTCGTTCACTTCCGACAGAACCGAAATTATCACCTGTATTCGCCAGAGAAATTCCATCAGAAACTGACACAGGATAGTTTGAATACTTTTTATAAAATCCTTCGACGGTAAAACGCAAACTTTCTTTTGGAAGAAATTGCAATCCTGCCACCAGGTGATCCGACTGAATATACTTCATATTCTTATTGACCAACTCACCGTATTCATCTCTGAAGCCTAATGTTGTATAAGTCGGAATTTTAAAATAGCGCCCTGCTGAAGCAGTAATGTCCACCTTAGGATTCAGATGATACGCCAGCGAAAGTCGTGGCGAAAGTGTACTGAGCGGATCCCCTCCATCTGTTAGGAATGAATTCATATCTGAACGCAGACCAAACGAAAGCAGCAGTCGATCATGAAGGACGTTTTTAGCTGATTGAAAAAAGACTCCGTATTTCCAGAAACCAATCTGAGAATTAAATCGAATTTCGTTTGCAGGAGTAACCACATTACCGAGTGAATCTGTGAGTGCATTTGTAATGCGGCTGAACAAATCAGCGGAGTATTTATCATACTGAGCCATTATCCCTGCAGAATACTTCCATCCGTTTTTGAATTTATTAAAATCAAAACGAAATTTATTTTCTGCCTCCCAAGACCTTAGCTTGTAGGTACGATTTGCTTCAATTTTATTTTCATCCTTATATTTATCCAACTCATTATTAAACATATTCCTGCTGAGTGATACATTATAAAAGCCATTCTCTATTAGCTTCTTCAGTGAAAAACCGGTCGTGTAATTCCATTGATTGATATACGGCTGAGAACGGAGAATGTAGATATTTTCAGGGGTCGATTCTTTTGGAATGCCAAAGTGGAATTCGTCAATGGCTCCAAGACCGATAGCAGAGAATGTAGTCTTTGAATTCAGGTGAGAGGTAACTTTGTACTGAAAGTCCCAGAAGTTCGGGCGAATCGGCAAGTCGAGCGCTTGAAAAAGATACTGTAAATATGACCTTCGGAATGATGCAAGAAAATTAGTTTTCTTTTTAAGCGGTCCTTCAAGAGTGGTCGCAAATTCTGTTCCGCTTAATCTGATATTACCGGAAAGTTTTTCATTATTTCCCTCACGTTGCCTGATTACGAATGTAGAAGCAAGTGCATTATCATAGCGTGCATCAAAAGCACTGGAACTGAGTTTTACATCTTCGATGAAAGATACATTGAGGATTCCGGTCGCACCACCGTTACTGCCTTGTGTCTGAAAATGATTCAAGACAGGAATTTCTATTCCATCGAGATAAAAAACATTTTCATTCGGCGCGCCTCCGCGGATAATGATGTCGTTGCGTGCAGCCGGACTTGATGAACCACCTACGCCGGGCAATGTCTGAATTACTCTTGATACATCATATCCTCCGCCCGGACTGCTCTTGATCTCCTCAGTAGTTAATTGCTGAACAGATAAGGGAGTTATCATATCTGTTGCCACAGCAGATCGACCTTTTTCAAATACCACACTCACTTCACTCAATTCCTTTGAAGCGGGTTCCAATTCAAAATTCACAATCTGTGCATTTCCTGTGGAGACGATAATATTTTCTTTTGTAACTGTAACATATCCGATAAAAGAAACCTTCAGGCGAACAGCACCGACAGGCACTTCAAGCCGGTATTTCCCGTTAATATCCGAACTTACACCAAGAGAGCTTCCATCCACAATCACGGAAGCGCCAATAATCGACTCTTGTGTGTTTTTATCAATAATAACTCCTGAAATAATTCCCGTTTTCTGTGCTTGAGCCAGGATGGAAATGAGAATAAATATTGCCGTGACACCTACTTTTTTGATCGCTTTCATTACCGCAAAAGAACAAAGCAATCATTCAAGTTGTTTTGAAAGCGCTAAATTTTTCTAAGAAAATCCGCAAGGATCACCGCCGGAAAAAAGGCATTTTTCATTTATATCTTAAAGCACAATTAACTCTCTGAAATTCCCGAAATACTACTTACTAATTACCACTTACTACTTACTAACCAAGCGGTCCCACCAGGAATCGAACCTGGATCTTAGGTTCCGGAGACCTACGCACTATCCATTGTACTATGGGACCGATGGAGGCAATGCTTGATTGCACTCTGAAAATTCTTAATCACCTTTTGACTTACCCCGGAAAACAATATTTACCGGCGCGCCGGTGAAATTAAATCGCGCCCGTAATTTGTTTTCCAAAAATCGCCTGTAATTTTCATTGACGTACTGCGGCAGATTGCAGAAAAATCCAAACTGGGGTGTGGCAGTTGGTAATTGGGTGACGTATTTTATTTTTACCATCTTCCCTTTGTATTGAGGAGGAGGATAATTTTCAATCAATGGTAAAAAGAAATCATTTAACTCTGAAGTTTTGATTTTCTTGGAACGATTATTATAAACTTCTACAGCAAGCTCGAGTGCTTTTAACACCCGTTGCTTATTGATCACTGAAGTGAACAGAACGGGAATATCAGTGAACGGAGCCGTCTTGGCAAGAATCTGATCAGTGTATGTCTTCGTTGATTTGCTATCCTTTTCCTCAACCAAATCCCATTTATTTACGATAAAGACCACCCCTTTGTTATTCTTTTCAATCAAGTGAAAGATTGCCATGTCCTGTGCAGTCAGCCCGTTCTGAGCATCAATCATCATCAGACAAACATCGCTGTCTTCAATGGCGCGAATGGAACGCAGCACAGAATAGAATTCCAAATCTTCCTTCACTTTATTCTTTCTCCTGAGACCGGCAGTATCGACCAGAACAAAGTCATGCCCGAATTTCGAATATCGTTGGTGAACAGGATCACGAGTTGTTCCGGCCATTGGAGTCACAATGCTTCTCTCCTCTCCGATCAGAAAGTTGAGCAGCGACGACTTCCCAACGTTTGGCTGCCCTACAATGGCGAATTTTGGCAAGCCTTCAGTTTCATCATAAAATTCTTTCGGGAGAACTTTAATCAAGTCATCCAGCAATTCACCCGTACCGCTACCGTTGATGGCAGAGATTGCATACGGATCGCCTAAGCCTAAACGATAAAATTCGGCCGACTGAGCAATGCGTTGAGGATTGTCTAGTTTATTGGCAACAACAAAAACCTTTTTACCGCTTTTGCGAAGGAGTTTGGCAACAGCATCATCGTAGTCGGTAATACCCATTTCGACGTCAACAACGAATAGAAAAATATCAGCTTCTTCGATTGCTACTTCTACCTGACGGCGGATTTGTCCTTCAAACTCATCATCGGAACCATGGGCATAACCGCCGGTATCAATGACAGAAAATTTCTTTCCATTCCATTCCGCATGACCATAATGACGGTCGCGTGTTACTCCGCTTTGCTCGTCAACAATCGCCGCACGTGTTTCCGTGAGACGGTTGAAAAGCGTCGATTTCCCCACGTTCGGCCTGCCGACTATTCCAACAATTGTTGACATTACTGTTTTATTATCAAGGGTTTATAGATAAAAAAACAGACACCATCTGATGTCTGTTTTTTTTGCAAAAATAGCATTTTTCCGCAATCCCGGAAGGGGAATTAACGGCTTATTTTTCGATCACTAATCTTTCCATATAAGGCTCATTTCCTTCGCTCTGGAGAGAAATCAGATAAATACCCTGAGGAAGTGAGGTTAAATTCAGATCGTAGTAGTTTTCGCCATCAACAGCTGTGATGATCGATGACAGAAGAATTTGTCCTGTCATATCAGTGATACGGATGTTGAACATTTCCTTTTCTCCTCCATCAAAAGTGAGTCGCACCGAAGTCTTCGCCGGATTCGGGAATACAGAGAACTCAGCAGGAATTTCCGTACCGTCTTCGCGGATACGACAACTTACACTGATATTCTTCGAATAGTAATTTCCATTTGCACAGAGATTTGATGGAGTCACTTTCACTGCACCTGCTTTGTTTCCCCATTTTACTGTAACGGTATTCGTACCCTGTCCGGATAGAATATTCACACCATTCGGGAATGTCCAGTTATAAGAAGTTGCTCCCGGAATGGCCGGAGTTGAGAATACGATGTTGTTTTGATACTTACATACAGAATTCGGTCCGTTGATTGAACCCGGAGTTGCCGGCTTCGTATAAACTGTATAAGAAGTTGCACTGCTTGAAGCACAGGAATTCGCAGCGCTTACACAAATATTTCCGTAACCATTGAATGTATTAAGGAACTTCACAGTAATACTCGTAGTGCCTTGTCCGCTAAGAATTGAAACGCCTGAAGGAACTGACCAGTTGTATGTGGTTGCACCGAATACCGGTTGAGTAGAGTACACCACCGACTGCAAACGGCAAACACCATATTGCTGACCGCTTACTGATGCAGGAGGAACAGGACGACGATGAACTTCTGTTGAACGCTGAGCGCTCTGTCCGCATGGTCCGATAGCCTTTACATAAATTCTGGAATCATCAATTACAGTTGTTGCATTGATAGTAATTGAGTTCGTACCCTGACCGGAAACAATTGAAATGCCTGACGGAACTGTCCAGAGATAACTTGTTGCGCCCGGAACCGGAGCCACACTATACACTACACCATTTACATAGCATAAACCGAATGAAGGACCTGAAATAGCTCCCGGAGTTCCGACCGTTCCGCTTACAACCGTAAGGGTAACCGTTGCTGTTGCCGTACAACCTGAAGCACTGGTTGCAGTAACTGTATACGGAGTTGTAGTGGTAGGATGAACAGATTGGGTTGCTCCTGTCAGATTACCCGGCATCCACTTGTATGTTTGTGCATTTCCCGTTGCTGTTAATGTTGCAGAATTTCCACTGCAGATGACCGTAGGATTTACCGAAGCTGCAACAGTTACAGATGCTACCAAAGGCATGGTACCGCTTACACTACCTGTGCAGTTATGGCCATCGGTAACCGTATAACTGTAATTTGCTCCCGGAGCAACCTGGAATGTGCCGGTGCCGGTGTAAGGACCTGTTCCTCCGCTTGCACTTACTGTTACGGTACCATTGCCTCCATTACATGAAGGAGCTGTCACCGTCTTCGTAACGACGAGTGCTGTAGGTGCGGCATTAATTATCACTGAAGTTGAAGATGTACAATTGTGTGCATCTGTTACTGTATAGTTGTAAGTTCCCGGTGACAAATTGCTTACCGGTGAACCTGAATAACTATAACCCGGAGTACCACCTATGGCTGATAGCACAACACTTCCTTTGTCTCCAAAACACTGCGGTTGCGTCACCGTAGTTTGTATGTTCAGTGCAGACGGAGCAGCATTGATAACAGCTGAAGTATTCACTGTACAGCCATGATTGTCCGTAATCAGATAATTGTAAGTTCCGGCAGAAAGATTCGTCAAAGAACCACCACTCACCGAATACGGTGCTGTACCCCCCTGAATATTTAACGACACACTTCCCTTCTGCCCATCACATTGTGGTTGAGTTACAGTTGGAGTTACTGTTAAAGCATCAGGAACAGTCAACGATCCACTGAAATAATTGAGGATATAATTCTCAGGTGTCTTCAATACTCCACCACCCGGAACTATGGTATAGTTTCCTCCGGCGAGATTTGTTGTACCAACCGGATTACTCAAATTATCTTGCAGTGTTGCTGCAGGAACAACAGTGAATGCATTTGAAGCCGAATCATCGTACTGGAAGCCGTCATAGGTCAATGTCAGTTCAGGAGCATCTGAACAGAGTGCAGCCAAATCATCAGCTGTGATATTCAATTGCTTTTTGTTGATGGTCAGATGTCCTAAACCATAGCTGACATTGAAATTAGGATTGACGAAGGCCCCCGGAACAATATAATGTGCTCCGACATTTATACCCGTAATAATATTTATTGATTTTAATTCTGTTGAATCATCACTTGGTGCATTAACATCACCTTCATCAATAATGACGATCATATTCTCATTTGATTCATCGTTTACTGATGTGCCATTTACGATGGCACGACCGTTAACAATAGCACGACCATTAACAATTGCATGACCATTGACAATAGCACGGCCATTTACGATGGCACGGCCATTTACCAATGCAGTTACTTCCGAATCGGCCTGATAATTATAAACGGACTCAGGAGAAACATCAACTGCTACGAGAGTATCACCGACGATCACTGAATTCACAATAGCACGACCATTTACAATGGCCCGACCATTTACGATTGCACGGCCGCTTGTCATTGCTCCCAGATTATCAAGATCGCTTGATGAAATTGTACTTCCATTCACTATTGCCTGATCATCGATAAAGCCAACAGCATCTGAGATACCGGCTTTGTGTTGTGATGAAAGGTTATTCAGGAAGGCTGCTCTTTCAGATGGATCAATATTATTATCTGAGTAGTTGTAATCGAAATCAATTCCTTCAATTTTATCGCCATAAGTTAATACTGTATCATGTGGCGTAATTACCACCGGCATAGGTCTAATTCTGAGCTTACCGGAAACAAATGTGAATTTGAATGTATCGTAAATGAAAAGATCATTCGGATTATTCAAATCTAGCGCCTGCATAGAAGGATTGATGGCGTATGTTCCGATATCACTCGTTGAAGATGCTGCACAAGTAAACAATACAGGATCTAAACCGAGATCAGATAATTGATATCCTGTGCTATTAATGTCGACACCATCAATTGTAATGGTTGCATCGAACGACGGAACTGATTCTCCGTACAATTTCATTTTATCATTTGCAGTAACAACTACTGACGGATGATAGGTATTGAAGAAATACAATGTATCCGAATAACCGCCATCAGCCCCGGAAGGCGTGATTGGAGGTGTATAAACGTAAATTCCCGGATTAAGCGTAAATGGTGGAATTGTAGTTGTCAAATGTGAATCATCGACAAACGAAGTAGGCAATGGGTTACCCCGGAAATAAACCTGTGTAAGAGGAGAGAGGTAAGAACCAACAATCGTTACATCAATCGCTTGTGAACCCGGAGTAATTGCCGGATCATCCTGTATCAATTGAGTAATGAAAGGTGTTGGTGCGGCAAAAGAAGCAATTGCTTTATCGGCGCGGATTAATCCGGAGCCGCTTTCTACGTCGTCACCCGGACCATACATATTGTATGCTGTTTGCTTCATAAGCAACTTCACACTGTCCGGACTGATATCATCGCCAAAGAATTTCTTACGCGCGTCAATCAACAATGCTGCAACACCGGCCGCATGAGGTGCTGCACATGAAGTACCATAAAAATTCGGAGTACCGTCCGATTCAAGGTCGGTAGTTCCTGCAAAAGGAACACTTGTATTTACACCGTTCGGAGCAGAG
>JAXLTM010000004.1:0-143084 GCA_046330055.1 Bacteroidia bacterium | reverse complement strand
CCACTCCAAACGGAAACGGCAATACGCCCACCCGGCTTCAGTACTCTGAAGAGTTCCTGAGCAGCAAGAACCATATCCGGAAAAAACATAAATCCGAACCGGCAGCTTATAGCGTTGAAAGTTTGATCAGCGAAAGGCAATTCACACACATCGCATGCTTTCGTTTCAAAGTTGAGCAGTTTTCTTCGCTCAGCATTGCTTCGTGCAACACCGAGCATATCTTCCGCCAGATCGGTTGAAATCACTTTACCGTTCTTCACAATTTCTGCAATGCTGAGCCCCGGCTCCCCCGTTCCTGCAGCCACATCGAGTACAATGTCATCTGACCGCAACTTCAGCCCCCGGATAATTTCATCCCCCATTGGCCGGAGAAACTCCATATTCAACTCATCCCATTTTTTCCACCCCGGAGAAAACTTATTCCACGATTCTTTTTGCTGATCACGAATTTGTTCGAGAGAGGGTTGCATGGGGGTGGGGGTTGAGAAGAGTTGGTATTGGGATGAAGTTAGGGTTTATTCGTAGGAATTTAAAATCTCTTTGAAATTAATTGAGTTTGTTTTTCCTGGAAGAAAAAGAGGTGGCTGTTAAAGATTCGTTGCGCACAATGATACAAAGGAAAACACTCTTAAGTCAGGCCCAGACCGCGTTTATTCCAATCTTAAACAAGGAAACATCATCATATGATAAATTTGAACAAAGGAGACTACGAAATTAAAATATTCTGAAATGCTTGGAAGTTTATTTGCATTGAATCTTATTGTTATCGGCAGTTTTGCTTATTGTTCAGTGAATGTCAAAATGTTGTAATCCTTGTCCGTCTCTATGAAAGCGTTCTTCAACATCATACCTCCCAAGGGAATTCGTCCATTGAATTGATGAAGGAAATGATAACGATAAATGTTGTCAGGATTTGATTGCTTTTGGATTGAGTCAAGTCGTGAATTCAATCTATTTAATTCGTCTTTGGCCTTGCGTAAATCTTCCTGACTTGTTGCTAACTCTTTGCTCCAATAATCTAAGTCATTAATAGCTGATGCCAATTCTGTCGAATCTACCGCTGAGTAAAAATTATATTTTGACTTGCTATGTCTCTCGCTAATACTTTTATGTACCTCAACACTAGATGAATCAGTTTTAAGCATTGACAAGTTTCTTTCTACATGAGAAGAAACCGTCTCAATCGAACTTAGTTTTTCTTTTATTTTTTCTTGCACAAATTCAATTTCTGTTATCGTGTCAATTGGTGTAGTTGAAACGGGTTCGTAAGATTCGGGGTTGTGTGCATTCTTTCTTATATAGTCTTCAATATTCTGGTCAAGCACCGATTTCTTTTTACAAGAAGGAAATAACAAAATCAAACAAAGAGCAAGGACAGATAAATGCAATTTCATGTGGTCTTATATTTTTTCTGTTGAAGGTTCGAGAGTAAAAAAGAAATTGCTCATAATTGCCAGTATGAAATTTTCATAATCTTCAAAGGCGTTTTTAATCTTTTTGAAATCGTCAGAAGATGGTTCAATGATGTCTCCTTTTTCTTTTGGATGGGTTAATTGGTCTCTCAATGTTTTAAGTTGTGCAAGGTTTTCTAATTTGGAACTAAAATATTCCTGTTGTAAATCTTTATTGTCCCAAGTTTTACAAATTTGTTTGAATGTTTTTTTGAACCTGTCAATGAAAGGATGTCTGTCATCATAATTTTCATAGCTATCAAACAAATTGAAATAGAAAATATCTGCTTCAATAACTGAAAACAGATTTCTTAAACAAGCTCGACACAAGGTTTGAAACTTTTCGGTGTCGTTAATTTGTTCTTCAGTTATTTTAACCAAGAGTTTAAAGTCGGCTGATAGTTTATTGTGAATTGTTGGAAACTTACTCATCAAAGGCATTAGTCCCCAAAACATTTCTTTGTCAGCAATTATCTTGCTCTTGGTTTCCATACAGTTTCAAATTAGCACTAACGTCATTCGGAGCGAAAGTATGGCAGATAACAAAGAAGAGATTAAACAAGTAAAAAAAAGAAGGGGTTAGAACCACTACTGTTCGTTTACCGGCACTGTTCATTAGAAGCACAACTCTTTGTTTACCTCTCAAAGCCCTTCTTTTTTTTATTTCTTTTAATATTACTGTTATCCGTTCGTCCTACTCTGCATTCAAGGGAATTAAATTCCAATTCTCCTATGATGTTCATTAGAGACATTAAACCTCTTGTATTCTTGCAGAATAAATTCGACTGCATTTCTTAAATCTCCCTTATAGATTCTTGTACCAATTGATTTTCTTTTTCCGTCCTTAAATTCAAGTTCTATTGAATTCCAAGTGTCAGGAATTAAATAGGATTTGGGTAAACTATCTTCTATCATATCAAAGGTCTGCGTATAAAGCCCGTCAAGTGAAATTGATTTTATGTCTTTGTAGAAATAAGTAGTATGCGTATTAAGCAAGTTGAATAGAGAGCCAAATTTATAATCAAATCTGTCTTGATAGACAACAACTGATGGTTGACCTATCCAAACGAAAAGAAACCCAAAAAAAATTATCGCAATGGTTGTTGCAACATGGTTCTGATTAAAGTTTACTGCTGCGCTTATAACTATGCCAGCGAAAAATACTCGAACAATTAAAAGTCCGAATGATTGATACCAATTAGAGGTTTCAAAAATCGGTTTGTCTTTATCTAACTGTGTCCTCAAGTTCCTATTCATTTCTAGTAATCATTTTTGAGTTACCACTGCCGCCAAGCATGTCGGATAACGGTTTTATTTGTCTGGAACTTCAATCTCAAACCAAGGTAAGCCATCCAAATATACAGGGATTGGTCTAGTTTTATAGTGGTTGCTATTTTATAGTTTTAAGATGATAATCACTAGGAACTATACGCCGTTTCACTAAAACCTAAATCATAATTTGATCCCTGCGGCATTCAATAAATATAAACATGCCCTCTAAAAGTAAAATTTACGTTTCCATTTTGCAAATTAATAGCAAACTTTTAATTCCAATAAAATCTTATCAAAATTATATTAATTGAATTCTACCGTACTTCTACGGCCCCCTTTCCACATTTTTCCCTCATATATGCAGTTGCAATGTACATGGCGAGCCCCGAAATTCGTGGATGAAAAATTTCATCTACTCTGCCCTCGACGACCTGTCGTGGGTGTTTTATCCTTCTTTGTGTGCATCGTGTACGAAGCCGTTGTTTAAGGGGGAGGAGGTGATTTGTACGCAGTGTCGGTTTCATTTGCCGCGGACGGGGTTTCATTTGTTGAAGGGGAATCCGGTGGAGAAACATTTTTGGGGGAAGGTGCCGGTGCATGCGGCAACGGCGTATTATTATTTCAGCAAAGGGGAGAAGGTGCAGCGGATGATTCATGGACTGAAATACAAAGGCCGTAAAGACATCGGACAAATGGTCGGCAAACTCATGGGCAGCGAACTTTCGCGTTCGGAATTTGCGGGGTGCGATTGGATTATTCCGGTGCCATTGCATCAGTCTAAGATGAAAACGCGGGGGTATAATCAGTCGGATTGTTTTGCCGAGGGTTTGTCGGAAGGATTGCACGTGCCGTTCTCTCCTGAATTTCTCCGCCGCAAACGATCTACCGATACGCAAACGCGTAAGCATCGCTTCGAACGATTCAAAAATGTGGAGGATGTATTCTTCGTCGAAGAGAAGGAGGAATTGTACGGCAAACACATTTTACTGGTCGATGATGTAATCACAACGGGTTCTACGCTGGTCTCGTGCGCAGAGGCTTTGTTGAAAATCCCTGACCTGAAGCTGTCGTTTGCGGCGATTGCCTGTGCGTAACGCGATTTTGACTGTGGAAAAGCGGGTGATTTACATGGCAAATTGAACCTCAAAATTCCGCCTGATTCGCTACCTTTATCCGCTCAAAATAAGGAGTGGATTTATGGAGTCTCTTCAGGTGAATCAGGAAGCGGATAAACATCAGAAATATGAGCAGCTCTTGCCTCAGTTGCAGTCATTGATACAGGGTGAACCGGACACGATTGCTAATCTTGCCAATATCATCGCTGCCTTGAAAGAGACGTTTGCGTTTTTCTGGATCGGCATCTATTTCGTGAAAGAGGGAAAGAATGGAAAAGAATTAGTGCTGGGCCCGTTTCAGGGACCAATTGCCTGTACTCGCATTCAGCTGGGAAAGGGTGTCTGCGGCACTGCGTGGGCGAAGAAAGAGACGATCCTGGTTCCGGATGTGGATTTATTTCCCGGACACATTGCCTGCAGCTCTTTGTCGCGCTCTGAAATTGTAGTGCCGGTGTTGAAGAATGGTGAAGTCATTGCCGTACTCGACGTCGACAGTGAATTTGTTTCTCATTTTGATGAAGCAGATCAGAAATATCTCGAAAAAATCGTTCTTTTGATTGCATCAGTTCTATGAGGAAATTTTATTCTCTTCTTTTTCTTGCAGCAGCGATTTCTTCGTGTGCCATTAAAGTAAATCCGGAAGGCGGACCGAAAGATGTTACTCCTCCCGTTATTCTATCGTGCGAACCGGCCAATCAAAGTTCGAATATCAAACCAACCGATATTGAAATTTCATTCGATGAATTTGTGACGCTCAAAGATCTGAATACGCAGTTAGTGACTTCGCCGTTGCTGAAGTACACTCCTGAAACAAAGATCAGACGGAAGTCGCTTTACATTCATCTGAAAGATACGCTCAAGGAAAATACAACGTACACTCTGAATTTCGGAAAAGCAATTGTAGATCTGAACGAAGGAAATGCGCTTGAAGGGTATCAGTATGTTTTCTCTACCGGGCCGGTGATTGATACTTTGAAGATGAAAGGCAATCTTACGTATGCCATCGACCATCATCCGGAAAAAGATATTCTCGTTATGCTTTACGGAGAGAATACTGATTCTTTACCGTACAAAGAACGTCCGCTATATGTCGGTCGTACCAATGAGCAGGGCGACTTTCACATCGACAATGTTACTCCGGGTAAATATAAAATCTTTGCTCTGAAAGAAAGCGACGCAGATTATCTCTACTCAGGTTCTCCCGAAAAAATTGCTTTTGCCGACGGAATGTTTGATGCCGGCACGGAGAATATTAATCTGAAATTGTTCGAAGAAATTCCAACGTTACATTTTCTCAAAGCAGTTTCTGAATTTCCGGGAAAAGTTTCAATGGTGTTTTCTGCACCGGCAGATACATTTGCATTTCACTGGCTCACGGATACAAGTTCGTTGAAGATTTATTCAAAACAATTCTCTTCGAAAAAGGATACGCTGACTTTCTGGTATAAAAATCTCTCGGCAGATTCACTTTCGTTTATCAATCCTGGTAAGTATGGTAACGATACAATTGCTGTTCGCTTGTTCAAAGTGGATCCTGAAAAGAAAGAAAAGAAATATACGCTTGACCTCTCACTGTTGAATGCCGGTCTTCAGGCGCTGGATCTTCGGCTGCCGCTGACGATTAAATCAAATCGATTGCTTCAATCTGCGGACGTATCAAAGTGTAGCATTACGGCTGATTCCATTCCTGTGAAGTTTTCGATGAACATTGACTCCGTTGATCAGACTAAGTTGACGATTGTTTTCGAACGTAAGGCGGGAATGAAATACAGAATGCTCTTATTACCCGGAGCGCTCACTGACATTTTTGGTTTGAAGAACGATTCGCTTGAACAGAATTTTACTTTCCGTTCAGAAGGCGATTATGGTACATTGACTGTGAATTACACCAATGGCGGCGAAGGGAATTTTATTCAATTGCTGAATTCCGAAGATAAAGTAAGTCGGGAGGTGGCCATTCAGAATGAAGGTTCCGTAAATTTCGATTTCCTTCTCCCCGGTTTTTACCGGCTTCGGTTTGTCAACGATAAAAATCGTAATGGGCAATGGGACACGGGAAATTATCTCAGACATGAACAGCCCGAAGAAACGATATACTCTGCAGAGGCGATTAATATCCGTTCCAATTGGGATGTAGATGTGAAGTGGAAGATTGTGTCTTCTGACAAAAAATAAATCCGGATGAAGAAAAAATTACTCCTTTCTCTTTTTGTTATTGCATTGTTTGCAGTCAGCAGTTGTCAGATTGGCCGTTACTTCTGGTATAATTTTTCAGATGTAACGGATTACAAAATTTTCCCGTCGCGACCACTGGATAAATCAGATCATCCGTTTTTCTTCACCGAAGCACAGAATAATGCACGTTACGACAAAATCGTAACTGTGAAAGATCATAAGGGCGTTGTTCGTCCGCTGAATGAATTTCTTTCATGGTCACCCACAGTTTCATTTCTCGTGATTCGCAACGACAGCCTGCTATACGAAGGTTATTTCAATAAATACGACACATCTTCCTTCGTTGCGTCGTTTTCAATGGCAAAATCATATGTATCGGCGTTGATCGGCATTGCCATCGGAGAAGGAAAAATCAAGAGTGAAGATGATTCCGTTGTAACGTATCTGACTGAATTGAGAAACAAAAGCGGATGGAATAAAGTGACGATTCATCATTTGCTTCAGATGGCTTCCGGAGTAAAATTTGGAGAGGGATATTATTCACCTTTCAGCGGAGCTGCATCTTATTATTACGGTCGACTTCTCCGCAATCGCATTGCACGTTTAAAGACACAGGAGCCACCGATGCAGCGATTCGATTACAAGAGCGTGAACACTGAATTGTTGGCTCTGATTCTCGAGCGTGCAACCGGAATGACGGTTACAAATTATCTGAATGAAAAAATCTGGAAGCCGTTACAAATGGAATTCGATGCAAGCTGGAGTATTGATCAGAAGAAAAACGGTTTGGAGAAAGCTTTTGTTGTATAAACGCACGCGCGAGAGATTTTGCAAAGTTTGGAAGACTGTATCTCAACAACGGAAACTGGCAGGGACAACAACTTGTTCCGGCCGATTGGGTGGCGAAATCAACGGCTCCGAATCATGAAAAGGGTTGTGCAGAATTTTATAATCGTCAGTGGTGGATTGGTCCGAATGAGGGAGATTACAGTTGCATCGGACATCTTGGTCAGTATATCTATGTTCAGCCAAAGAAAAATCTGATCATCGTCTACCGGAAAGAGTCGTGCAAAGGAGGATTGGATTGATGTGTTACGGCAGGTTGCTGCGCAATTTTAGGAAGTGAATTTGTTTCCCACGGAAATCGCGGAAATGAAATTGAAATCACGGAAAATTATTTCACGCAGAATCCACAGAAGTTAGTTTATGATGAATTGCTTTACTGTTCTTCCTTTCGAAGATTGGATGTCGATAAAATAAACACCGGCAGCGTAGTTGGAAGTTTCTACGAAGAAATTTTTCTCGCCGGAGATGATTCCCGGAAAGAGCGTTTCGATTTCCTGTCCGAAGATGTTCGTCACCGTAACTTTTGCCGATGTGTTAACAGGGAAATTTGTCTCAATGCATGTAATGCCATGCGAAGGATTCGGATACAGGTTTGAGATTGCAGGCTCGGAAATTTCCTGTGCTGCAATTCCCGTATTCAATAGTACGTTGAATTTCCAGCAATTCCCCGCCGGAGCAGGCATCGGACGTGTTTTTGTTTTTCCTGAAACAGAAGTTGCTTCGATAAATAATAAAACCGTAGTACCAGTAGGCTTGCGCCGGAATGACTGCGCCCCAGTGATCAATCTGAGAACTGAGCGAGTTCATTGCAATGGCTTACAAGCCATGTTGTATCTGTCCTATAGTAAAGTGTAGCAGACTGAATTCCCGAGCGATGTTTAATCAACGCCGTAACCGGATAAGTTCCTGTAGTCTGATACGTGTCGTGTAAAGCCTGATGAGAAATCAACAGCGGATCATTGCTCGCTACCTCTTTCGTAATGCAATGAATGGCACCCAGTGAAGGAATAATTGAATTGCAATTGATGCCGGTGATGGTGTAACCAGGAAGTGCTTCGTGATAAAATGCGGGTGGATAGCCGTCGTGTCGTATTGCTGACTGTACGTCGGAAGAATGATGGTATTATTTACGAAAACCGAATTGGTGTACGTGCGATAGTCACCTCCGACATTTGGATAAGAATTGCTCGCATCCGGCGGCATTGGAATGCGAATGACTTTATACGGAGTGCCGAAAACGGAATTGAAATTCGAAAGAACGTATTGCAGATTAGCTTCAATCTGCGGACCATCGGCTATTCCTTGCGGATATTCTCCGACGAGCAATGTTTCTTCATCGAGTAATTTGATATGCATGTCGATGTGGTGAATGTCATCGTACGGCAGCGTTTCCATTTTAATGTAACGATTGATGCTCATGAAGCGACGCATGATCGTATCGGTTATCAGCTTCTGTTTTCGTAGGGTTTTCGTCCATGACAAGTTTGGAAGAGAATGCGGTTCCAAATCCGTCAACCATAAAATTCCCTCCTGTATGAGTCAGATCGTATGGTGCGGCTGTCATGCTGTACATTGGTAATCCGGTGAATCTTTCGATGGATCTCGGAACAGTATCATCGCTCGGACGAGGTCGATTATAAATCCAGCGTCGATCAGTGCTAATGAATCCACATCATTCGTATAAATATTCCACTGACCATAATCACGCGACCAAATTGTATTGAACGGAACTTCCAGATATTGGACATTCGTCAGCGGAATGGAAGCTGAAGTGAGCGATGTCTTCACCGCATTTGAATCAGTACAAAGAATAATCACCTGCGTTTCACTCTGTGCCGCTCTCACAATTTCACGAATGATCGAAGTAAAGCTGGTCCATGCCACCATGAGATAATCAATTTCCTCCCACTGGCCGGTGCCCTGACCGCCGAAACCGGAGGCGTTGTAACATTATCAAACGAATACCCCTGCACCTGTCCGCAAATAATCCGGCATCGATTTTTCTCTCCCGACGACATACGATGCGATTGCGAGAAGGCCATGACGGGAATTAGAGTAGGAAGGTGAAGAATGATTTCATTGTCATTGAGTTTTTTAATTAGCTTATTAGCTGTTTAGCTGATTAGCAGATTAGCAAATTAGCAAATTAGCTGACTTGGGAGACGAATGGAATTGACAGCCTGAGCAACCAAGCAACCAGGCAACTAAGTAACCATCGAAGTCGTCCGCATCATCAGCAAACCGAAACTGTTCACGGAATGCTATCAGATCATCAAGAGACAAGCGAATAGTTTCAATTGATTCTTCTCCGGCGCCGGTTTTACTGAGGAGGTCGCCGCGGTAATCGAGGATGACGGAATCTCCGGAGTGGTAAATATCATTGCCGTCGTTTCCGATTCGATTTACGCCGATCACATAACTTTGGTTTTCGATGGCACGTGCAGGGAGTAGTTTTTTCCATGCACCGTTTCTGCGTTCAGGCCAGTTGGCAGTGTAGAGAAGGAGATCGTAATTTTCTTTTTTTGTTCTACGGCTCCAGACAGGGAAGCGCAGATCGTAGCAGATGAGCGGACAAATTTTCCAGCCTTTCCATTCAACGATTAGTTTTTTATTTCCTGCCGTGTACGTTTTTTCTTCGTCAGCGAGTGAAAACAAATGTCGCTTGTCGTAGTATTCATGGCCATCGGGTTTCATCCAGATCAGCCGGTTGTAATAATTTCCGTTCTCTGCAATTACTAAACTTCCTGTGATGACACAGTTTTTCTTTTTCGCCAGCTCCTGCATCCACTTAATGGCAGTGCCGTTCATAGGCTCTGCTACCTTGTGTGCATTCATAGTAAAACCTGTGGTGAACATTTCAGGAAGAATGATCAGATCCGTATCAGTATGAATAGAATTGATCTTCTCGTCAAAGTGACGAAGATTCGCCTCTTTGTTTTCCCAATGCAATTGTGTCTGAATAATGGTAATGTTCATCGAAGACCAAAGATAAACGATTCTTCAGATTATATGGTAGTCTTCTAAGCGATGAAATATTTGGATTTGTGTTTCCGGGAAGTAATAAGCTGAAATCAAATGTAAAATGGTAAAACGGAAGCAAGATGTTGTGGGGGGGCGTCCACGCGTGTGCGGCCTCCTTCTCGGAGGCGAGCCAAGGCAAATATTTTAACCAACGACCAGAAGATTATTCAGGGAAAGTTATTGCAATAAGTATGGAGGGAAGGTGGCTGCGCGTGGTCGCCTTTTTCTTTGTTTCTTTCTTTTTGTTCGCTTCAGCGAAAAAAAGAAAGAAAAATCATGGCAATTTCAAATGAATACTTCAGTAGTTGGTATATGGCTAAAGCCGCAATCCTAATTTCACATAATCTAACTTTTCGAAGTTTAAAAAGAGAGGAAATGCCTTAAATTTTCGGAATCGCTTCGCCGATGGCGCAAAGCCGTTCTGCAGCTTTTTCCAGAGTCTCATTCGTCTTCGCAAAGCAGAAACGAAGCAATTTCGGGTCATGTTTCTTGTGATAAAAAGCAGAAACCGGCACCGAAGCCACGCCATGTTCTTTCGTCAATTTAACAGCAAAGTCGAAATCGTTTTGACGGGTGATTTTACTGAAATCGAGACACTGAAAATAAGAACCTGCGGCCGGAGTAAAAGTAAACTTCGAGCCTTTGAGAAGTTTGAGGAAATAGTCACGTTTCTCCTGATAGAAAGCAGGAAGCTCGAGGTAATTTTTGTTCTTCATAAAATCAGCCAGTGCGTATTGTATGAAGGTGTTGGCTGAGAAAACGACGAACTGATGAACGCGACGAAATTCCGTCATCAGATTTTCCGGAGCAAGGCAATAACCCATTTTCCATCCGGTATTGTGATAGGTTTTTCCGAATGAGAAAACCACGAAGCTGCGTTCGGCAAGTTTCGGATAACGAAGTACACTTTCGTGACGCTGTCCGTCGAAAATAATATGCTCATACACTTCATCACTTACAATCGTGATTTCGCTGTGTGCTGTAATTTTTTCAAGCTCCTTCATATCCTTGGCCGTCATGAGTGAACCGCCGGGATTATTCGGAGTATTTATGATGATCATCTTTGTTTTCTGATTGATCATCTTTTTAACAGCCGTCCAGTCGAATGTAAACTCAGGTGTCTTCAGCTGAACATAAACAGGAATACCGCCGGCCAGCAATATCGCCGGTGCATAGCAGTCGTAAGCAGGTTCAAAAATCAACACTTCATCGCCTTCGCGCACCATAGCGGTGATAGCGGTATAGATTGCCTGTGTTCCTCCGCTGGTGATGGTGATTTCTTTGTCGGGAGAATAAACCGCGCCGTAGAGTTCCTGAGTCTTTTCGGCAATACGTTCGCGCAGCGGAAGGATTCCCTGCATGGGAGCGTACTGATTAAAGCCTTTGCGCATATAATGATTTACGAGCGACATGAGCTCGTCGTTCACTTCGAAATTCGGAAAGCCCTGAGAGAGATTGATGGCATTATGTTCTGCTGCAAGAGCAGACATGGTAGTAAAAATGGTCGTTCCTACCTTGGGAAGTTTTGATTTAATTGGGTTGGGAAATGCTGGCATACGCTATACCGACGGCTGAAAGCCTCTTGAGGTGAAGGTAAGAAAAAAGAGCAGATAGGTGGCTGAACCCCGCACAATACAAGGGGTTCAAAGATTAAAGCCAGCCCGGACTTTTGGAAATGAATCCCATCTTGTAAAGCACGATTACAGAAATCAGCAATACAGCAAGGGCAATACCAAAAGCCAGTGTCAGCTTTTTATAAAGTGAAGCTTCACGTTGAAGCTTCAGACGTTTAATGATGTTGAAGATGACATTTTCAGAACGATGGAATGCACTTTCGCTTTTCACGATGTAATCAAAGGCACCGTATTTCATGGTATTTACAGCCACCTCGATGCGATCCTGTCCGCTGATCATAACAACTTCGGTCTCAGGTTTTTGGCCCTTGATTTCTTTAAGGATATCAATTCCGTTCATGGCATCTTTTCCTGCTTTGTCAAAATTGTAATCCAGGAAAACGACTTGTGGATTCAGGCCAATGTTTTTCATGCATTCTTCTCCGCTGTTAAACACATGGATTGTGAATGTCGAATATTTGCTCAGATAATCCTGCAGCATCATTGCCTGCATGGGATCGTCATCAACAATAAAAATGGTTTTTACCTGATTCATGGTGGTCCTTGAGTTGCCAAAAATAGAAAAATAATATTGTATTCTATATTATCAGGCGATTTCTGCCTTTAATTCTTCCATGGCTTTGCCGCAAATCTGTGAGAAATTACCAAGCATTTCAGGCAATTGTTCCACATTGGTCTTACTGCCGGCGTTATTTTCTATTGCTTTAATCAGATCTTCTCCTCCTTTAATTCCCATATAGGTAATCTGTGGTTTCAGTGCATGAGCAGTTGCACGAAGACCATCGAAATTTCCGGCCGACAATTGATCCTGCATGGTTTGAAGTTGTCCCGGACAGTATGAAAGGAACATCGAAATGTATTTTTTCATTTTGTCGGCATTTCCTGCGGTGAATGACTTAAGAAAAGTCATGTCTGTAATTTTATCCATAATCGTTTGTTGTTTCTTCTTTATGTGTGGCGAATATAAGACGGCTTCGGGAATTTCACTTCACCAGCTGTCAAATCTCTATTTTTTTTCTCCCAGTACCAGCCTGCCAAGCTTGTTCAATAAATCCTGAGTCTCGAATGGTTTGGAGATATAGGCATTCATTCCGGCTTCGAAGCATTTGTTGACCTCCTCGGAAGTAACATTGGCTGTCATAGCCATAATCTTTGTCTTATTCAGTGGATCAGACATCGAGCGGATTCTGCGCGTAGCTTCAAATCCATCCATCTCCGGCATCTGTATATCCATGAGAACGACGTCGTATTTTCCATTGGTGACTTTGTCGACGGCAATCTTGCCGTTGTCGGCAATATCGATGGAGAGTTCAGGAATAAGATCTCCCAGAGTATCGGTAGCTACCATCTGATTGAACTGATTGTCTTCAACGAGCAATACTTTCAATCCTTTCAGTTCTTCTCCTTTAATATCGTTTTCATCCTTTCCGCTCTCCGCATTGGCAAGTGATTCTCCAATGTTAAACGGCAGCGTGAAAATAAAGCTCGTGCCTTTGCCCGGCTCGCTCTTCACGGTTATTTTTCCGCCCTGCAGTTCGACGAGTTGTTTTGAAATGGTAAGTCCCAAACCGGTTCCGCCGAATTTTCTTGTCGTATCACTACTTGCCTGAGAAAAGCTGTCGAATATTTTGGAAAATGTTCTCAGCGGAGATGCCGATACCGGTATCAATGACGCTGAATTGAATCATGCTTACATTTCCGGTTTTATTCAGCTCACGAACGTCGACTGTTACGGATCCGCTCTCGGTAAACTTGATGGCATTTCCGGCAAGGTTGATCAAAATCTGATTCAATCGTGTAGGATCACCGATCAGAACATCCGGTGTTCCCGGTTCTATCGTTGTTTTAAATTGCAACTTCTTTTCTTCCGCTTTGAAAAGCATTGTATGATAAAGAGTTTCCGTTACTTCCTTCACGGAGAAAGGAATTTTTTCGAAATCCATTTTACCTGCTTCAAGCTTTGATAAGTCGAGAATGTCGTTGATGATTACCAATAGATTCTCCGACGACTTCTTGATGATGTTGAGATACTTCTGTTGCTGCTCGTCGAGTTTTGTTTTGATGAGCAGATTTGTAAGACCGATCACCGAATTCATCGGCGTACGGATTTCATGACTCATATTCGCCAGAAACTGCTGCTTGAATTTCTCACTCTGCTCGGCGCGTTCTTTTTCGCGAATGGTATCAAAAAGTTTTTCCTGTGCTTCCTGTCCGGCACGAATAAAACGAATTTCACCGATGGTTTTGTCGATAGTTGTTTCCAGATCGGTGAAGTCAATCGGCTTGGTGATAAAATCAAATGCACCGCGATTCATTGCCGTGCGGATATTCTCCATATCGCCGTACGCACTCACCACGACTGCGCGGTAGAAGCGAAAACGTTCTTTGATGCGCGTGAGCAACGTGAGCCCGTCCATTTCGGGCATATTGATATCGGTGAGAATCATATCGAAACTGTTCCCGTCGGAGCCGAGCTTTTCGAGTGCTACGACACCGTTGGGTGCAAATTCGAATACGATTTCATTATTCTTAATCTTGTGACGAAAACGCTGACGGATCAAAAGTTCCAGATCCGCTTCGTCGTCGACAACTAATATTTTGGCAGCTGACTGCATTCCGCTGATAATTTCAATTTTTAATTTGAGAGTTTTTCAATTTTCTCTTTGAGAATCGTAAAGTTTACCGGTTTGGTCACGAAATCATCGGCACCGAAGTCGCGGGCGTCTTTGTAATTATTGTCGTCGCCATAAGCCGTCACCATCATCACCTTAAGTGAGCTGAATTCTTTTTTGATAATCTTCAAGAGTTCCAGCCCCGTCATTCCCGGCATATTAATATCACTCAACACCAGCACCACATCAAACGGATCCAGTGTGCGCAGATACTTCAATGCATCTTCGCCGCTAAATGCAAAGTTGATTGTCACTTCACCACTCTTAATCTCTTTCCGAAACCTCTGACTAAAAAGAAGCTCAACATCGGTTTCGTCGTCTACTACTAGGATTTTTATCATTTGGTTGGTTGATTATCCAGTAATTAGTAATTGGTGATTAGTAATTAGATAATTTGGAATTCAAGTAATATTCTATTTACACCTCCTTCAAATTGAAACAAAAAGCTCCAATCCTTCGACAGAACTACTTACTACTTACTACTTACTACTTACTAATTACTAATTACTACTTACTCTTTACGCCGGCAATATTATCACAAATTCCGTAAACTTTCCCATTTCGGATTCTGCGCGGATAGAGCCGCCGTGGCCTTTTACAACGATGTCGTAACTAATTGACAAACCGAGACCTGTTCCCTGGCCGGTTGGTTTCGTGGTAAAAAACGGATTGAATATTTTATCACGGATTTCGGCAGGAATACCTTTTCCGTTGTCTTTGATTCTTATTTCAATATTATTATTCGACGAAGAAGTGGTAATAGAAACCACCGGCTGGAAATTTTTTCCTTCTGCCTTGCCCCGTTCGTCGACAGCGTAGAAGGCATTGTTGAAGATATTCAGGATAACGCGACTGATGTCTTGAGGAATAATTCTGGCCGGCGGCAAATTAGGCGAAAGATTTTTCTCCATCGTACAATTAAACGAAGGATCTTTTGCACGCATACCGTGATAAGCCAGATTAAAGAATTCTTCAACGAGTTTGTTGATATCAGTCGGTGTTTTCTCAGCAGCAGAAATGCGGCTGTGCTGAAGCATTCCTTTTACAATACTGTCGGCACGTTTTCCGTGGTAATTAATCTTCTCCATATTCTGCTTGAGATCTTCGATAATTTCACCTTGTTCTTCCTTCGGAAGTTGTTCGTCTTTGAGTTCTTCAATTAATTCAACTGACAATTCGGAGAAGTTATTTACGAAGTTCAGCGGATTCTGAATTTCATGGGCAATACCGGCAGTAAGCTGACCAAGCGAAGCCATTTTTTCTGATTGAATCAGCTGATCCTGTGTCGACTTCAGATTGTCCATTGTCTTTGTCAGCTGAATATTCTTTTCCTGCAATTCTGCCGTGCGCGAATTCACTTTTTCTTCGAGAACAAGGTTTTGTTTCACGAGGGTATTCGTGCGAATGCGGATGTAAGCGAAAATTACAACAGTGACGAATAAAGCGAATAGCGCCGTAAACCACCAGGTTTTCCAGAATGGCGGCTGAATGGTAATCTCGATGGCAATTCCCTGTTCATTCCATACGCCATCGTTGTTGCAGGCTTTCACTCTGAAAGTGTATGTACCCGGATCAATATTCGTATACTGCACGAAATGTCTTTCGCCGGAGTAAATCCAGTCGTCGTTCAGTCCTTCCATTTTATAGGCATAACGATTTTTCTCCGGGAAGAGATAATTCAGAGCAGCGAAATCGAAGGAGAAGAAATTCTGGCGATAACTTAGATTCAGTTTCTGATCACTTGTGATCAGTGTGTCCATCCGTGAAGGTTTTTCGAACAGATAGAAACGTGTGATCACTACCGGCGGAATCACTGTGTTGTCATTGATACTGTCAGGGTGAAAAGCATTGAGACCATTGCTGCCACCGAAGTACAACCATCCGTCTGCACCGGAGAAGCAGGCATTTTCATTGAGTTTATTCTGCAGTCCGTCTTTGGCATTGTATGTACGCGAATTGGTTGTCATTGACTTCGGATCTGAAGTCAGATTGAGTTTGCAAACGCCGTTATTCGTGCTGATCCAGATATTTCCTTTTCGGTCAGAAATAATTCCATTGATGATATTGCTGGGAAGTCCGTTGCTTTCGATGAAATGCATGAACTCATTTCCGGAAGGATCCAGAACGTTCAAGCCGCCACCGTATGTTCCAACGAGGAGCTTGCCGTTTTTATCTTCATGGATGCAATTGACGAAGTTGCTGCTGATGCTTTTCGGATTGGAGGTTTCGTTTTTAAATACTTTGAAAGTATGTGACGATTTATCAAAGCTGTTTAGTCCTCCGCCGTAAGTGCAAATCCAAATCTTGCCGCTGCGGTCTTCGTAAATATCCATTACTACATCACTGCTCAGACTGCCTTCGCTTCCTGCGATGTTCTTAAAGACGATGAATTTTCCGCTTGTGCGATCATACATATTTAATCCGCCGCCATATGTACCAACCCAGATTGTTCCGTTTTTGTCTTCAAATACACAGCGAACATAATTATTGCTGATTGAGCCCGGGGCATCTGAATGTTTGTATGCGCTCACCTGATTATTGCTGCGGTTATAGCATATCAAACCATCTGATGTTCCGATCCATAATAGTCCGGTGCGGTCCTCGATGATGCTGAAGATATTGTTGTACCGGAGAGCAGGATTGTTTAATCCGGAGAATTGTTCATTGATAAATCTTCCTTCGCGACGACTGAAAACATTCAGTCCGCTGCCGAGAATACCTACCCACACATTATCATCTTTGCTTTCACAAACAGCGAAGACGGAATTGTTGGAAGCGCCTTCTCCTGAATCAGACAGCCGGTAAGTGGTGAACTTCGCAATTGTACGATTGTAAAAACTGATACCATTGGCAGTAGAAAACCAGATGGTTCCGGCATTGTCCTGGAAAATCTGGTAGATTCTGTTGCTGGAAATGGATTCCGGATTTTGCGGATCACGTTTGTAGACAGAAACTTTTCCGCTGTGAGGATCCAGCACATTTAATCCCGTTCCGAATGTTGCAATCCAGATTTGTCCGCTGCGGTCTTCAGTGAGTGAAAAGACACTGTTTCCTGAAAGTCCCTGCTCAGTAGTATAATGATGAAATGTACCGTTACTGAATTTATTTGCTCCGCCATTCAGCGTGCCTATCCACAAGTTACCTGCATGATCGAAATAGAGCGAGGTAATTTCATCTTCGTTGAGAGAATTCGGTTCGCTTGTATGGCGGTAACGAATTACCTTGTGAGAATTGACATCGAACTGATTCAAGCCATCGGCAGCTGTTCCGACCCACAAGGTTCCTGTGGAAGAGATAGCCAGCGATGAAATCACATTACTGCTGAGAGTAGTTACATCGGATGGATTGGAGTGATAAGCAGTGAATGAAGATGTTTTCGGATCAAATGCATTCAAACCATTATTAGTCCCGATCCACACGATACCGTTTTTATCTTCGGTTATACTGCTGATGAGATTATTGCTAATCGATTTCGGATTGGAAGAGCTATTCTGAAAACGATGAAATGATCCATTCTTGCGATTGTAAGTATTCAGTCCATTATCGGTTCCGATCCAGAGCGTATGTCTGCTGTCTTCAAACATCACGCGGATAATGTTGTTGCTGATCGAAACGCTATCAGTCGGATCAAATTTATATACATCAAAAGAATAACCGTCGTACTTATTCAGTCCGTCTTCCGTTCCAAACCAGATAAAGCCCTGGCTATCCTGATACGTACAGTAAACTGTCGACTGCGTCAGTTTGTCGCCCGGAATCCTCCCGAAGCGCAGCGAGTTCTGGGCGCTTGAATAAAAGCCTGCGAGCAGTGCAGTGAGGAGAAAGCAATATTTAGAGAAGCGCATAGAAATTTCTTATTCTTTGATTTTACCTGAACCATTACAACGACCACAAACAACATTTCCGGCAGGGCGAACAACTTCATTGACCTGATACGTCACAAAGTTCCTTGGTCCGATGCCGTTGCTGATATCTTTGGTAACCATTTTATTTTTTCTGATTTCCGCCTGAAAAATTTTCCCTTTCCCTTTACAGGCAGGGCACATCATTCCCGTATTGTTGGTAATCGAGCCCGGCGGATGAATTTCTTCTCCCGAGCCGGTTGTTTTTTTATCGGTTACGGTTTTTTCTTCTTTGACAGGTGTAATCGTTTTTTCGCTGTCTTTAACTTCTTTGGTTTCTGTTTTTACAGGTTCAATTTCTTTTTTACCGCGTGAAGTCGTTGCTTCTGCTAATGGTGCGGCAGCATTCATTTCCGGGTCGAAATAGAGTTGAATTCCTTCACCGACGATATTTCCGTTCAGGTAGTGATAGGTAGTACCTTGTCCGTCTTCTTCATAGTAAGTTCCTGTACCATGACTCTGGTTATTGAGGTAATCGCCTTCATAGCGATCGCCTGATGCATAATAATAAGTACCGCAGCCATTGTATTTTCCATTCACAAAGTTTCCGGCATACACATCACCGTTGGCATAGAAGAAGACGCCCTGACCTTCCATGTTGTCATTTTTGAATTCACCTTCGTAAAAAGATCCGTCGGTGAGTGTCAGTGTTCCGAAACCGTTATAGTTGCCATTGACAAAATCGCCGGAGTACTTATTGCCGTCGTGATAAAAATAAGTTCCCTTTCCGGTTTGTTTACCTCTTAAGAACGTTCCTGTGAATTTGTCGCCGTTAGGATAATAGAGTGTACCCTGACCATCCATCTTATCGGCGCTGAAATTTCCTTCGTATCGGCTGCTGTCGGCGAAGTAATAAACACCCGGGCCCGATTTAAGATTATTGGAGAATGAACCCTCATAACGGTTACCGCTTACATAGGTGAGCACACCGGTGCCCTCCATCTTTCCGTTTGCAAAGTTGCCTGTATAGCTGTTACCGTCTTTATAAAGGAAGGAACCCTGTCCATGAAGTTTTCCGTCGCGGAACTCACCCTGATATACATCTCCGTCGCGATACGTCATTTTCCCCTGGCCATTAAATTTACCTCCTGAGAAATTTCCTTCATAGAGATTTCCGCTGCCGGAGCGATAAGCACCGATACCGTCATTGCAATTTCCACTGATACATCCTACGGTGGAGCGTGAGGGAATGCTATCCTGACACCGGGCGGTGAGAGGTAAAAAAAGCAGGAGAAGAAGTCTGAAAAAAGCTGTGTTCACGGTTGTACAGAGTAGGGATTTCGCCGGTGTCATTGTGAATAACGTTGGAATACCGTTCGTACTCTTTACAATAATATCAATATTCTGATGAATAGGCAATACCATTCTTAAGGGTCATTTTTTCCTCTCGGAGGCTCAGCTTTTTAATTTTATTTTCAGAGGAGAAAGGCCTGAAAAGCCGCTATTCACGGGCATTTCAGAGGTTTTTAATTTTTACGACTGAAATTCTCTGCTTCTCAGAGGAGAAACCGGGGCAGAAGCAGAGGCAGTTCATTCTGCATGCTGCGAACGACGGGCAAAGCGGAAGTTTTTCCCTCTGAAACGCTCTCTGAAAATTGTGGAAAACTTCTCAAAGCAAAATGTATTTTCGCTCTGAAATCTTTGTTGATTTGTCAGTACAAAACCTTAAATCTCTATTTTAAATCATGGCAACTAAAAAAGCTAAGAAAAAAGCTCCGGCAAAAGCTAAAGCAAAGCCAGCTAAGAAAAAAGCTGCTGCTAAAAAACCTGCTGCAAAAAAACCGGCAGCTAAAGCAAAAGCTAAGCGTAAACCAAATGCTGCTTTCATGAAACCTATGAACATTGGTGATGCTCTTCAACCAATCGTAGGCAGCAAGCCACTTCCACGTACTGAAGTGACTAAACGTCTTTGGGATTACATCAAGAAGAACAAACTTCAGGATGCTAAAGAGCGCCGTAACATCAACGCCGATGATAACCTGAAAAAAGTATTCAACGGTAAGAAACAAGTTTCAATGTTTGAAATGACTAAACTTGTTAACAAGCACCTTTCTTAATCAGTTGCTTGCAAAAAGTAAAAAATCCCTCCTCTGGAGGGATTTTTTTTTGAATTCAGAATTCAGAATTCTGAATTATATTTCCCTCCCCATCCCAAACACAATCTTAAACCCCGTCCCCTTGCCTTCTTCGCTTTCCATTGTCATGCGGGCGCCGTGGCTTTGGAGGATTTCAAAACTGAGGGAGAGACCAAGGCCGGTGCCTTGTCCGGTGGGTTTGGTGGTGAAGAATGGTTCGAAAATTTTCTCGCGGATCTTTTTTGGGATACCGGTGCCGTTATCGGCGATGGTGAGGATGATATTGAGTCCGTAAACTTCCGTTACTACGCGAACAGTTGGCTTGTAATCGTTTTTCTCCTTCAAGGCCTTCTCGTGTACTGCATAAAAGGCATTGTTCAGCAGGTTCAATAAAACGCGGCTGATGTCTTGTTGGACCATTTCAAGCTCGGGCAGATTGGGGTCAAGATTTTTTTCAATCGTACAACTGAAACCGGGCTGCTTGGCACGCATGCCGTGAAAGGCAAGTTGCGTATACTCTTCAACGAGCTTGTTCAGATCTGTTTTTGTTTTCTCTCCTTTATTGAGCCGACTGTGCTGAAGCATGTTTTTTACAATGCTGTCGGCACGCTTTCCGTGTTCGGAAATCTTAGAAAGATTCATCTGCAGGTGTTTCACCAGATCGGTGCGCTCTTCATCGGTTTGTGCCGACTTTAGTTCGCCGAGTAATTCATTGGAGCTTTCGGAGAAATTGAGGACGAAGTTGAGCGGGTTCTGAATTTCATGGGCAATGCCTGCTGTCATCTGTCCGAGAGAAGCCATCTTTTCAGAACGGATTAATTGTTCCTGCGTCTCCTTGAGTTTGCGATGTGCGCCGGTAAGGTCGCTGTAGGCGCGGTCAAGAGCTTCGAGCGATTTTCTTTTCAGGCGGTAACGATTGTACATCAGAAAAAGAATCGTCGTTACTAAAGCTACTCCGGCAATGAGGATGTAAATCAGCCGCAATTGCTTTTCCTGTTGAAGCTGACGATTCGACAAAATAAGTGCCTGTTCGTTCCGCTGTTTTTCGAGTTCCTTGAGTTTGTCTTCGCGTTCATTGTCGGCGATAACGTCGTTCATTCGCTCTTCGCTCAATCTGGCCAGCGCCTCTTCGGTTTTAACGCGTTCCAGCTCAGCTTCAGTCAGGCGCTGACTGAATTCAAGGCTATTCCGGTTTTTCTCTTCGTCGATGCTTTTGAATTTGCTGATGAGATTGTTGACGAACTCCTTTTCTTTCAATTCCATCGTAAACGAATCAGGACTCAGCATTCGGCTGTTCAGTACGTTCTCAACTGAGTCTTTCATCAGCTTATACAGATTCGAATAATAAACTTCTTTTTTTGAGTCGCCGGAAATGCGATTGGTGGCGTAGAGTTTCAGGTAGCTGTCACGAAGTAGGCGAAGAGCAGGTAATTTATAATCTGCATCCAGACTTTTATTAAAGTATGTGATGGCTTTATTGTAATCGCTCATTTTGTAATAAACGATACCGATGTCGCGCAGGATTTCTGCTTTGTATTTGGGAGAAGCGTTGGCATAAGTCATAGCTTTCTCAAGATAAGTCAGGGCTTCGCGTTCCTGTCCGTTGTGAATGAGTTCCTCGCCCAGATGCAGGAATACATCTGCAGTAAAGGCAGAGTTGGCTGTTGATGGCAAGAGCCCTGCTGCTTGCTTGTATTTTTCCAGTGACTCTGAATGTTTCTCCTCATCATCCAGAATTCTTGACAAAGCAAGTAATGCCCGTACTTCACCATCTATATTTCCGGCTTGCTTATTCAGCTCGAATGACTGAACAAGCGAAGCTTTTGCCGAATCGATTCGTCCGGCTTTTTCATACAGAAAACCATTGGCCGATTGACAGGAAGCTGCCAGGCGAAATGCATTGGAAGCTGCAAAATATTTTGTGGCTCGATTGAACCATGCAATGGAAGAGTCGGGTTTCCCGGCCCGAAGAAAGTGCGCAGCAAGATTTGCAGATGCCTTACCGGCTTTCAATGTTTCGTTTCTCTTTTCTAATTTTTTAATTCGTTCCCTCAGAAATCCTTCACCTGGTCCTGCATAAGAGCGCTGATAAAAATTTTCCAGAGGATTATAAAACCCCGTCGTATCCGGAAAAGGAAACTTTTCATTCTCCTCCTGCGCAGAAGAAAACTTCAAACAGAAAAATAAAATCGTCAGTGCAAGGGAGAATTTGCGCATGGGACCAAAGATAGTAATTAGTAAGTAGTAATTAGTAATTAGTAATTAGTAATTAGTAATTAGTAAGTAGAAGTATACGATAAATGCTCCTGTTCGTGAATTACTACTTACTCTTAACCAATCTCTAATTACTAATTACTAATTACTAATTACTAATTACTGCTTACCACTTACTATATCAAACTATATACTTTACCCGGCAAGCTTCTGACCAATCCATCGAATTCAAGTTGAAGAAGGATTCCCGAAAGTTGGTTCAGAGGAATGCCGGAATTTAAAGAGAGGTCGTCGATAGAGATTTTTTCTTTTTCGCGGAGGGAGTCGACGACAGCTTTTTCTGACGGCGTGAAATCGCGGAAGAGAATGAGTTGTTTGCTGGCTTTTACTTTTTCAGACTTTTCATCCCATTGCATGGCTTCGAGCAGGTGTGCAGCACTTTCAATCAGCATAGCACGATTCGTCCGGATCAGATCGTTGCAGCCGGAAGAGAATTGATCGGTGATTCTGCCGGGCATAGCGAAGACGTCGCGATTGTACGAGCCGGCGATTTCTGCAGTGATCAGTGCTCCGCCACGTTTGGCTGATTCAATAACAAGTACAGCATCTGATAGTCCGGCTACAATTCTGTTGCGTGCAGGGAAATTATCTTTCTCCGCTTTTGTTCCATGCATGTATTCCGTTACCAGACCTCCGTTGTGAAGCATTCTCGAAGCTACATTGATGTGTTCCTTCGGATAGACTTTGTCGATTCCATGTGCAATTACACCAATGGTTGGAATCCCGTATTTGATGGCAGCCTGATGTGCCGTAACATCCACTCCGTAGGCAAGTCCGCTGATGATTACAATATTCTGGTCGGATAAATCACGAATCAGTTTTTCGGTGGCGTGTTTTCCGTGTGTGGTAATATGCCTGGTTCCCACCACAGCAAGTGTTCGCGCACTATCAAGATTCATATTGCCTTTTGCGAAGAGCAATGCCGGAGCATCATCGCATTCTTTCAGGCGCTTCGGATAGTTTTCGTCGAGGTAGTAAAAAGATTGTACATCGTTTTTCCGGATCCACTTTACTTCAGCTGCCGCCTTTTCAAAATTCTTGTGCTTGCCAATGATGGCTGCACGTTCGCTTCCGATGCCCGGAATTTTTTCGAGCTGCGATTTCTTTTTTGAAAATACATTTTCCACGCTTCCGCAATAGCTGACGAGATTTCTGGCCAGCACCGGACCTATTCCCGGCAATTGGTGAAGCGCGATTCGAAGCATTAATTGTTCATCGTCGCTTTTCATGACTCATTTCTGAAATCTAAACTGCTTACGGCGTTTTGAAATGAAGCGGTGAGGCTGACAAATCAAAAACCAAAGCAGTAAGAAGTTCTCTTAAAAAATGTAATATTGTTGAGCCGGGATTCGGCCCAATATTACTATCGGAAATGTTTAAATACAATCAATATACTGTGAGAAATTGCATCCTCTTGTTTTTTTTCAGCTTGTTTCTCAATGCTGTAGCTGCTCAGACAGCAATTGTCAAAGGCAAGGTGACTGAAAAGAGTACCGGTGAAATGATCAGCGGCGCAACGATTTATGTTGATTCCGTTCCGCGAATGTCATCGGAAGCCGACGGGACTTATCAGTTATCCATTACTCCGGGCATTCACACGATTGAAGTGCGGATGTTTTCCTTCGCAACAAAAAAGCAACAGGTAAATCTGGAAGCAGGAACAGAAGCAATCGTGAATTTTTCTCTTGAATCTTCGTCAAAAGAATTAGGAACGGTAGTGGTGAGTGCAGGAAAGTTTGAGCAGCGTATAGAAGATGTGACTGTGTCGATGGCAGTAGTTAGTCCGGATCTGATTCAGTCAAAAAATACAACGACGATGGAAGACGCCATCGATCAGATTCCCGGCGTTAACGTTACCGACGGACAAGCGAACATCCGTGGCGGTAGCGGATGGAGTTACGGCGCTGGTAGTCGCGTGCAGATTCTCGTCGATGATTTACCGCAGCTTACCGCTGATGCCAATGATGCAAAGTGGACATTTCTTCCGGTTGAAAATCTTTCTCAGGTAGAAGTGATCAAGGGCGCCTCGAGCGTTTTATTCGGATCTTCGGCGTTGAATGGTGTAATTAATATTCGCACTGCTTATCCGACTGAAAATCCTGTAACGAAGTTTACCATCTTCACCGGTGTATATGATAAGCCGGTTTTAAAGCTGGATGGAAAAGAGTATGATCTCAAATGGTGGGGTAGTAAGACATTATTAAATGCAGGGAGTAGTTTCTTTCACAGTCAAAAGTTCGGACAGTTGGACCTGACCATCGGCGCAAACACATTTGCAGACTACGGCTATCGTCAGGGAGAAAGAGAAGCGCGCGGAAGATTTAACGTTAATACAAGATATCGTTTTAAAAAAGCGGACGGACTGAGCGCCGGTGTAAATTTTAATACGATGACAACAGATGGAGTGTTGTTCTTTCTCTGGCAAAACGACACTACCGGCTCTTATCGTCCGGCGAATAATACGCTTAGCGATTACCGTACCTACAGAACGAATGTGGATCCTTTCATCACCTATGCTGATAAAAAAGGAAATACATTCCGTTTACGTACGCGATGGTTTGGAACAAAAAATGAAAACAACACCAATCAGAATTCAACGGCCATACTTACGTATTACGAATTACAATATCAACGCAGGATCAGGGAGAATTTCAATATTACAGCCGGACTAGTCGATCAGAATTCTTTTGTAAAAAGTGAGTTGTATGGTGATCACGACGGAATGCAGCAGGCTTTTTATGTTCAGGGTGATTTGAAGTGGAAGAAATTTTCATTCTCACTCGGCGGGAGAGCCGAGAAGAATAAAATTGATGATTATAGTGATGAGCTTACTCCTGTTTTCAGAGCGGGTGTGAATTACCATCTTTTGCAGGAAACATATTTGCGCGCCTCTGCAGGACAAGGCTATCGCTTTCCTTCGATTGCAGAAAAGTATGTAAAGACAAGTGTTGGTAATCTGATTATTTATCCGAATGAAGATTTGAGTCCGGAAAAGGGGGTGAGTTATGAATTTGGTATTCGTCAGAATCTGAAGTTCGGAGGTTTGTTGTGTTACGTTGATGCAGCGCTTTTCAGAAACGAATACAAGAATATGATGGAATTCGGTTTTGCCCAATGGGGGCCGATTACATCGGAATTTTTCGGAAACGGATTTAAGTCGATGAATGTTGGAAATACACAGATTGATGGAGTAGAGGTGAATGCGGGCGGAAATGTAGATGTCGCCGGAGATTTTAGTATCCGGTTTATGGCCGGCATCACGTTAATCAATCCAAAACAGTTGACCTATGACAGTTTATATACAGCAAAAGTCGGTGTTTATAATTTGCGCGGAAGCGATTCAAGTGATGTATTGAAGTATCGTTCGCGTCGCATGTTCAAAGGGGATATTGATATTCGCTGGAAAAAATTCAGCGTAGGAATGACGATTCATTACGCAAGTCGTATGGAAAACGTCGACAAGATTTTCGTTAGCGGCCTTCTCGACTTTGCATTTCCTCCCGGCTTAGGCATCAAACACTACCGGGATCATCACCCCGGCGGTGATGCAGTCTATGATTTGCGTACTGTTTACACAATCTCCAAAAACGTCCGCTTATCTTTTATTGTTAAAAATCTCTTCAACTACATCTACATGCAACGCCCCGCCGACATGCAACCCCCAAGAGTCTTCGTAGGCCAGGTCGTGTTTGAGTTATAGGTAGTTGCTGGTTGATGGTTACTGGTTACTGGTTAATGGTTACTGGTTCGCTGGTTTCTGGTTCGCTGTTTTTTACTTTTTATTTCGAATGCAGTAACTCTTTCACTTCCACATTCACTTCCACATCCACTCACATCACCTCAATCACCCTCACCTTCCCTTTCTTCATCCTCTTCGGCACAATCTCAACAATAGCTTCCCGGAGCACGTCAATGAGTTTAGTTTTAACAGGCAGTCGGGCTGTGACTATAGAAATTTCACGTGCAGGTTCAGGTGATTTAAAATAGCGTGTATGTTTCAATTCTCTCGAGGAAAACTCGCGTGTAGCCAATTCGGGAAGAACAGTGAGTCCTTTCTCTGTGTCCACCATTTTTTTCAGAGTTAGTAAACTGCCGGATTCGTAAAGAAGACGTGCATGCTTGCCGTCGCGGCGCCGGGGCTGACAAAAATTCATTACCTGATTACGGAAGCAGTGTCCTTCGTTGAGTATCCACGTTTCATCCGGATTTAAATCATCGGCTGTCAGAGCATTCTTTTTCAGCAGAGGATGATTGGCTGAAAGATAAGCGACAAATGGTTCATCAAAGAGCGGAATTTCTTTGAGTGCCGGTTCATGCAGGGGAGTAGCCAGGATGCCGCAATCCAATGTATTGTTTTTAATTCGCTGAATAATCTCGGCAGTAGTAAATTCTGTAATGGAAAGGGTGACCTTCGGATAAGTGCGTATGAAATTTCCGGCAAACAAAGGAATCAGGTAAGGAGCCAGAGTTGGAATCACACCGATTCTTAATTCACCTTTGATTTCACCTTTTTCAGATTTGGCATATTCGGTCAGCGATCGGAAGTCGCGTATTAGAATGCGCGCGCGGTTGATGAATTCTTCACCTGCTTTTGTAATTGTAACAGGCTGACGATTCCTGTCAAAAAGCGAAAATCCCAATTCGTCTTCCAGTTTCTTTACCTGCATGCTCAAGGTTGGTTGAGTCACAAAGCACCGGCCTGCTGCTATGGAAAAGCTCCCGCTGTCAGCAATGGCAATGATGTATTCGAGTTGTGAAAATGTCATAAGGGAAATCTATAAGACTATAAATATAATCAATTTTACTTATAATGAAATCCACCCCATCTTTGCACTGTCAGAAATCACAAGTACATCTGCTAAATCACTCAAAAGCCATGAAAAACTCAAATCTTCACAAACATCTGAATACGCTTCTTGCGACAAAAGCAGCATTTGGGCTTCAGCTCAGAAATGCGCATTGGAATCCTGATATCGCCTCAATTCAAACCGCTTCACGAATATCTGGGTGAATTGTGCAGTTCAGCTTCCAACGAAAGAATCGGATGAAATTCGCAGAGCGTAACAGAATGATTGGCGGAATTCCACTGTAACAATTCACCGAATTCAGCTTCACTCAGTTGATCACTCCCGCATCAAACCAATGAAGCATCTCTGAAGAAATATTCAAAACTCTGCTAAGTTCCACACAAACCATCATGAAGCATCTTAAGAAAGGCATCGACATGGCTGCTAAAGCCGACGATCCCGGCACGGAAGATTTCCTCACAGCAATGTTGCAGGATCATGAGAAGAATGCTTGGTTTCTGGCTAAATACATACCCGAAAAGTATAAGTAGTGACGAGACAGTAATTGGTGCACTAGTAATTAAAATTGATTCATAACACAGAGGCCGTCATCACCAAAACACTATCTCTGATTGCTAAGCACTCATTACTTAAGCCATTACTTCAATTTAATAATCAATTCTAATTACTAATTACTACTTACTAATTACTACTTACTAATTACTACTTACTAATTACTACTTACTAATTACTAATTACTAATTACTAATTACTAATTACTAATCACTAATCACTAATCACTAAAAAAATGCGTAACCAAATTTTATCAGTTGGCAGCCTTTTTCCTGCGTTTGCAAAGAAGGCCGTTGTTAGTCTGGAAGAAGGAAAAGAATTTGCTGTCATTGATTCCTGCGATCATCGCGAGGCAGGGCAGTGGATGGTCATGTTCTGGTGGCCGAAGGATTTCACCTTTGTATGCCCGACAGAAATTGCCGAGTTCAATAAAAATTTTGGAGAGTTCAGAGATCGCGACACGATATTGCTGGGTGCATCTACTGATTCTGAATTTGTGCATCTGGCGTGGCGCAAGGATCATAAAGATTTAAGAGACCTGCGCTTCCCGATGATTGCAGATACATCGAAGTCACTTGCAGAAGAATTGGGAATTCTGGAAGCTGAAGAGAAAGTAGCCTATCGTGTTACTTACATAGTCGATCCACAGGGAGTCATTCGCTGGGTCAGCGTAAATGATCTGAGCGTCGGTCGTAATGTGAGTGAAGTGCTTCGTGTACTGGATGCATTGCAGACTGACGAATTATGTCCTTGCAATTGGAAAAAAGGTGAAGCAACACTAACTGTATAAGCATGGAAACCGCACTTCAAAACGAAACGCTCGTTGAGCTGACAGCGCTCCTGGGATTAGAACCTGAAAATTCAGGCGAACGCCTTGTAGCTTTGTCGAAGTTCAGTCCGCGATACCTGAAAGACCTGAAAGTAAATATTTCCAATATGCTCAGACTCGAATCACTGAGCGAAAGGGAAAAAATGCTTCTGGTTCTAACCGTCGCAGTTAATGAACGTCATGCACTATTGTCAGATTGCTTCGAAAAAAAGTCCCGGTCTGCAGGAGCATCAGATGAAGAGATTGCAGAGGTTTTCGCATGTGTATCGATGCTTCAGGCAAATAATATATTCTATCGTTTCCGTCATTTCACGAAAAAGGAATTTTACGAGAAAACGCCGGCGGGAATTAAGATGACAATTATGATGAGCCCTGTGTTGGGCAAGGAATTTTTCGAACTGTTGAGTCTTTGCATTTCTGCACTTAACGGTTGTGAGCTCTGCGTTAGTTCGCACGAGCAGTCGGTACTGCGTCATGGCGGAAGTGAACAAAGAATCTTCGATTCAATTCGCCTGACGTCGGTTTTCAAAGGACTTGTGGGTCTGATTTAGGCCACTCATTTCGGAGTGGCAGAATGTGGCGAGTGATTAACCGGAGATTAATTTCTCCGGTTTTTTTATTTTTTGGTAAAACGAAAAAGAGATTACTATATCTTTGATTGTATAAACCCCACCAGAAGCAGGCTTCCATGACCATCTTCGGAATTATCCCGGCGCGCTACGGTTCGACACGCTTTCCCGGAAAACCATTGGTTGATATCAATGGAAAAAGTATGATTCAGCGTGTATACGAACAATGCCTTCAGTCGAAAAAATTAAGTAAGGTCGTAGTTGCCACTGACGACGAGCGCATCATGAATCACGTCCGTGAATTTGGCGGAGAAGTGTGGATGACTTCACCACAACATCAAAGCGGCACGGATCGCTGTGCTGAAGTAATCCGACATCATCCCGAAGTCAAGTGTGATGTGGTGATCAACATTCAGGGCGACGAGCCATACATTCAGCCCGAGCAAATTGATTTGCTTTGTTCAGAGTTTGAGGAAGAAGGCACAAAAATTGGCACACTGGTAAAGAAGATTACCCAGACGTCGGAATTATTCAATCACAATAATGTAAAAGTGATTTTGAATAAGAGAATGGAAGCAATTTATTTCAGTCGTTCACCTATTCCATACAATAGGAATTTTCCCGAACAGGAATGGCTGAAATATTCAACTTACTACAAACACATCGGAATTTACGGTTATGCAGTTGATACACTTTCCGAAATTTCTGCACTTGCCAAAACCAATCTCGAAAAACACTGCCGAATCCCTCGAACAACTCCGCTGGATTGAAAACGGCTACACTATTAAAGCAGCTGTGACGGCCTTAGAAAGTATTTCTATTGATACGCCGGATGATTTGCTGAAGGTGGAGAGTAGTAAGTAGTAATTAGTAATCAGTAATTAGTAATCAGTAATTACGTGGGGGTAGTGCAGAAAAATTAGTAGGGGGGATTCAGAATTCAGAATTTTTTTTGGCTTCTGACTTTTGGCTTTTGGTTTTATTTAAAGGTCTTGCGCAATCACAAACTCAATCTGCAAAGTGTAAAGTCCCGGTCGGTAGCCCATGCCGGGAACGATACGGAGATCGACGCGGAATTGGTAACATTGAGGGTCGGTAGTATAACTGCCTGCCACATTTGTTCCGACAGGACTGGCATCAGAGCAGTAAACGGCAGGATCCAGAGCATTACGGTTGCCGATGATGTCCATCGTTGAAGTGGCCACATCCTGCAGACCTACGAAGCCCGACATAACCGGTGTATTACTTAAATTGTGTACTCTGACTTTTACCAGATCAACATTCGGAGCAGCATTACCGCTGGTGCCGTAGTATTGAATATTATCCCAAACACCGGGAGTGGTGGTAACTGAGCCCATGTATAAATCCCATTGTGTACCTGTAGCTTCAATATTCAATGTAATGGCATTGGCGATAAAAATGCCATTCATCAATTTCTGAAATGTATCGAAGGTAAATTCTACGTTGGTTGCACTGGCCAATGAAACGTCGACCGACTGACTCCTGCAAAGAACGGTAGAGACTAAAAGAGCAATCCGAAAAATGCAGCGCATTCCGGACGGATATTTCAGGCCTTTATTCATGTGTGTTATTCTATTTTCTACTTATTTCACAAAGAAAAGTTCCATTTCAATTAGCTAATTAGCTTAGATTAGCTAATTAAAAAAAGAGCCCCCTGTAATCAGGAGGCTCTTTTCCGTTCTGAAAAGAACTATATCTACTAGAGGTCCTCAGTCAGAGTGTAAACTACTTCGAGGTCATAGTAACCAGGCTGTGCATAAGGAGCGATAGCCGTGAAAGTAGTAGCTGCAAGAGCCGGATACTGAGTTGTCAGATCAGGGAAGTTTGCAGGTACACCCGGTTTAATACGGTAGTGAATGAGGAATTTGTTTGTTGTTGGGCTTGCAGTAGAAGTTGCAGGAGCATAAGAGCTTGCAACACCTTGAGCGAATTCACCGGCAAGGAACTGAGTGTTCAAACTTGGAGTGAGGGAAGCAAGGTTACCACCGGCATTACTTGACAAACCGATAAAGCTGTTGAATGTCAATGGAGCTGCCACAGTGTTAGCCTGGATAGCTTGCATTTCAAGGATCTCTGAAGGCAAAGTACCTTGTCCGTTAGTACCGGCACCGTAAGCAATTTGCTGTGTCCAATACTGAGTGCTCGGCTGAGCATACAAATCCCAAGGTACAGTTGATTCAACTTCCAGACGGGTAGCATTGTATTTAGTAATACCTACCTGATACTTTTGGATTGTGTTGAACACAAAGTCTACTTGTGGTTCAGTTGTCATGTTGAGTTCAGGATACCTTGAAGGTCCATAGTAACCGCAACGCTCTTGATCTGAAAGCTGAGCTTTCGTCGTGTTTACTGTAAAGATACCGGCGGTGATGTCTATTTCTTAGTTGAAATTTTTCCTAGTGGTTTTTTATTGAGATGATTTTGATTGCTTCTTGTAGTTTATTAAGGTGTTTAAAGTTATGAATTTTATTCAAATTATTTTCTAGTTCCAATAAGGCTGCCGCTACCCATCTTTGTCGTTGATTGCTATTACTCCAGTGTTTACATTTCGAACAAATTTCGCCATTTGTGAGTTGAGGCTCTCGATACAGTTTGTTGTGCCAAGACTTCTTGAAAAAATTTGCGCAACTTTCAATTTATGAAGAGTAAGCGTTTCTTCCAATCCCTTCTTGTAGCGAGTTCGCTGCATTTTGATTGATTTTTAATAGCTCTTTATGGATACTTTGTAAAGCCAATTTTGCTTTGTTGTAATCGAGCTCATGATATGCATTTTGTATTTTTCGTTTTAAAATTCGATTTGTCCCGATCGCTTAAATAGCTCAATACATTTTCGCGTTTGTGCCACTGACAACGCTGAATAAAGCGCCTTCTTCAAATAAATCAACTACGGCTTTTGTAAATTCCCTTGCTTCCGTCAATCACTACAAGCAAGCCGTCAGAAAAACTAAATTTCTTCGCAAGTATTTGTTTCAGCAACTGACTGATGGCACGAGCATTTTCACTCGATGTTTGAATAAAACCTACGGAATTTTTATCCCCTTATCAGTCACCCCCAGAGCGACAACCATTTGTTCACTGGCGAGGTATTTTCCATCAATTAAAAGTGCAACAAAATTGTGATCCTCGTAGGTTCGCTCGCAAAAATGTCTGAACGCTTCTTCGCTTTGCTCTTTAAATTCACGACTGATCTGACTTGAACTGAGCCCAAAGCTTTCAGCCAAATGTTCCGTTACTTTTTTGTAATCACGAGTGCTGATTCCATGAAGCACTTTTTGAAACTTCTTCGCTTGGCTCAGCCAGGTTTCTTTTTCAGTCCCGGCAACGTAACACATTTTCCGCTTGCCGATTCTCTGATTCTGGGAATTTCTACCGGTAAGCGGTGATCTCCCATTTTGATGCTCCCCGGGTTAAAACCGTGTCGATAGTATTGCTTCGGGCCGGAAGAAGAGTGCTCGTAGCGTTCCCTGTCTTTTCCCTGATAATTTCCTCGAAAATCTGATTGAACATGATCCGACTCAACTCGAAATGGTTCATTGCAATTTCAAATTTGATGTCGACTGAGCTGGTCATAAAACCAGGAAATGGTTTCTCGTTGAACTTTTGTAGATTTGCTCATGGTAGTTTGGTTTGGATTTTTATTCGCAAAACAAAAATACTCATTATCAAACCACTTACTTAGCAGCGACTTCGGTGGCTGCTAAGTTTTCAACTAACTTTTGGGACTACACCATACCGGCCATTGCGGTAAACGGTAAAGCTTTTTTAAAGAAATTCTTCTTCATTGGGGGGTGTGGTTTAAATTGTTTTTAAAATATTTGTTTTACAAAGATGATGTGCCTGATGTGGTGCGTATGTTCAAAACTGCACATCATCTTACAGTTGTGAACTTCTGTTGGATTGAATCAATAAATGAGTGTCAGTCATTCGAAATGATTCGTATTAAGTGATTTTCAACCTATTTTAGCATGCATTCTCAGGTCAAAAAGTCATTCAATCTTTTCTTAAACCGCCGGATCATGAATCGTTTTCATGATTTCTTACGGTGCGCTAATGCAGACTTGCGTCTACTTCATGTCTATTTCCAATTCGGCTGCTAATACATTTTCCCTGCTTCCGATATCCACTACGCCGAGTATGGAGTATTTTCCTTTCAGATCTTTCGGCATCTGGAATTTTACAATTCGTGATGATCCCGGAAGGAGCGTAAAGGCAAATGGTTTCTGACGTTGTTCTTCACCGGTGTTTACCTGAGTGTATTCCAGATAAGACGCGCAGTCAAGAATCGACTCACCATTATTGTAGACCTGCAGTGCAAGCGTTCTTACTGAATCACCGGGTTCGGTAATTTCTTTGAAGCTTTGCAATTCAGCACTCTTATTAGTTACAGTCGGTGGTGTCTGGAGTACATGTACGATAAACTGAAATGTTTCCGTGATACCCATTCCGATCGAATTTTTATCACCTGATTCACCATTCTGACGCTCTTTGGTAAGTTTTATCTGCATGGCTGCCCACTTCACTTTGTTGGCTTCCGGGCTGGTTGGAACTTGCATGAGCACCTGAATCTTCTGACTTTGTCCGGCTTCCAGTTCGAAGAACGATGGATTGGCCGTCAGCCACTGTGCGCAGGAGTGTTCACTTTCACCTTTATTCATGAACTTGGATTTTCCCTGCGAACCGGAGGGTTCAAAATCGGAGAAGGTTACCGTGAACGATTGCTTAACTGAAGCGTTATTGGTAACTGTGACTTCCTGTGTCTTGTATTCGCCAATCGGTGTTTTGTAATACAAACGGCTTGGAGAAATACTGACACTCTGACTAAAGCCCTTTAGGGCAATGAAGAAAAGAACGACGAGTAGAAAATTAATCTTACACTTCATGGTTTAGGTATTGGTTGGTTTTTCGAATATTTACGGGGTATTGGTTGCAGGGTTATACTATTTTTGCTCTTCACCTTGCACATTAAACTTTTTAATATCCATTTTTCGCTTATTTTCAACTGCGTTGAATGTCATGCTGAAATTTTCTGTGAATGTGCTCAGGTCAATCGTTACTCTGTTCTGAAGGAAGGTAAAGCTGGTTCCCAAAGCTGCATCGTTAATCGCTACGGTGTAAATTCCGGTTGGCAGGTACATCACGAAATTACCTGTGCGGTCAGTGAGTACAGAGAATGTTTTTCCTGAAGAATCAACTGCCGTTACGCGAATACGGGACAAATCAACTTCGCCGCCTTGCTCTGAATATTTATCTCTTTCAACAAGCAGTGAACCGGTCAGACGAACACCTTTGGTCAGCGGTATATAGATGGTTTGTTTTTTATCAAGAAGGTACTCACCTGAATTTGCATCAAACCATTCGCCCTGACTAACCAGCGATGTACAGCTTATTTTGTAATTACCGGCAGGAATGTTTTCATAAACGATTTCACCTTTTTTATTGGAGATAAAGTCTTCTCCGCGGGTGCGGCTCATGTTAATGGTGTCAACTGAACTTTCATCATTCAGTTTTACGGCACGGATATTCACGAGCATGTCTTGTACGCCTTCTTCATTGGCATCCAGTTTACGGTTACCGTTAAGGTCTTTGAAGACAACAACGCGGGTAGTAATGTACTTTTTGCCCGGCACAGGAATTCCGATTTGTTTTCTCACACCAAAACCAAAACTCAATTCAGTATTTTTCAGAGTTTCGAATTCGTTTTGTCCACCGTTCCGGTTTTCAAGCATTGGGTTGGCGCCTTGTGATGAACTGAGGAATGAAGCGTAGGCAGAGAAGCGAACGCCTGCCTTTGAATAGTAAAACAACTCAGGGCGTAAACGGAAATTGAATTTTTGGAAGTACGATTCATACATCATATTTCCTGTTGTAGACAAGAGCAATTTGCCGCCGGCCATCCAGTAGTCGTATGAACCTACGATGTGAAATGATTGCGGATTCAATTTGTCTTTCACGAAACGAAGTTGTTCGGCCAGCTGATTCGGTCCGTAGAAATAACGAAAGCTGAGCGACATTTTTTCCCACCGTGCAAAGACACCAAGTCGTGCAGTAAAGAAGCTTGGTACGTCCACATTTTGAACCGTAGCATAGCCTGCATAACCGGTTGTTGAAATTCGTACTCCTGTCAGATTACGGATATTGTATTCCGCACCAAGGCCCGTAGCCGTAGAGCGTATGCTTTGATTTTCATCGATCTGGTAAATCGGTTTCAGAGCATAAATTCCGCCGGCCGACTGATTTCCATATCTGATTTCATAACGTTCGCTATGCACATAATTTCCGACAACATTATTTCCGTTGATGAAATATTCCGGTCGTTGATTGAAACTCTGATAAGCTGCAGCCACTTCCTGTACGCCGTTGATTTTGTAACTCACGCGACCTGATGTCATGAAAACACCTCTTGCAAGTGCATAGTTTGATGAACCCGTATTTACCGAAACAGAAGTATTGATTTTCTTATAAGTTCCTGTATACGTTGCATCCATACCAAATCCTTTAATGAGAAGAGAGGATGTAGCTGATGAATAATTTTCAGAACTCATACCGCCGCCAACGATGATTTGATTCTTCGGATTAATTCTGAAGCCGATTGATGTATTGTACAATGAGCTTGAAATGTGCAATTGAGAATTATTCTGGAACGAAACATAATTGCTCCAGTTTAATTTCTTCAAACGATAGTTATGGTAGAATCCGTAACCTTCATTAGTATGCGGCTTGAAGAATCCCGGACCGCGGCTATACAGCACGCCAATTGTATTATTACCGATGTTGTAAGAAGCTTTGATTCCTTTTCCGGTAAGTAAACTTCTTCCCCAGCCGTTTACCTCACCGATTTCAACTGACATTTTATTGTTGAAGTAACCGATGTAGTGATTGTTTCCGAGGAATGAGTTTTGCTCGAGGAAGTTGGTGATAAAGACAGTCTGGAAGCGATAGTTTAAGATACCATCGTGTTTAAGATTCATACTTCCGTATGCATCGAGCGACATTGATGTTCCGTTGGAAAGCACATCATAAACGTTTGCTTCTACAGTAAGAGGAACGGCGCTGTGTCCGAAGTCGTTCAGATGAGCAGTGTTACCAAGTTTGATGAACTGAGTAGTACCACTCCAGGAAGCAGAACTTACGAGTGATTTGGCAAGGACCTGAATGGCAAAACTCTCCCGTGATGGGAGAGAGTGTATATCAGCATCTTTTCGTCCGGAATTTCCTTTGTTGTCGTGCCTGATGACAGGGAAGGCTATCGTAGTGTCTTTCCCGACCGGCAGATTGATTGTAAACGTCAGCAGTGCCGGCCCGCCATCGGTGCTTCGTAAAATTTCGAGGTGATGATCCGGGATGAGTGAGACGCGGATTTGTTCGTCGGTGTTTCCTGTATTCCGGAAGATCATCGAGAATCCTGAAGAATCATTTCCTGTAATGAAGTAATGTTGTTTTGTTGGAATCAGTGCTTTCCATTCCGATTTGGAAGGAATGCTCACATACCAGTTTTGCGAAGAAAACTGAATGCCCTTTTCACTGGAAAGCCATGCCGTAACGATATAACTCGTTCCGCCTTTTGCCGCATTTTCGATAATCACACGGGCAGGAACGAAAACTGAGTCACCGGCTGCCAATTCAATGTCTTTTGAGGCATTTCCCAAAAACTGCCAGCCGGCAGGCATGGAGAAATTCACATGAAATCTTACAGTTGAGTTTGTAAGGTTTTTTACCCGAAGGGTGTTATTGGCCACTTCGCTGGCCTCTTGCGAGGTATTGGCATGCACAAAGGAAGCCACTATGCCGGATGGGCCGGCATACGACTTAATTACACTCTCACAGAGTGAGAGCATAACAAGTACAATAAGGCGTAAATACCTTTGGGACATGGAATATGGTTTGTCCTCTTATTTACGCCCACGGATAACACAAGTTAGGGCAAGTAGTGCTGGAAGTGTAAGGTGATCTTACACTTTTAAATAAAGTTTCTGGAGGCCAGTATCAAGAAATTTAACGAAAAGGAGTGGCCATTGAAATTTTCCGTGTCCATCTCAGCGCTCTTCTGCGAAATAGTCTGCGTCTCTCTGGGGGAAACAAAAAAAGCAGACTATCTCGCAAAATCGCAAATGCCTTATTTCAAAATAACTTTCGACTGAGAAATCACTCCGTTCAGATTCAGTTGAAGCAAATACATACTTCTTGAAAGCCCTGTAAAATCAAAAACAAGTCTGGTTTTGCCGGCATTTGCCTCAGCAGTCATTTCCCGAACTTTCTTTCCGCTCAGATCATACAGAGAAAGAATAGCCTTGGATTTTTCAGCAGAAGAAAAGCTAACCATGGCAGCATTGGTGATGACAGGATTCGGGAAGACGCTTAATTCGGAACGATTAAGTTGCGGTGTTTCGATTTTTGAAAATACATTTTCGATTTTCATCATCATTGAATCCGGGTAATTGCTACCCGCAGGCGTCCAGCCGATCGTAGGATCGTACATTGCAATCGGATCTGTATTGTATGGGATCTGATCATCAATCAGGACATTGGTCTGAAAGAAATCGGAAGTAATATATAGCCCAAGGTCGGATCGGAAAACAAAAGAGCCCGGAATTCCCGGGATTGCGCCTAATGTATATACATGGATACTGCTGGTGCGGTTTTGCCAGGTAAGCCCGCCTGTTGTGGTGTACTCAATATCATAACTGTAACCGCCTGCGGCACCATTGCGTCCGTCATTCATCGTTACAGTAGCAACATTGGAATTTCCTGTGGCTGTAACACCCCAGGTGTGTCCCTGATCATATGAAAAGAAAATTCTGCCCGTACTGGTAGAAAACCAAACACTATCACCGCTTTGAGCATAGCCGTTTGAATAGTTATATTCATTACCGTTAGTCACCGGAATATTTGCATGCGGTACAGAATCCCAGTCCGTGCCGCCATTTGAAGTCGTATAGATTTCGAAATGACCGTAACTGGTTTGTCCGATGGCAACACCATTAGTAGCATTGAAAAAAGCGATTGAAGAAATGTAGGAACCGGAATTGGTATACTGTGTTGTAAGTTGCTGTTGCCAATTTTGTCCGCCATCAACAGTTTTCCAAATGGAGTTGGAGCCTCCATTGTTCACATCGGTCATGCCGATCCATGCCACATCAGCACTTAAAGCAAAAACACATTGGCAGCCACGGTCATTTAATTCAGGAACAGCACTGATCTGCCAGGTAGCTCCTGCATCAGTAGTTCTGGCATAGGTCTTTGAATTGTATTGTCCCGAGTTAAAACCGTACGTTGATATCCACAGCACATCATGTGACGGGGTGCTCAGATAAATCGGCAAAGCATTGTAGCCGGAGAGGTTTAGCTGACAAAAACTGGCATGCTGTGCGGAGGAGAAAAGAAATGCAAAAAATAAGAATGTAAGTGTATAGAGTTTTTTCATTGTGGTGGGTTTTGAAGGTGAAGATACATTTTTTTTAAAAAGAGGGAAACCGGATTTGTGCAGACTTGTTTATAGTAATTGAGCCGGAATACTCTATCTTTGATAGGGATCAGGGTAAGTATTTAAAAAACTAAATGAGCGTGCGCAAAGTGAATTCAATTTATCATAAAATGAGGAAGATTATTGTAATGATAGTAGTTCCGTTCAATTTTTTATTTCCTCAAATTGTTTTATCACAAAGCTTTTCAGTCGGACATATTCAAAAAACATACACTGATGCGTCAAGAAGTAACCGCAGTGTACCGTGTGAAATTTATTATCCATCACTTACGAATGGCGATAATGTTCCCATTTCAAGCGGCGTCTTTCCTGTTTTGGTTTTTGGTCATGGTTTTCTGATGGATTATTCTGCATACGATGTTATTTGGAATTCACTCGTGCCGCAAGGATACATTATGGTTTTCCCGACAACAGAAACAGGATTCTCTCCATCGCACACAAATTTCGCAGGCGACATGTCTTTTCTTACTCACGCCTTGAAGTCAGAAGGGAATGATGCATTATCGGTTTTTTACGGAAGAGTTGATACTGCCTGCGCCCTGATGGGTCACTCAATGGGTGGCGGCTGCGCTTTTCTTGCAATGCAGTCCGATACAACAATTACAGCCATGGCTACATTGGCTGCTGCAGTAACCAATCCGTCATCGGTGACAGCAGCGCTGCAAATCAGCAAACCTGCACTGGTGATTTCTGGCGGTAACGATTGTGTAGCACCAGCCTCTGCGCATCAATTACCGATGTATGATTCATTAGCATCAGTCTGTAAATCATTCATCAGTATTACCGGAGGAAGTCATTGTCAATTTGCATCATCAAATTTCTATTGCACACTCGGGGAAAGCACCTGTACTCCGCAGCCAGCTATCAGTGCCGGTGTTCAGCAGGAGCTCACAGATAGTTTATTGTTGCCATGGCTGAATTTTTACTTACGAAACGATTGCGCAGCAGCAGATACATTCCAAAGTCGTTTGTCGGCGGGGATGGGAATTACATCTCAACAGAATTGTGTTCTTGCTTGTGTGATCAACGATATTGATGATGCAAAACTTATTCAGTTAGTCGTCTATCCGAATCCGACTACAGGACGAATCACAATAGAATCAACCCGCCGAACCGGAGATGCGTTAATCAGAATTTGCGATTCATGGGGAAGAGAGGTCTACTCGGGCACATTTGTCGGTTCCGGCGAAATCGTTCTTCCTTCGTACTTGAGAGGTGGAGTGTACCGTGTTACTCTTGAAAACAAGAGTGCAGAAGTGAGGGGCAGTACTAAAATTATTTTAGTTGATAAATTCTAAGTGAACCTTAGTGTCTGAGTGACTTAGTGGTAAAATTTTTCCCACGGAAAGTCACAGAAATTAAATTTGAAATCACGGATAAGGTTTCCCGCTGACTATCGCTGACAAAAAAATAGACTTTCGCAGAATAAATTATTTTGCAGCCTTCGTGTCACCTCTGTGGATTTCGTGGTCTCTGTGGTTAAAAAAAATCCTTGCATGGCAGAAGCCTTACTCCCTTGCTTTGAAAAATTTAAGACAACGCTCTCTCGCCATCTTGTAATCTACCATCGGTTTGGGATATGTCAATTCCTGAAACTCCGGCACCCACTTCCGCACATATTTTAACTCCGGATCAAAGCGCTTCGTTTGTTCATCCATATTGAAAATCCGGAAGTACGGAGCGGCATCAACACCGGTTCCCGCACTCCATTGCCACCCGCCGTTATTACTCGACAATTCAAAGTCAAGAAGCTTCTCTGCAAAGTATGCTTCACCCCATCGCCAGTCGATGAGCAAGTACTTGGTAAGAAACATGGCTACAATCATCCGCACACGATTGTGCATGAATCCTGTTGCATTCAATTCGCGCATTCCTGCATCTACGATTGGATATCCGGTTTGTCCGTTACACCATTTTAAAAATCCCTCTTCGTCATTTCGCCATTCCAGTAAATCGTATTGCGATTTGAATGCTTTTTCCGTTGCATGCGGGAAATGCCAGAGAATCATCATGTAGAATTCGCGCCAGATAAGTTCGTTCACCCACTTCTCACTAAACCATGCAGCATTTACCAGTTGACGAATGCTGACTGTGCCAAAGCGAAGATGAAGCGATAGTCGGGAAGTGCCATTGACAGATGGAATGTCACGTTGCTCAGCGTATTGTTCAATTACTTTTTTGTTGAGTATACGCGGAGGGAATTCGATGTTCATGTTTTTGAATCCATATGATTCAATCGGAAGCGGCCCGCTGCTTTTACTTTTTACAAAGTTGGAAAAGTATTTTTCAGTCGGATACGATTTCCCGTAGAAGGCATTGAATTTCTTCCGCCATGCTTTCATGTAAGGCGTAAAGACAAGGTAAGGCGAACCGTCGTCTTTCACGATTTCGCTTTTTTCAAAGATGACCTGATCTTTATAAGTATGAAAAGAAATATTCAGGCTTTGAAAGAGCTTCCCGATTTCATCGTCGCGTTTTTTAGCATAAGGTTCATAGTCGTGATTGGTAAAAACAGAGACGATCTGATATTCTTTAGCCAGCTTTTTCCATATTTCATCAGGCTTTCCATGTAATACAACCAGGCCGGATCCCAATGCTGAAAGTTCCCGATGCAGTCTTTCTACTTCCTGATGAATAAAGACAAGACGCCGGTCTTCTTTGTTCTCTAACTTCTCCAGGATATTCGAATCAAAGATAAAGACACACTGCACCTGATTTCCTGATCTCAGAGCATGGTACAAAGCAGCGTTATCTTCTAAGCGAAGATCACGACGAAACCAATGAAAAGTAGTAGACATGGAATTGATTATTTATTTGGCGAATGAGCTAAACAGCTAATTGTGCGGCATCGGTTTTTTGAAACACATACCCGGATCGGAGGATTTTTTCTGCAGAAACCCGTTGACTTTCGAGGATGACAGCAGATTTTTCGCCGAGTACTGTCTTAAGGAGGATGGAAGGAATGGGGATGTTTATAAAAGGGCGATGAAAAAACTTTGCAAGTGTTTTCATGAGTTCTTTATTGGTGACAGGATTAGGAGCAACGGCATTAAATACACCATGGAGCTCATTATGTTTAATGAGATGAAGCATGATGCCGGTTATATCTTCGTGGTCGATCCATGAAACATATTGTTTGCCATTTCCTATTGGTGCAGCACCGAGCAATTTGACGGGAGTTTTTACCGTTTTCAGAAAGCCTCCGTTATTATCAAAAACCACCCCGGTTCGAAGAATGCATAGTCTTCGGCTATCGGTTTCAAAACCTTTAACTGCATTTTCCCATTGCACACTAAGCCGGGCCATGAAAGTATTTCCGGGAGCTGATTCTTCAGTCAGCACTTCATCGGCACGATCACCATAATATCCAACAGCGCAGGATGCAATTACAGTGTGAATACGGTTTGGAAATTTTTTCAGAGCGTTGATCAGGAATTCGGTTGGGATAATGCGGCTGTCGGCCAGTTCTCTTTTATATTCTTCTGTCCACCGTTTCCCCGCAATTGAAACACCTGCAAGATGAATGAGAATTCGGGCATCTTTCAGAGCGTTAGGGTCGATGATTCCTTCATCGGGGTTCCAGTAAAAAGTATCTGCAGACAAATGATCAATTTTTCGGGAAAGGATAATTGGTCTGAATCCCGATGATTTTAGTTTTTCGGTTAGCCTTTGGCCGATCATTCCTGAACCGCCGCTGATTAAAACTGTGGGGATTTCGTTCATTAAACTCTGTCTGCTTTCTAAAGGACAAAAAGGAAGCGAAATTGTTTAGTTTTGCGAAAAAAACAATGCTGGATCAACTTTTACCCTACCTGGCCGGAATTTGTCTGGTTGTCTTGCTGATTGTCCGTTTCCTGCGTTCCAGACGGAGAGGGGCGGCGGCAGTCAAGTTTGATGTCATTTACCTGGCCGTTTACGCCTTCCTTGCCGGCATTTTGATTTCTTTTTTTCTGAATCATCCCGAATTCGGCATGATGGGCCTGTTAATTTTCGCCACATTTATGGCAGGATTCATTTTCCGGGCCATTCCGCTCTTCCGATTAATTTCTGATGTTGAGAAGAAGGCAGAAGGCCGTTTTTGAGGATAAAAAACGACTATTGAGCATATAAAACCAGTATTTTGGCTGTTTTAAGCATCATTTAAAGGCCGGTATTTGATCAAGAGTGAGGTTACGCGATTGTTTGGCGGGGGTAAAAAACACAGGCAGAAGTGCTGCAGGTGAGAACACACAACTACTTCTTCATTAATAAATTCACCTACCATTTGTTCGTTTTGAAAGTTTTCCTACTTTTGCAACCCCTTCGTGGGAAAGCTATTTATTGCAAAAACCTTAAATATTAATTGAAATTGGACGCAGTGAGCTATAAGACTGTTTCTCTGAACGCGAAAACAGTCAACAAACAATGGGTTCTGATCGATGCAAAAGATCAGACAGTAGGTCGTCTCTCATCTCAGGTAGCCATGATTTTACGTGGCAAGACCAAGCCGGGCTACACACCTCACGTAGATTGTGGTGACAACGTTATCATCATCAACGCTGAGAAGATTCGTTTCTCCGGTAACAAGATGGAGGAGAAGGAATATGTTCACTATACCGGTTATCCGGGCGGACAGCGTTTCGCTACTCCGAATGATTGGATGAAAAAGAATCCTGCTTTGATTCTTGAGAATTCAATCCGCGGAATGCTTCCGAAGAATCGTCTGGGTCGCGAACTTTTCCGCAACCTGCACGTGTTCGTAGGAACTGAGCATCCGCATACAGCACAAAAACCAAAAGAAGTAAAACTTACATACTAAGAAACACCAAGCATGGCAATGATTCATTCTATCGGCCGGAGAAAGACCTCAATCGCCCGCGTATACCTGGAATTAGGTAACGGCGATATCAAAGTTAATTCACGTGATTTCAAGGAGTATTTCCCGACCGGTCCGCTTCAATATATCGTAACGCAGGCACAGTCTACTGTGAATGCAAAAGAAACCTATGACATCAGCGTAACCGTTGATGGCGGCGGTATCAAAGGTCAGGCTGAGGCAGTTCGTCTTGGTATTGCACGTGCACTTGTAAAAGTGAACGAAGAAAATAAATCTCCGCTCCGCAAGGAAGGTCTCCTTACCCGTGACCCTCGTATGGTTGAGCGTAAAAAGCCGGGTCAGAAAAAAGCCCGTAAGAGATTCCAGTTCTCTAAACGTTAACAGTACGACGCTGCTGTGGCAGATTGACTCTCTGCTTCAGTGGTTTCAAAAAAATAAATATCCACTCATTCGTCAACTCAAATTCAATGTCAAGAGTTTCATATCAGGAATTACTCGAAGCCGGTGCTCACTTCGGCCACTTAAAAAGCAAGTGGAACCCCAAAATGGCTCCCTATATTTTCATGGAAGCCCGTGGTATCCATATCATCGACCTTAACAAAACAGTAGCAAAGATCGATGAAGCTGCTGCAGCAATGAAGCAGATTGCAAAATCAGGTAAAAAGGTTTTGTTCGTAGCGACTAAAAAGCAGGCAAAAGAAATCGTTGCCACAGCAGCTACACGTGTGAACATGCCATACATTACCGAGCGCTGGCCGGGCGGAATGCTGACCAACTTCGCTACCGTACGTAAGTCGGTAAAGAAGATGACAGGCTTCGAGAAAATGGCAACGGATGGTACATTCGAAAACATTTCCAAAAAAGAGCGTCTGCAGATTTCACGTCAGAAAGCGAAGATGGAAAAGTTCCTCGGCAGTATCTCTGACCTGAGTCGTTTGCCGGCAGCTTTGTTCATCGTTGATACAATGAAAGAACACATCGCTGTTGCTGAAGCTCACAAACTGAACATCCCTACATTCGCTATCACCGATACCAATACAGATCCAACTGAAGTTGACTTTGCAATTCCTGCAAATGATGATGCTTCAAAATCAATCGCCGTAATCATTGAATCAATGATCAAAGCAATTGAAGAAGGTCTGGCAGAACGTAAAGTGGACAAAGAACTGGAGAAGGAAAAAGAAGCTGAAGAATCAGGAGAAGAAAAGGAAATGGCAGTGGAATTTTCAGCTGACGAAGAAGAGACTTCAGGCGAAGCACCGAAAACAACCGGTCGTCCTCGTCGCGGTGGTAACGCCGGCGGTCCAAAAGGTAAGCGTTAATAATCGGCTTACAATTAAGTAAAGAATAAGTAACAAGTTTAAATAGTAAAGGAGAATACAACAATGTCAACTGCAACTATCAGCGCAGCAGATGTAAATAAACTTCGCCAGCAAACCGGTTCCGGTATGATGGATTGCAAGAAAGCACTTATCGAAGCTAACGGAGATTTCGAAGCAGCTATTGATATCCTTCGTAAGAAGGGTCAGAAAATTGCCGCTAATCGTCAGGACCGTGAAGCTAAAGAAGGTTATGTTTTCGGTAAAGTATCAGCTGACGGTAAGCATGGAATGGTTGTCGCAGTTTGCTGCGAGACCGATTTCGTAGCTAAGAACGAAGACTTCGTAAAATACGGTGAGTCTATCCTCGATCTTGCAATGAAGAGCAATCCATCTTCTATCGATGAGGTGAAAGCGTTGAAACTTGGCGATCGTACCGTAGGAGACACATTGGTGGATCAGATGGGTAAAATCGGCGAGAAAATCGACGTTGTTGATTTCCAGAATGTAACTGCAGAAAAAGTAATCGTTTATAATCACCCGGGTAACAAACTTACTTCAATGGTAGGTTTCAGTGTAGCAGCTCCTGCTGTTGCTGAAGCCGGTCGTGATATCGCTATGCAGGTTGCTGCCATGGCTCCGGTTGCTATCGATAAAGACGATGTAGATCCGTCACTTCTTGAGCGTGAGTTGGAGATTGCCAAAGAGCAGATCCGTCAGGAAGGCAAGCCTGAGAACATGATCGAAAAGATCGCTCAGGGAAAGATCAACAAATTCTACAGCGAATACACACTGCTCAACCAGCAGTATATTAAAGACGAGAAAAAGACAGTTCGTCAGTATCTCGAAAGCGTAGATAAAGCCGCAAAGATCACAGCGATGAAACGCGTGAAACTAGGATAATAAAAGGGGAGGACGTTGGTTCTCCCTTTTTTTTTAGTAATTAGTGAGTAGTAATTAGTAATTAGTGCCTGGTTATCATGGATTGGATAAGTGCATAATTCTAATCACTAATTACTAATTACTACTTACTCTTTTATAAATTTGCACTTCAAGCCGGCCCCTATGAAATACAAACGCGTCCTCCTCAAACTTAGTGGTGAAGCCCTGATGGGTGAAAAGGATTTTGGAATTGATCACAACCGATTGAAACAATATTCGGAAGACATCAAATCCATCGTTGATGAAGGAGTTGAGGTAGCCGTAGTCATTGGCGGAGGAAATATCTTCCGTGGTGTAGGTAATGATGCCGAAGATGTAATTGATCGCGTTCAGGGCGACTATATGGGAATGCTGGCTACGGTAATAAACAGCATGGCTCTGCAGTCGGCACTGGAACGAATCGGTGTAAAGACACGTCTCCAATCGGCGATCAAGATGGAACAGATTTGCGAACCTTATATCAAGCGCCGCGCTGTTCGTCACCTCGAAAAAGGCCGCGTGGTCATCTTCGGAGCGGGCACCGGTAATCCATACTTTACCACTGATACAGCAGCATCTCTGCGTGCTATTGAAATCGGTGCCGATGTGATTCTCAAAGGCACACGGGTAGATGGAATTTATACATCCGATCCTGAAAAGGATAAGTCGGCAGTAAAGTACGATACAGTAACCTTCGACGAAGTCTATGAAAAAGGACTGAAAGTGATGGATCTTACTGCCTTCACATTGTGTAATGAGAATAAAGTTCCGATTATTGTCTTTGATATGAATAAGAGCGGAAACCTGCTGAGGGTTCTTGAAGGTGCTCAGGTAGGAACGCTCGTTGAATTTTAATACCGATAAAAATAACAGCATATGTTAGACTCGAATAAAGTTTTAGGTGACGCAAAGAGCCACATGCAAAAAGCGATTGATCACCTCGAAGCAGAGCTTGCAAAAATCCGTGCGGGCCGCGCCAATCCATCGATGCTCGAAGGCATTCATGTAGATTATTACGGAACTCCGACACCATTGAATCAGGTAGCCAGTGTGACCACACCTGATGCGCGTACATTAGCTATTCAGCCCTGGGAGAAATCAATGATTGGCCCTATTGAAAAAGCTATTCTTGCCGCGAATCTTGGCTTCACTCCGCAAAATGATGGAACCTGGGTGCGCATTAATATCCCTGCTTTGACGGAAGAACGACGTAAAGATCTCGTAAAGAAATCGCGCGCCGAAGCAGAACATGCAAAGGTCGGAATCAGAAATATTCGTCGTGACGCCAATGAGCATCTCAAGAAAGAAGGCAAATCAGTTCCTGAAGATGTGTTGAAAGGATTGGAAGATCAGGTTCAGAAGATGACCGACCAGTACATTGCCGTTGTAGACAAACACCTTGAAGCAAAAGAAAAAGAAATCATGACTATCTGATTTCAGACGTCGGGAAATTTCTCCGGCCCTTGTTTTCCGGAGCGATTTCTTACCGTAGAAATACTGAAAAGCGGAACCATGTTCCGCTTTTTTTATGGACTCAATCCTTGAAATTAAATTAAAAATAAAGGGATTTAAGATTTTTAATTAATAAATAGCCGTTTCCCCCATAACCACTGAAACATTTTCTTACAGCCTCCCGTTATAATAGGCGTGTTTCATGTTAAGTTTAAGTTAAGTAATTTGAATTGTTGATCAGAAAACTCCGTGTTAATTCGCGGAGTTTTTTGTTTTTTATAACATGATATTTCTTTTAATGAGAATGCCCTTTTCCTGGCCATTACCTGAAAATAGTTTTAATGATTTTAATTAAAAGGGATTTCGTTTCAGTTTATTTTCCAGGCAAGAATATTTCTGTCATCACCTGCAGACAGTAACGTATTTTCATAGTTAGTCCACAAGACTCTGTTCACGCTGTGTGAATGACCTCCTGATTTTTCCCGATCTGCTCTGAAAACAAATTCTGCATTTGTGCTGTTCCAGATTTTTACTGTTTTATCTCTGCTTCCGGTGGCAAAGAATTTTTTATCCGGAGAAAATGAAATCGAATAAATGGCATAGTTGTGCGCAGGAATTTCTCTGATCATTTCAAAGTTTGAAGTATTCCAGAGACGCAGCATGGCATCTCTTCCGCCACTGAGAAGAAAATTTCCGTCGGGGTGAAAGCAAACACAATTCGCAGAAAGATTATGTGCAAATAAGCGATGCATCAGATGAAGTTTGTCTGCATGAAAAATTCTGACAGACCCATCGCCACAAGCAGCGGCAAGTATGTTTTGATCGGTATCAAGTGAAATGCCTCTGACTTTTTCGTCACATAATTTTATGGAAGCCTGCATTTCGAAATCAGGTACACTCCATGCTGATACCGAGCCATCGCCGCTGCACAGATAGAGTAATTGATGTTTTTCCGAGTACACCATTTCAAAGATTCCGCCGCTGTGATGCGACAGCAATTTCAACTCTTTCTGCTCACGCAAACTGACGACATGAAACAGGCCGCTACTCAAACCGATGATGAGAAGTTCAAACGAAGGCAGGTAACGCATGCTGTAGATAATTGAACCAACATTGACTAATCCGGCCGGTGGTGCATCAGCGGATAAATCCCATCTTGAAACAATTCGGTCACTTCCACCGGAATAGAATTCCCCGGGTGTTCGTCCGGTTTCAAGTGCATAAACAGCTCCTGAATGAGCGGAAAGAGTGCGGTTCAATTGAAGCATAGAAATCATGCAGAATGATGCTGAGAGATGAAAATGCAACCGTGCAGTTAATTCCAGACCGTTGTTCCCTCGGAGCAGTTTGTGCAAATATCGATTTCTTTTCGACTGCGAAGCACTGCGGCCCTGAACTTTTTAAGTTTTTCACCTTTCCAGATGCCGGAAAAGGACTCGGTTGTAACAGAGCCACTGCTGTAGGAAGCATCTTTGTCGAAACAGCAGGGAACGACTTGTCCATCCCAGGTAATAACAGTTGAATTCCACAATCTCCAGCAATGATCATCCAATTTATTTTTCAGCCGGAAAGATCCGTCGTTCTGTTTCTGATAGCGCGAGTATTTTTCATTTGAAGGAATTAGCGGGCTACCTTTTTTGTAATCGTAAATCTGTGCAGTTTTAAAAGCAATACCGTCGACACCAGTTTCTTTGGCAAGTAATTTTGCATTCTGTATCTGATGTTCGTTCGGGCCGACGACCAGAAACTGGAAAACGACGTAAGGAGTTTTTGATTTCAGTTCCTTCTTCATTGCAACAATATTCTTCGCGCCTTCGATAACAGTTGAAAGATTTCCTCCGATACGATATAACTGGTAGACTTCCTGCGTAGTTCCATCAAGAGAGATAATCAACCGGTCGAGTCCCGATTCCACAGCAGCTTTTGCATTTTCGAGCGTGAGATAATGAGCATTGGTAGATGCAGCAGTGTACAGGCCCTGCTCACCGGCTTTATTCACCATCGTGAGAAAGTCTTTGTTCAGAAACGGCTCACCCTGGAAATAGAAATTGATGTAGAGACTTTCGCGATTAATTTCATCCAGCGTTTTCGAAAACACATCCATTTTCATCATCCCAGTTGGTCTGGTAAATGACCGTAATCCGCTTGGGCATTCCGGACAGCGGAGATTGCATGACGTAGTAGGCTCAAGCGAGACAGATACCGGCATGCCAAAAACAACGGGTCTTTTCAGCAAGCGCGACAGGTAATAGCCGGCCAGTACTTTCAGGATATTAATAAACCGCCTCACTGTGAGCTTTGATAAAAGGTTCAATATGTCGGCTAGATTGCGGTTCATGAAGAATTCTGAATTTTGAATTCTGTATTCAGAATTCAAAATTCCGTCTCAAATCTAATCACTAATTACCAATTACTAATTACTGAACAATGTTAATAAGTCATCAGTTGTATGAAAGTATCACTTGCAACTTTAAATTATTTTGGTTGCTTCATAGCATTCTGAATGAAATTAGCGATACACACCATCATTTTTCTCCTCATTGTTGGATTTGCAAATGCACAAGACAACTGCTCTTCCGCGCTGATACTGTGTTCCAGTAGTAGTAGCACCCGTACAACTGTCGGTGCGACATCCTCTCCGACTGACCCGGTATTGAGTTGCGGAGACGGTGTGGTAGACAATTCTGTATGGTTTACAGTGCAGGCAATTGCCAATGGAACGGGGGTGATCTCTGTCACCAATATTAACAATAACCCGGGTCTGGCAATGGAAGTTTATACCGGCGTATGCGGATCGTTGGCGACCACCGGTTTTTGTGCGACGGGCAGTTCAGCTACTGCCGGAGCAATGAGCGTTTCCTTTCCGACAGTGGCCGGAACGACCTATTACGTGATGGTCGACGGTGAAGGCGGAAATCAGGAAGCCTTTGACATCGTAGCAACCACGCCCGACAATGCAATTGTTGCCCGACCTGACCCGAATTTCAATACAAACCCGAGTTATGGTTGCGGGCCGTTGAATGTTATTCTTCAGAATCAAACTACCCTGCATGGCGGCAGTAACATCACGTATAGCTGGAAAATTGATGCGGGCAGTTATGTAACAGCGAGCGGAGCTGATACAACGCTTACTCTGAGTACCGTGGGTACCCACACTATCACACTGCGTGTTTGTAATACAGAATGTGGTTGTAAAACCGTTAGTCAGGATGTTACCGTGCAGGATCTTTACCCGTCAATTTCGTACAATCCGACTTCGATCTGTCCCGGTACAACTGTTTTCTTCGATGGCAGTGCCGTAATTCTTCCCGATCCTCCGACGATTGATCCAAATGTAACAGACTGGACATGGGATTTTGGTGATCCGGCATCAGGATCGAGTAATTCAGCCAGCGGTATGAATGTTTCTCATGATTTTACCAGCACGAGTTCTTCATACACAGTAACACTCATCGCTGATGGTATTTGTGGCCCCGATACTGTAACTACGACTGTGAATCTTTTGCCAAAGCCATTGGTTGATCCGGGACCGGATGTGGTGATTTGTGAAGGCGCTGATGCGAATCTCGGTATTACTGTAACCAGTTCTTCTCCGATTGTAACGGTTGACTGGTTTGGTCCGGGAACATTTAGTTGTACCAATTGTAACAATCCTTCTGTAAGCGGACTTACAGCAGGTGGCCCATACACGATGTTTGTTTCGGTGACTGATTCTCTCGGTTGTACAGCCGATACATTCGTAAATGTTTTCGTGAACGAACTTCCGATTGTCGATGCAGGGTTGCCGCAACAGTTCTGCAGTTACGACATCACAACACTCTTTGCAAACGTAAGCGGAGGCAATCCGCCATACACGTATGTATGGACCCCCGGTCAGTTTCTTAGTGACAGTACAATAGACAGTCCAACTGCCTATAACACTGACATGACTTATTGCGTCACTGTTACCGATAACAATGGTTGTGTTTCGTCGCCCGGATGTGTGGATCTGACGCATTATCCGCTTCCTGTCATAGTACCGGACTCTCCCACACTATGTGCATCGGCCAGTCCGCTCGACAATAAATTTACAGTCACCGGCGCTGCGCCGGGTTCATTGTATGAATGGGGTTTGTCACCTGATTATGCAATGATCACCAATGCCGCACCGGACTCTTCTGACATCGATGTTCAGTTTCCAACCGGTATTGTAGCAACATACAATTTCATCGTCGTAGTTTCTGATGCTGTAACAGGATGTCAGGATACGATTCCGTATTCATTTGATGTAACTCCGGGAATTACCGTATCCGTATCCGGACCTGCATCCATTTGTAATGGCGATTCAGCTACGCTGATTGCAACAGGAGCGACAACATATGCATGGACAGCAGTTCCTGCCTTTGCATTTGCTGACAGTACACTCGATACACAAGTTGTGAATCCAACTGTCAATACAGTGTTCACCGTAACAGGAACAACGTCAGGTTGTACTGATACCTACAACTATATCCTGACGGTGAATCCGATTCCTGATGCTAATGTTTCTCCGATTACTCCTGTTTGCGGTTGTTCGACGGTAACGCTTGACGGATTGGCAAGTTCTCCGGGCATGCAATACACCTGGACAAGTTTTGGAGGCAATGTGATTGGAAACGTGAATCTGCCATCAACAACTTGCAGCATTTGTTCAACCGATACATTCAATCTTCACGTCTTCGATACAGGTTCCGGTTGTTCAGCTGATTCCCAAGTCGTGGCAGTTGTGCTTCCGAATCCAAATGCTACGGCAACGGCAAATCCGAATCTGATTTGTAATGGTGTTCTCACAAATATTTTGTTAGATGGAACGGGTAGTGACACCAATCCGGGAACGACGTATTCGTGGACAAGCAGTCCTTCGGTGACGATCAACAATTCAACGACATTAAATCCGGATGCAGACGTAACCACAGCCACAACATTTACGCTCACCGTAACTGATGCATTTGGTTGCGATTCATCGATTACAACAAGTGTCAATATTCAACCGCCACCGGTAATCAGTGCGAGTCCGCAGTTTTTATGTCTGGCAGATCCGAATCTTACTTCACTCATTGATATTACCGGAGCTTCTCCGGGAAGTACATACAACTGGACGGCAATTCCGGGTTGCGTAGTACCTAATACAACTTCTGCGAGTTCACAGAGCTTTGACTTCACCACATGCGGGGCGGGAACCTATACTTTTGATGTGACAGTGACCGATGCAGTCACCACTTGTGTATACAACCTATCACAAGATGTAAATGTTGTACCAAGTGTAAATCTCGTAGTGTCACCTCCTGTAGCATTCTGTGAAGGAGATTCAGCACAGATTTATGCAAGCGGTGCAAATACGTATTTGTGGAGCACGACAGAAACAACGGATACGATTACCGTTAGTGGAATTCCTGCCTCAGCAACTCCTTATCAATACATAGTTACCGGAACAGTCGGAACATGTACAGATACCGATACGATTGATGTAACAGTGAATCCGGTTCCTGCAACCAATCCGATTTCAGGTCCGGTATCAATTTGTGCAAACGACACTACGACATACTATTCTGTTACACCGTTCGGAGGAAATTATACCTGGGCAGTAACCGGAGGAACGATTTATACAGGTCAGGGAACTGACAGTATTTTGGTTCACTGGACAGGGCCGGGTCTGGGATCTATCACCGTTGTTGATACCAACGGTTTCGGTTGCGCCGGTCCGGTGCAATCGCTGAGTGTAACGGTGAATCCATATCCGACAGCCTCAACAATTTTTGGTTCTATCTCTGTATGTGAAGGATCAACTTCGACCTATTTTGTAAATCCGAATGCAGGATCAATTTATTACTGGGGTGTTACCGGAGGAAACTATGCAGGTGGACAGATTGGTGCTGTGAATAGTTTTGTGTGGGGAGCTGCCGGCAGCGGAACAGTAACAGTTTACGAAGTGAATGCAGCAGGGTGTTTTGGACCGACAACAACCTACAATGTAACGATCAATCCAAAGCCGCTGATTCCTGCGGTAACCGGAACAACTTTAGCATGCGACAGTGTGTCTGAAATTTATGGCCTTGTTGCAAATGTAGGTTCCACTTATACATGGACCACTCAACATGCTTATTCATCCACCGTTTACCCGACAGGCGATACAATTGCTGTAATGTGGGATACCACCGGCTTTGGGGTACTTACTGTGTTTGAAACAAATGTTTACGGATGTAACAGTGATACATTGAATTTCAATGTCACGATTAATCCACGTCCGCACGCATCGATCTTACCTGATTCCATTTCTGTTTGCGGAAACACTTCATTTCAGTTAACCGGTTCAGCAAACGTTGGAACGATGCATTGGTTCAGTGATGGCAATGGAACCTTCAGCGATACATTGTCGCTCACACCAACTTACACACCGGCAGCAACAGATTCCGGATATTATCATCTCTACATGGTCTTATCGAATTTCCCTTGTGCCGATGATACTGCGATGATGACCTTGTATGTTTCTCCTGCGCCGGTGATGACAATAACCTCTACACAGGCTTCCATTTGCTGGGGATCGTCGGATACGCTAACTGTAAGTCACAATGGCCTTTCATTGAGCTGGACACCCGGAGGAGATACAACATCAACGATTATTGTCAATCCGACTTCAACTACAGTCTATACTGCAACAGTGACGAATCAATACGGTTGCGTTTCGCAGGATAGCATTACCGTTGTAGTCATTCCACCCGGAACGCCGGATGCCGGTCCTGATTTAGTTTTCTGCGTGGGTGATTCAATCGTATTGAATGGTACTCAGCAGAATGCCGGCGGCATTCAATGGATAACAGCGGGCGACGGCGTATTTGATCCTGTATCGAATGTTTCTCCGGTCACCTACCTGCCCGGAACAAATGACTCGCTTACCGGTAACGTGCAGATTTATTTGGCGACTACAGGTGCCTGCCTGAATTTAACCGATACATTGAATATTACCATCGGCCAGTTACCAACGCTTGAAGCTGGGCCTGATACTTTGCTCACAGGCGATGCAGGAGAGACACTGGCACTAACACCAACGGTAACAAATGTAACCGGAGTTACCTGGACAACGACAGGAACCGGAACATTTTCACCGAGTGATACGAGCATTAATGCAACTTATACAGCAACAGCTGCAGACATTGCAGCAGAAAGTGTTTATCTCGTGATCACTACCAGCGGAGGATGTCTGGTATTGACAGATAGTCTGAAAGTAGAATTTTCTCCATTCGTTATTCCGAATGTCATCACACCATATCCATCCAGTCCGGGTCAGAACGATTACTTTGTTATTAAGAACATCCCTCCGGGAACAAAGCTCACTATCTTCAATCGTTGGGGCCTCATCGTTTACAAAAGCGAAAGCTACCGTAACAACTGGGATGGCAGCGGCCTGATCGCCGACACCTACTGGTACGTCATCAATATCGAAGACAAAGAGTACCATGGGTGGATACAGTTGATCAGGGCGGGGGAGTGATGAATTAGCTAATTAGCTGATGTGATAATGAACTAGGACATTAGTGGATTAGCTAATAACGAGATTAGCAGATTGGCACATTAGCAGATTCGCACATTAGCAGATTCGCACATTAGCTAATTAGCACATTAGCTTATTCCCCTTCAGTTCTCCCTCACCATCAACCCCCTCGCCAATTCCAGCAGCGGGGCTTTTTTTTCAGGGGTGGTGCTGATGGTGTTTAGATTTTCTAAAGCGAGTTGGTAGAAGGAGGCGGAGGCGTCTTCGGAAATTTTCCGGATGTTTAAATCGTTGAAAATATTTAATACGGAATTTACTTTTTCCGTTTCGGAAATGGTTTTGGAAGATAAGAGCTGAAGTAGTTCGTTTTTTTGAACTTCCTGTGCTAACTGAAGAGCTTTGATGAGCAAATAAGTTTTTTTGTTTGCGATAATATCACCGCCTACTTTCTTCCCAAATTTACTGCTGTCGCCATAGGCGTCGAGTATGTCGTCTTTCAATTGAAACGCAATACCGAGATTTTTTCCAAAGTCATAAATTTTTTGCGCATCGGAATCATTTGCTCCGGCGCAAATGGCACCGACAGAAAGTGCGCAGCCAAGCAGGACGGCCGTTTTGAGGCTGATCATTTCGATGTACTCGTCAATGGTTACGTTGTCGAGTTTTTCGAAGTTCATGTCGAGTTGCTGCCCTTCACAGACTTCAATGGCTGTTTTATAAAACAAGTTTAATACTTTGCGGAGGTGCTTGTCGTCGACCGAGGAAACCAATTGGCACGACTGAACAAACATGGTATCACCTGAAAGGATGGCAATGTTTGAATTCCATTTTTCATGCACTGTAGTTTTCGAACGGCGCAGTGGCGCATTGTCCATTATATCATCATGTAGCAATGTGAAGTTGTGAAATACTTCAATCCCTGTTGCAGCTTTCAGTACAGTCTCTGTATTGCCACCAAAAAGTTCATTTCCCATGAGAACTAGCACGGGGCGGATTCTCTTCCCGCCTATATTGAGCATATACCGAATAGGCTCATACAATTCCGCCGGACGGTTATCAAGTTTCAGACTTTGAATCTCTTTTTCAATGAGGGAGAGGTAAGTTTGGGGCATGGGGTAAAGGTAGTAATTAGTAATTAGTAAATAGTAATTAGTAATTAGTGATCAGTGATCAGTGATCAGTGAACTGTGATTAGGGTTGCGGTGAGGGAAGAAGAAGAAGTTGAAGTTGAAGTTGAAGTATTGCAATTAGTTGTAGCGCTCCGAACTATTACTTGCCACTTACTAATTACTAATTACTAATTACTACTTACCACTTACTACTTACTACTTACTACTTACTACTTACCACTTACTACTTACTACTTACCACTTACTAATTTATCAATCAAAAGCACCACTTCCCCCGAAGCTTCTTTCCAGGCTTCAGTGATGGTGGAGTATTTTTTCGGAATTAGGTTCGTGTTGACTTGCTTTCTTGAATTTTCTTCAAGCGCGTGAAGAGTTTTTTTCAGGTCAGTCATGCCAAGAATCATCAAACTGTTTTTCAGTTTGTGGATGGCATTTGCGAAAGATTCGTAATCGTTTTTTTGGAGTGTGCTCGTACACTCACTAAGGATTTGAGGAACTTCTCTGTTCAACATTTCAGGCATTTCAATTATAAACGCTTTATTGCCCAGTGCTGCCGATTCAAGAATGGAGAGTTTAATATGTTTTAGAGGCAGATGTTCACTGTCTTCATCTTCAGTGTCCGTGTTCTCATTCTGTTCGTCTTGTGTAAGCTCAATATTATTTCTTTCCGTAAGACAAATAATTGTTTCCAGCAACTGTTGCGGATCAAAAGGTTTGCTTACAGAGGCATTTGCCCCGCATTGGAGGGCTTTCTCTATGGTATTGGTTTCAGCACTGGCGGTGAGTGCAATCATAGGCACATACGCGCCTTTTTTCGTTTTGCGAATTTTTTTCATCGCATCAAAGCCATTCATCACCGGCATGTAAAGGTCGATCAGCAGAATATCGTAGTCGCCTTCTTTGAATCGCTCAGTAGCCTCAAGACCGTTGACTGCGCAAATGGTTTTAGCACCCCAGTGTTCAAGATAAGAGACAGCAACTTTTCTGTTGGCGTCAATATCTTCCACCAAGAGAATATTCATTCCTTTTAATGGAAGTGTTTTTTCTTTTAGTGCAATGGTTGGTTTGCCTCGTCCGCTTTTCGACTTGGCAATTTGAAATGAGAGTTCAAAGTAGAACAAACTTCCTTCGCCTGGTTTACTCTTTACTTTAATTACTCCGCCTTGCAGTTCGATGAGCTTCTTTGTAATGCTTAACCCGAGACCCGTACCGCCAAATTTGTGGACAATAGTTTTGTCGGCTTGAACGAAGTCATTGAAAATGTTTTTCTGATTCTTCTGGCTGATACCCATTCCGCTGTCTGTTACTTCGAACACCAGTCGGACCGATTTTTCATTCAGACTGATTGGCCTTACTTTCATAGTGACAAAACCCCTTTCAGTAAACTTTACGGCATTGTTCACCAAATTGTTCAGAATCTGAATTAATCGTACAGAGTCTCCGCTCAGGAAAATTGGAATGGAGCCATCAATGGAGAAGGAAAGTTCAATTTTTTTCTCATTACATTTCGGAAGGAAGGTGTTGTAAACGCCTTTGATCGTCTGATACAAATCAAAATCAGCTTTGTTAAACTCAAGTTTTCCTGCTTCTATCTTAGAAAGATCGAGAATGTCATTGATCAGAGTAAGCAGGTGATTTGCCGAGAAACTCAGTGTATTCAGGTTCTCCTTCAATTCTCCTTTCGGTTTACTCATCAGCATTATATTAGTGAGGCCTATAATGACATTTAATGGCGTACGAATTTCATGGCTCATTGTGGCCAGAAATTGGTTCTTGTATTCCGAAGCTTTCTCTGCTTCATTTTTTGCAATGAGTAATTGCTTTTCTGTTTCTTTGATGTGTGTGATATCGGCTGTGGTTCCAAGTATCACCAATGGACGTCCGCGTTCATCCTGTTTGGTAACAGTAGCACGTGTAAGAATCCAGACATACTCTCCGTTACTTTTTCTAAGTCGTAATTCATGACGATACGTAAGAATTTTTCCCGAGATAAATGCAAAGAAAGAATTCAGAGCCGATTCTCTCTCACTCGTATGGATAAGTTCAACTAATTTTTCAAAATCAAGATCTGGAATATCATTGCTGAATCCTAAAAGTGATTTTAAACTATCGGTTGCATAAAATTTTTGTTTCTCTACTTCAAATTCAAATACACCATCTCCTGATCCTTCGAGGGCAAATTTCCACCGAAGTTCAGAGTTAAGAAGTTCTTCATTTTTTTGAATTCGCTCAGTGACATCAGTCGCAACGGAGATGTATTTTTCAATTTTCCCGGTTGCATCTACAACAGGATTTATGGCAATCTCATTCCAATACGCTTTTCCGCTCTTTGTATAATTCAATACTAATCCCTTGTAATTGGTACCGGAAGCAAGCGCATTCCTCATTTCGTTAACGGTTTCCGGGTTGGTGCCTTTCCCTTGCAGTACACTTCCCGGAATCTTGCCTATTACCTCTTCGAGAGAATAACCGGTGATATCGGTAAAGCTCTTATTCACCCATAGGATTTTCCTGTCAGCACCTGCAATAATTACCATATTCGACGTGCGCTCCGACACCATCGATAAATCACGCAGCATCTCTTCTGTTTTCAGACGTTCGCTTACGTCCCTTACAATGTCACGGGAGCCTTTGTAAATACCATCAATAAAAATGGCATTACTACTGATCTCGATGTGTTTGATCTTTCCGGATTTGGTGATACAACGGATTTTGAAATTCGAAATGAATCCATCACGCCTGAGAATTTCAGTTGATTTTTTTGCAATATCCCAGTCTTCAAAATAGGTAATGTCTTTTCCGGACATTCTGAGTAGCTCTTCTTCTGAATATTCGGTTATGTTGCAAAGAGCTTTATTACATTCAATGATATTACTATTCTCGTCAAAGCTGATTACACCGTCGTAGAGATTTGTGAGCAGCTCTCTGTATTTTATTTCCCGCTGTTCAATTTCTTCTTTCTGTTCTGAAATCCTGCCAAGAAGAGATCTGATATCGTCAGTGACAATTTCCTGTCCCTTGAGTACTTGCAGGAGATCCACAAGTGGGTCGTGAAGAGCGAGATCAGTAGCCTGGATGCCGGACGTGAGAAATTCCTCAAGGCTATTCATCCACGGCGAACCATAGAAGGTAATGGTAGTACCGTTACTTCCGGTCATGAATTGTCCGCGAAAGCGGATTTCTTTTTGTTTTAGCTCAAGAACAAAAAGCACTTCCGACATTTCGGAAAGGGTTTCAAATGAAAAATGCTTTAGGCCCGGTCTCTTTATTTGAAAAGACTCAGTAAAAATTCGTCCCGTGAAGTCCCCGACCAATTTAGAATAGAGAGGACCCTGATCTACGACAATAAGATTCTCATCGATTGTAAAATATGCGGGGAAGAGTTTCTCCAGATTACAATCGCGGTGATCAGGCTCGCTATTTCTTAAATGATCCATTGAATAAGAAAAACTTCATGGTCCAGGCCTTTGTCTCTGGAATCGATATGTTGTATGACGATTTCTTCGTTAAACATTTTTGCCAGACCTGATACTAAACCATGCACAAATTGATTTAATCCCGGTCTGCCGGAGTAATAGTGCAAATGCAATGAATGTTCCTTCAGATTGCTTATCCTGAATTCCGGCGGTGAAAGTTTAGGGAAAAGCAGGCTGACGCGATTATGAAAGTTTGGAAGATTGATCAGGAATTCTCGTAAATTTTTACCACCTGCCGACATCATGCTTCCATAATGCTGTTGCGCTGTTTTCAATACCCACCATTCTCCGAAAGAGTGCAAAACCTGATCGGTTGATACGTTCAATTCTTCCGAAGCAGCAATTGCGAGCTTGTAAGTTATTGTGTCGTCATATGCTTCGTTGGAAAGAAACAAGTCAATTGTTACTCCGCTTTTTTTGCGAATGGCTTCCCATTTGGCCTCGCCGTAATTGGCTACCACTAACTCTCTAATGACTTTATTGACGATTCCGTACATCTTTACAAAATTTCTTACAGGTTTTGGCCGATCGCTGTGATGGCATTTCCATTTTTACAGACATTCGGGCAAACATGCAGATCAAAGGCAGCAAGAAGTTTACAAAAAGGAAGGCTTAAAAGTTGCACTAAGTTGCCGCCTTTCTTTGCAAAATAGGCAAGTTCCCATGCTAATCTTGAGAATTTCCCATCCGTTTGCTCAGCGAAGAGGATGCGGAATCCTTCTTTCTTGAATCTGTATTCGAGATCTTCCAGAAAATAAACCTGTCCGGGATGTTCATGATCAAGCCATTCATTGTGCTCAGCAAAGTATTTATCCGGAAAAATGGTGGATTGTTTTCTGTTGGGCATCTTCACCATCATAAATCCGCCCTTTTTCAATTTCTTGTATGCATCGGCGAAAGGCATTTCATTTTCCGGGATGTGTTCGAATACGTCGACCGAATAAATTAAATCGAATTCACTTTCTTTCAATGTGTCAATTTTGCCTTCGTGTAATTTCAGATTTGGAATATTCAGTTTGTTTTTGGCAAATCTTACACGTGGCAACGCAGAATTATCGATATCAAGGCCGGTAATTGTCGATCCCGGCAATGCCTGTGAAAGCATGATGGCATTATCGCCAAAACCGCAACCGAGGTCAAGTATATTTTTCATTTCACTCAGATTCAATTTTGAAATATGCTTTTTGAAAACCTTTGATCGGGCATAATTCCCGATGTTGGTATACCCGATAGTCAAGTTAATTGACCTGGCAAGCATTGGATGCGATTGCATCTTACTGTTGATAAGGTGTTGATTTTTTCCGTACTGAAGTTTAATTGTTGACATCTATAAATGATAATTGGTTAAGTTGTTATTCGTTTACTGCTAAACGAGTTGCCTTCTGTTTCCAGCTTGACTGGAGATGGTCCAAGAAGTATGGTACATCTCCTTGATTTCAGATTTCATTACCTAAAACTTCCGGGGGAAACAAAAATGCTTCTACAAATTCACCTTATTTCTTACAGTTTACCGATTTACTCCAACTCCGGCCTGAAATAGTCGTAAAAGAGTGGTAATATTAAAAACCTTTGATCGCATGCAGATGTTCTTCTGCGGAATCCGGGGGAAACTGGTGGGATTTTCTAGCGATTAAAACAACGTTATGATCAATTGCATTATCATCGATGACGACAATGTAGCTTCTAGTCTGATTCGACATTATGTGGAAAGTACTGAAGGACTCAATCTGCTTACAACCTTGAGCAATGCAGTTGAAGCATCAAATTACTTAAGAAAAAATATTGCTGTTGTTGATTTAATTTTTCTGGATATTGAAATGCCGGAGATGAGTGGTATTGAGCTGCTCGAATCCTTCAAGGAATTGCCTCCCGTTGTTCTAATCAGTAGCAAAGAGAAATACGCAGCGAAAGCGTTTGAATATGAAGTACTCCATTACCTGGTAAAACCCGTTGAGTATGGGAAATTCCTTAAAGCGATTGAACGGGTATTCAGCATTTTCGATAATGAAAAAGGTCGTAAGTTGGATTACATCTTTGTGAAGGAGAATGGCGTATTATGTAAACTAAACTACAATGACATTTATTATTTCGAAGCACTAGGCGATTACGTGAAAGTTAAGGTGAAGGACAAAGAGTATGTTGTAAATAGTACGATGAAAAATCTCGAAGAGAAGTTGAAGAACAATCGTCAGTTTATGCGAGTACACCGATCATTCATTATCAATTTGACGTATCTGGAGAATTTCGATTCAGAAACGGCGATTGTGGCGAATAAAATTATTCCGATTGGAAATAAATATCGCTCCGGACTTTCGGCACGATTGAATATCCTATAAAGCCAAATACCTTTTTATTGCAATTTTCACTTATTTTATAGATTTTGGCAGCTTCTAAAAGTAGCCGGATATGATTTTTCTAATATTTTTTTAAGAAATTGGCTATTCAGCTTAATCCTTTCACCATTTTATAAGTCAAGTGGCGATCACAAAGCTCATTTATTAATATTTGCCTGTTCGATGACCTGCTAATTCCATAGCAATCGTCTCTGCAATTCGAAAAGTCTGTATTATTGATTTCCCGGCTGCGATTCTTCCGGAAGATCCTTAAGAAATAACCACATGATCCGCAAACTTCTCCTCCTGTTTATTTTCATTTCAAGCTGCACTATTGTCAGCGCTCACAATATTGATTACGGAAAAATTATTCTACATAAATGGACGCTGCCTTCACATGGTGAAACTATCGAAGGAAATTTTCTTTTATACAAAAACGGAAATATTTTTATCGAAAGGGCAGATGGAAGTATCATTCAATTTCCATACTCGAAATTGAGTGACAATGATAAAATTTATGCCGATGCCAGAATTGATCGCATTGCAATAATCAATCAACAGGATTTTCATCAAAGTCCGGTTAATGACAATGCCCCGTATTATACTTTTCGTTTTCTAATTGTACTTGTACTACTCGGTATTTTTAGTGTCTATATCATCACGCTGAAAAATCGTTTGAAGGTTAAATATCTTATCGTCATATTAGTTTTCGGAGTCGCAATAGTCTTCGTTGGTTTTACCAATCAAAATTTACGCATTGCTCAAACAACAACGGATCCTCTTACAATGGATTCTGCCTTCGCTCCATTTAAGCCTGCAATCAATACTTTCTGGGATTCAATTTATTTTCATGTTGAGTCGAATGGAATTCCTGACCACAGCATGATGACAGGAATCACAGCATGGCAACAGCAAGTACCCTTACCACAATGTTACACCGGAAACAATGCATGGAGCATTCCATTGAATCCTGTTCTGGCAGCAACGCCGGTACCCGTTAATCAACAGCATTTCCTTCGCGGCGCGGTTGCAATTGCAGCGAATGGGATTCCGATTTTTAATCCGTATACGAATACAGGCGCTGATGCTTATCTGACCGGACAGCTTGACAACTGGGGAGGTCATAGCGGTCGGGCCGACGATTATCATTATCACATTGCCCCAATGGTTTTATATAATACGATTGCTGCAAACATGCCTGTCGCATATGCACTCGATGGTTTTGCAGTTTACGGTAATGAAGAACCGGATGGCTCATCCGTAGCACCACTTGATACCAATCATGGTCACTTTTTCACGAATGGTGTATATCATTATCATGCTTCGCCTGCTGCACCTTATATGATCGGGAATATGGTTGGTCAGGTGACAGAAGATACCACCTTGCAAATAGTACCTCAGGCGCATGCCACACCGGTGCGGCCTTCGTTAACTCCTCTTACAGGTGCCGTCATTACCGGTTTTCAACCGAATGTAAACGGGAATGGTTATGTACTGGAATATACACTTAGTGGTCAAACATACTACGTAGATTACAATTGGACTACGCAAGGTTTGTACACTTACAATTTTATTGCGCCGGGCGGAACAACGACACAGTCTTACAATGGCAATGCGCCATGCACACTAATTACAAATGCGGAAGCCGGTCAGGTTGAAAGCCGGATTTCAATCTACCCGAATCCGCAATCAGAAAATGTAATATTAAATCTCTCCATACCATCAGGTATCAGAGCAGATCGTCTTGATCTCTATTCTTCTGAAGGAAAGAAAGTATTTGAGAAGATAAGTCCGGGCAGTCAAGTGTCGGTAGGCAATCTGCCTGCAGGAATTTATTTGATTTCTATAAATGTCGAAGGAAAGGCGGTAGTCCGAAAAATAATGGTCCGGTAATTAATACCTGGAGATAGAATCAAGTATTATAGACTTCATTGGAATGCGGTTTGAAATTCTTGTGAGGTCACACAGCGATTGAATAACAATTTATTCATTGTAGTCATGAATAATTGCTGATTAAACAGGAATGGATTTTGAACCTTGATTTTAATCCTTAACCAGTAACTAGTAACCAGTAACCGGGAACCGGAAATCAGAAATCGGAAATCAGAAATCAGAAACCAGGAATCAGAAATCGGAAACCATAAACCGGAAATGAGAAATCGGAAACCAGAACCGGAAATCAGAAATCGGAAATCGGAAATCGGAAACCGGAAATCGGAAACCGGAAATCGGAAACCGGAAACCGGAAACCGGAAATCGGAAATCGGAAATCGGAAATCGGAAACCGGAAACCGGAAACCGATAAACGAAAACCAGACACCAGTAACCAGTAACCAGTAACCAGTAACCAATAACCAATAACCAATAACCAATAACCAGTAACCAGTAACCAGTAACCAGTAACCAGTAACCAGTAACCAGTAAAATGATACAATATTAACCCCGGGGAGCGCGAAAGATCAGGATCGCCCCCGGGTGAAAATTTGATAGAAAGGTAATTGACATAAAATTAGATGAAAAAGGCTGACGCCATGCAAGATTGCCCCATGGTTTTCCCCACTTGCATGACTATTCGCCTGCTAAGGCAAACAGCAATATTAAATACACAAAGGACTCTCTTCTCCTCCAAAATTCTAACTCCGTATATGCAGTTTCTTTTTTGCAACAGGTTTTTCAAAATCGTTTTCCGGGTAAACAGAAATTGGTTCTCAGGTATCATCATTCTTTTTATTTCCACGGCGGCTTTTTCTGTTTCTGCACAACCTGTTCAATGTACCATGTTGCGAATTCCCGACACCGGGCAAACTACAGACTATACTTCTACACCTGGCGAAGATTCCGACTACATGATCAATGTGCCTTACTTTACTAATAACGGCGACGGAACGGTTACGGATACCAATACAACGTTGATGTGGCAGGAGGCCGATGGCGGTGAGATGACCATTGAAGATGCTCAGATATATGTTGACACATTGGCGCTTGGAGGTTATACTAACTGGAGATTGCCAACTGCGCAGGAAGCATTTTCGATTTTGAATCACGATCAGGTTAATCCTGCAATCGATCTTACAGTCTTTGCACAGACTACGGCAGATTATTGGTGGACAAGCGAACGTCAAAAAAATGATTCATCAAAAGTATGGGTAACGAATGCAGGAGGAGGAATTGGCAATCATCCAAAATCTGAGACAATCAGTGCAGGAGGCAACAAACGCTTTCATGTTCGGGCAGTAAGAGATGACAGGCCGCCGTTTTCTTTTCAAAGTCAATTTTATGATCCCGGCACAGGCGTAATTACTGATTCGCTCACAGGATTGATGTGGATGAAGTCAGCGTACATTGATTCCCTTTCATGGGAAGATGCGCTCAACTTTTCTGATACGCTTTCACTAGCCGGTTATTCCGACTGGCGGCTTCCCAACGTTAAGGAGCTTGAATCGCTGAATGATGAAACAAAAAAGGGGCCGTCGCTGAATCCTGTATTTCACAGTGCGAATATGAATTCAAGTTACTGGTCTTCCACTTCGCTTCCTAATCAGCCCTTAAAAGCATGGTACATGGAGACTGATTTTGGAGTCGTGACCTATGCAAACAAGACTGCGAGACATGAAGTAAGATGTGTTCGAAGCGGAGGTGTGATTTTGGATGTTGAGTCTGTAGTAAGTAAGAGTAACTCTGATGTAATATTCTTTCACGAATCGTTTCCTCTGAATGCCGATGTGGAATTTGCATTGTTTGATCTGTCAGGACAACTTATTTGTTCGGGGAGAAATTCTTCTGACATATTATTTCCTTTACTAAGTCCGGGTACTTATTTCCTGCGGGAAAAATCCGGCAACGTAAAAAGACTTATTAAGTATTAATTATATGCATGAATTTTTCCGTTACGTCGAACTCGGTTTTACGCATGTTTTGCCTTCAGGAGCAGATCATATATTCTTTATTCTCGCTCTCTACTTTTTCAAATCTGATTTGAAGGCTGTTGTTGTACAGTGTACTTTATTCACGATTGCTCATACATTGACATTGGCCTTGAGTGTGGCCGGTGTTCTTATTCCAAACCCTTCGATCGTAGAGCCGTTGATTGCATTATCAATTTTTGTAGCTGCAGTTGAAAATATTGTCAGTGAAAATGTAAATCGTATCAGAATGGCTGTTGTATTTTTCTTCGGATTAGTTCACGGCATGGGCTTCGCGGCCGGATTACAGGCGATAGAACCGGGAAGAACAGTTTTGGTTTCTTCTTTACTCGGTTTTAATCTTGGTGTTGAGTTGGCACAGTTGAGTGTTTTATTTGGTGCATGGTTGGCAGTAGGTGCATGGTTCAGCAGAAAGTCGTGGTATCAGGCAGCGGTTGCTTATCCATTCTCCGTAATTATCGCCTGTGTGGCGCTGTACTGGACAATAACTCGGATCATTAATCCTGTTTCGTAATAATATCGACGAATTAAAGTGAGCCGATAATTAGGTTCTGATTTAAAAAATGATTTGTATCGAAATCGGTCTTCATTGCCGGATGAAAGCTGAATGGATATTTGAAAGACTTCTGCTAAAGCAGGCCTCAATTTTTCCCGGATCTGAGCGTTTGATAAAAACCCTTACCTTCACCAACAAAACTCGATGTCCATGAAACTCAAACACGCCCTGCTTTTTTTCGTTGCAATCGCTTTCACACAAAGTTGTAAAAAGGATAAATCAGAAGAAGCTCAACTGGATTCCAAAGTGACTCAGTTCAATAACGACGCGAATTACTACCGTTCTGAATCAGATCAGGCAGATAATGATATCAATAATTCACTGGGCGACATTCCTGCATTTGGTCGTCGCTCTGCCGCAGCCTCCATACTCTCGAGCCCATTGTGTGGAGTAACGATCGATTCTTCTCAGATTGCAAATAAAATTCTCTTCTATAATTTCGATGGTGTGACACCTTGTTTCAGTCCATCGCGTACGCGCAGCGGCCAGATCAAAGTTCAGCTTACCGGCGGGACGCATTGGAGTGATGTGAATGCAGAACTGACTATTACTTACATTAATTTTAAGGTGACCCGGCAATATGATAATAAGTCCATCATGTTTAATGGTGTGAAGACTCTGACGAATGTAAATGGAAACGACTGGATTGGTTTTCTTCTCGGAACAAGCACACTTAAATATCGTGAAAGAGCATTGAATATTGCTGTTGTCTTTGATAGCGGTTCAGCAAGTGCAACATGGAATGCAGCAAGAGTTACTGAGTGGAGTTTTGTTTCAGCGGCAGTGAACCCTTCAATTCCTTATGATCATATCGTGTTCACCGCTCAGGGAGATACCACTATCGGAGGTCATGTTAAAACTGATTCATGGGGTGTTAATCGTTTTGGGAATGCATTCACGACGTACTATAATTCGCAGCTGAATTCAAATACATATTGCGGCCTCTGGCGATTCAACTCAGGCGAGCTTGTACATGAAGTTAGTGGAAATACCTATACGCTTACGTTAGGAGTAGATCAAAGCGGTAATCCTACTCCGTACACTTGTGCCTATGGTTTCAAGGTAAGCTGGAATGGGAATAGCTGGATTTTCAGTTATTGATTAGCTGTGCGAAAAGTGAGTCAGTGAAATACTTTTATCTTCCGTGTATTTCCGTATTATTTCTGTGGTTTCCGTGGGAAATATTTTTGTTTCCCACGGAAAACCACGGAAATTAAAATTGAAATCACGGATTTTTTCTATGCAACCACGCAACTAAGCAACCAGGCAACCAACTAAGCAACCACAAAGTGCGAATTCTGCATGATCGCTTTAATGCCGTGCTCCAGAGAAGTGAAGTCGCGCTGTAAAAGTTCGCGCATTTTGGTAACATCAGGTTTACGACGTGTCATGTCCCCTTCTTTGAGTGCCGGCATGTGAACGATTGACGATTTAGAATTCGTCAGCTTCACAATGAACTTAGCGAGTTCCAGCATGGAGATTTCCTGATCGGAGCCGATGTTAGCCACATCATTTACCAAAAGGTTATTGTAAAAAGCATTTGTTGTAGCATCGAGGTGATCATCGATGAAACAGAATGTACGTGTTTGTGAACCATCGCCGTAGATCGTAATTTCTTTATCCTTCATGGCTGCATTCAGGAATTTAGAGATCACGAAGTCGGTACTTTGTTTTGGTCCGTACGTATTGAATAAACGGAAGATGGTAAAATCAAGATCGTATTCACGCTTGAACGAGCGAAGATAAGCTTCGCCCACATTCTTCACGATAGCATAAGGCAGTCGTGAATTGAGCGGAGTGGTATGTTCGTTTTGCGGATATTCAACCGGTTCGCCATAGACTTCGGATGAGGAAGTATAGAATACGCGTTTTACGCCGGTATTTTTACTTAGGTTCAGGATGTTGTTGATGCCCGTAAGATCATTCAATACCATCACAGGGTGTGCGAGAGTACGTTTCACGCCAACTACAGCAGCATAATGGAAAACGTAATCGAATTTGTACGCATGGAAAATGCTCGACAGATCCATGATATCGTTCGCATTCGCCTTGATGAATTTCACATTCTGGTGAACCGACTTAGGAACTTTGGAGAAAGAACCCGTCAGGAGGTTGTCGACAATTACGATGTAGTTATCCGGATCGTGAGAGAGGCGTTCAGCAAGAGAACTACCGATGAATCCGGCGCCGCCGGTGATGAGTATCTTTCTTTTCATGGTGTTTTGGTCTGTGTGTACCAAAAGTTGGAATTTTTGTTTGGATAATAGCGGCATTTTATACCAACGTCTCATTAGTTGGGGTAAAAGACCGAATGCGATCTACTAAAAATACCTCAATCGAGCAGCGAAATGAGGTATTTGCCGTAACCGCTTTTTACCAGTGGTTCGGCTACTTTTTTAAGTTGTTCGCGGTTGATATAACCTTTACGGAAGGCGATCTCTTCGATACAACCTATTTTCAGACCCTGACGTTCTTCGATGACCTGCACAAATTGTCCGGCTTGCATGAGTGAAGCGAATGTTCCTGTATCGAGCCAGGCTGTACCTTTATCAAGAATACCCACTTTGAGTCGACCGCTTTCGAGATAGACTTTATTGACGTCAGTGATTTCATATTCACCGCGAGCACTTGGTTTGAGATTTTTTGCGATTTCAATAACTGAGTTGTCGTAAAAATACAATCCCGGTACAGCATAATTTGATTTCGGCTTAGCCGGTTTTTCCTCTATGCTGATGGCTTTATTGTCTTTATCGAATTCAACTACACCATATCGTTCAGGATCGCTGACGTGATAAGCGAAGACCACACCGCCTGAAGGATCATTGTTGGCTTCCATCAATTGCTGGAGACCTGTTCCGTAGAAGATGTTATCGCCCAGAATGAGTGCTACTTTATCCCTTCCGATAAACTGTTCACCGATGACGAATGCCTGAGCGAGTCCGTTCGGCACTGCCTGTTCAGCATAACTGAATTTACAACCCAGAGAAGCGCCATCGCCCAGCAGCCGTTTGAAATGCGGCAGGTCGTGAGGCGTCGAGATGATCAGAATTTCGTGGATTCCCGCCATCATCAATACCGAAAGCGGGTAATAAATCATCGGTTTATCATACACCGGCATAAGTTGCTTGCTCATAGCCAGCGTCAGCGGATGCAATCTGGTGCCGGATCCTCCGGCGAGAATAATACCTTTCACAAGCTTAAATTTTTCTCCCCTCCGGACCCCCGAAAACGAGACTACTAAATAACGAAAAAAAGGCGGAAATGCCAATTGTGGGGGAGATAGCGATCAGTGATCTGCGATCAACTTAGAGCTTTATCAAATTGGCTAATTAGCTAATTAGCTAATTTGTAGAGCATCAGTCAATCATCCACCCCTTTCCCATCCAGGATTTTAGGAATAAAGCGTACAATCCGATCCATTCTTGTCTTTGATTGCTTTGCGGAAGAAAAATAGAGCAAGTAGGCACGCTGACGACCGGGTGTCAGTTTTGAAAAGGCTTTCTTGAGTTCCGGCATTTGTTTAATCGCGGTTTTAAATTCAGCGGGCATTTCATACTCTGAAGTTGTTTTCAGTTTTACTTTCAAACCGGCTTTGTCGTTTTTAATCGCTTCTTTGATGTAGGATTTTAGTGTTGATTTGTTCTTTACGATTTCATCAAGATGTTTAAAGCGAATTTGTCGGGCCGACTGAACATTTTTTGTTTGCTGTACGAGAATTTTTTTCGGGTCTTTCAACAATGCGCCTTGCATGAAAAGCAAAGCACAATAGTCTTTAAAGCCGTGAATCAAAACAATGTTGTTGTTCTTATTGGTATAACACGGACAACCCCACTTTAATTCTTCCGTCAGCCCGCAGGAGAGTACTATCTCCCGGAGCTCCTCATAACTTTCCTGCCATTTCCCTGTCTTGTTAAAAAACCAATCTACTTCCGGATTTGTGTTCATCTTTCTTTTAGTTTCTATTCACTCAACTATTACTTAAGTCTTTTCACTTCTGCGAGCTCATTTTAATTAGCTAATTAGCTGATTAGCTAATTGAGCACCAGCTTCTGTGTGATCACACTACCGTTCGTTGTCAGAGTCACAAAGTAAAGTCCTTCGTTAAGCTGAAGGTTATTCAGTGTAATGATGGCTGTGTTAATATTCAAAGTCTCTGAATACATTACTTTCGATTGTAAATCGCAAATGCGAATTGTAGTCCGGCCTTTTAATGATTCCGGAAGAATGAGTTGAATGGAATTTGAAGCGGGATTGGGCGAGATGATGAATGAAGCATTAATTGGTGAATGATCATTCACACCATTTACCAGTAGATATTCTAGCTTACAGGAAGCACAGGATATGGTACTTGTTCCCCATGAACAGGTGTTGAGTGAATCAATGTTTCCGCTGACAGCATCGTATGTAATGAATTTTGATGACCCGCCATGAGGATTGGAATATCCGCCCTGATAACTAAGTCGATCCATTGAATCATATGTATACCAGGAGGAATCCAGCAAATCCCAGGAAACACCGGCAATGAATTCACGATTCGCCCGGCTGATCAATTTATGTGTTACATCGTACACAATATTGGTCATATAAATCGGTCTCGAAAACCCGGCAGTACTGCTGTCCCAGCAATCTGTTGTGGAATGAATGAGAAAACCTGCACCATCATAGGAGTATTGGATCAGGCTGCTATCGCATGAGCCACCCGAATAATTTTTCATGTAATAATGATCCAACGAGTCATTAGGCAGATAAGTGTACCAGTTGGTATTTTCGTGTGTAAGCACTCCGCCTGTGTTGGGATAATAATAATCGAACTGTAAAAGATGGTGATTTGAATCATATTGATAGACTCGTTTTGATGTCATTGCACCAATGACGGCATAAGGGCCTGAATAAACCGTATCAATACGAATTAATCCACCTGACAAATAAGAGCTGGTGAATCGGTTTCCAAAAGTATTTGTAATCACACCTCCTGAATAGTATTCCGATGAATAGATGCAATCTACAATGCTATCATTGGAATCATAGGAATAACTGTAAGAATATATGTAATCCAGGTCTGTCATGTAATAATTCATTGAGGTAAAGTTGAGCGTCTTTCCGCTCGAACTATAAGTATGCGATTCTCTGTGGCGAGTCATGCCATTCAGGTCGATTCTTGTTGAACTCACAATTTGATCATTGACATCAAATGAATCGATTTGCATGCCGGTATAATTACCATCGGGCTGTTGAAAATAGCAATGATAAATCACTACTGAATCTATCGGAGATTGCGCATACATAATGTTTGAAATAAGAGAAAAAGCGGCTAAAAGAAGGAGTTTTTGATGGTTCATGGTTCTTAAATTAAAAGACTAAGTAGTGAAAATAATTTTCAGGTTAAATTCTAGTATTCGTAAAAATAAAATTAAATGTTGATTGCTGCAATCCGATTCGACATTTCAGGTTAAAATGCACGAGCCCTTTATTCAATTAGCTGATTGGCTAATTAGCTAATTGAATAAAGGGTCGTCGTATCAGAAAGCCTGACACTATGATTCGTCAAAAAATGTCCTACATTTGGTAAAAACCAAACAAATGAAAAACCTGATTCCGGCAGCTTTGCTCCTGTTTCTATCTGCACGTGCTTTTCCACAGGTCACTCTCGATCTTCGCCTGAATGCCGGAGACGAAGATATCTACGTGGATAATTACAATCCAACCGGCAATTACCCCAATGAAATTGATTATTGCAGCGGGGAATGGACGATAGGTGGTGTTCAGGCACGCTATCATACATTTTTCAAATTTGATCTGCAGTCAATTCCGGCAGGTTCGGTTATCAATTCGGCGTACTTGTCACTGTACTATGGTAATCGAATTCATTTAACGACACGCACTCCTCGCTGACCAATTCCGACGAAAGCGTTTTACAACGCGCGCTTGATCCGTGGTCGGAAGCTACGATGAACTGGAATGTACAACCATCGGTTTCAACATTGAATCAGGTAATTCTCCCGGCCAGTACAAGTCCGACGCAGGATTATACGAATATGGATGTGACCGCAATGGTTCAGACAATGGTAGACAGTGGCAACTATGGATTTTCATTGCGACTCGTAAATGAAGCGCCATACGCCAGATTGATATTTGCATCAGGTGATCATCCTGATAGTTTGCAACATCCCCGGCTTGTTATTACCTACACACCGCCATTGACATGCTTCAATCAACGTTTGGCTCCCGATGGAGAGGATGCAACTTTTGATGACTATCATCCTGCTCAGAATAATCCGAATGAAATTGAATACTTCTGCGGAGGCTGGACCATTAACGCAACATTTGTGAGATGGAGAAATGTGTTCAAGTTTGATTTGTCATCAATTCCTCCAAATGCAACGGTACAAAACGCCGCACTCTCCTTGTATTTTCCTGTACACACAAATTTTACAGGAGCCAATGATACTTCACTCACAAGCAGTGATGAGTGTATTTTACAAAGAGTAGTGACTCCATGGACGGAAACAACGGTGACGTGGAATAATCAACCGACACCGGATCCGACCAATGCCGTTCACATTGGCCCGAGCACATCGGGGTATCAAAATTTTCCTTCCATTGATGTTACAGCTATGGTGCAGGATATGATAAATGATCCTGCAAATAGCTATGGTTTTATGCTCACGCAGCTCGTAGAACAACAATACGGTCGGATGTTATTCGCATCAGGCGATAGTCCTGACGATTCATTACGTCCATTTCTGGAAGTATGCTATTTCACGACCATCGGTGTTGACGAAATCAACAACGAATCAGATGTGGCGCTTTGGCCAAACCCCGCATCGGGTCACTTTAATTTGCAATGGAATAATGAAGCCGATATAACTGCAGTGAATGTTTTTGATTCAATGGGAAAATTGATCAGAAACATTCCAAAAGTAAACTCCAATATACTTCAAATAGATGCCACTGATTGGGCGGCAGGATTGTATTTTGTAAAACTTACAGGGAAAGGAAGCGTTTTGTTCCGGAGAATGATGAAAGAGTAGTTGACCAGGTTAAAAAATATATTTGGTCTCTCAATTCAGTTTATTATTTTTAAGAAGGGTTAATACCTCCTTGAATAAAATATTATCTGACCTCCAAATTATTTATTTAGTTTATGGATAATAAATTTACCGGAAGAAAATTCAAAGCTGCCTTTTTGCTTCTATTGTTGTTTTGTTGTCTTTCAATTTCCTGGCGAAGTGATAAAAATTCGCCAACAACAATGATTGACACCGGCAATTTTCAGTTTTCGCTAAGTACATATGGTAAACATATTTTTGAAAGAGAGAGTTGCATCGGATGCCATGTGCTTGATCAGTCGGAAAAGCAGGGAATGATATCTCTGGATGGCATCGGAAATAAATATCCTCCGGATTGGCATTTTACACACCTGATGGATCCCAGAAGTATGATCTACGACTCAGAGATGCCTTCGTACGAAAAATTAAACAACCAATCTTTGAGTAAAGACAGTTTGTTGATTTGGTTTGGCGCGCAATCTTCTAATAACTGGGATACCATCCTGATGCAGGCGGATACACTTCAACAGGTTCTTACAGTTGCTGAAGCAGGATCGAATTCTCACACTGAGATGCAGGCATTGATTGCTTACCTGATGAGCATTCCTGCAAGTAAAGAGTTGGAAGCAAAGATTGCTGTTGAATCTGCCAGGCAGAAGGAAGAAGACAGAATTTGGGATAGCCTTCTTGTTGAGCCTGATGGAATATTGTTCGCAGATTCCGACAATAAGAATTCTATTGAATCTGGTAGCTCACTCTTTTCAATGAAATGTTCAATGTGTCATGGGGCGAGTGGAGGAGGGCTTGTTGGTCCGAATCTTACTGATGAATATTGGCTTCATGGAGGTGAAAAGAAGGATGTTTCTCAATCAATAATCTATGGAAACTCAACACATGGAATGATTTCATGGCGTTTTCAATTGTCGCACGAGCAGGTACATGATTTGGTTTGCTACATTTGGTCTATTCGTGGGACAACCCCGCCCAATGCAAAGGCACCTCAGGGAGAGAAGAAAACGAAGAAATAATCGATTCTGTTTACCCATGAGAATCGTGTATCAGAGTCATTGTTATTTTTTCTTTTTATCAGGCTTGATTCAGTTAAGTTTTCAACCCTTCTACCTGGGCAAGTCAAATTATACCAGTTCTAAATTAAAAATCAAAAGTGAAAGGTAAATACTCCAAAAGGTGAAGCGTTCGTCTTAGCGGGTGAATCGTCAAATATTCAGAAAGGGAATGCGAACGATACAAAGAGAGATGCAGATGCGTTTGTACTTTTTCTATTTTCATAAATCATGATCAACTTACATACTCAAATTTCAGCGAATCCTGCCTACTTTAAGCAACTAAGTTGTGGTGAATCTTTAATCACCTTATACGATTGTCCGCTGGAAAATAAATTTCAGGATTTATGGAGTCAGCACAGCTACATCGTTTATGTTGTTGAAGGACGAAAAATTTGGCACACTCCATCAGGTTCCTATGACCTTCAAAAAGGAAGTTGTGTGCTCATCAAAAAAGGTGCTTGCATTGTTGAGCAGTTTTTCGATAGTAAATTTTGCCTGGTGCTCTTTTTCATTCCTGATCATTTTATTTGCGAAGTATTGAAAGGTAAGACGAAGCCTCTGCTGAAACCAGATAAAAAATATAGCACCGTGATTTCAGTTGAGAACAATGAGTCTATAAAAAGCTTCTTCGATTCTATGCTTGCATACTTCGGTGCAAGGCAACAACCCGATAGCAGTATCCTTGATTTGAAGTTTCGTGAATTGATTCTGACTATAGCTGACAATCCGACGAATGCGGAATTGCTTTCCTATTTCTGCGATTTGATGAAACAGCCAAAGGCCGTCACCTTGCAGAGCGTAATGGAAGAAAACTATTGTTACAATCTGAAGCTTGAAGGCTTTGCCGAATTGGCAGGAAGAAGTTTATCTTCATTTAAAAGAGATTTTCAGGATATTTATAAAACCACTCCGGCGAAGTGGTTGCTTGAGAAACGGCTTGAGCATGCGCACTATCTTTTAGTTAATGCCGGACGAAATGTATCGGAGGCGTCTTTTGAAAGCGGATTTGAAAATTTGTCGCATTTCAGCAGGGAGTTCAGTAAGAAATTCGGTGTGCCACCGGGTAGTATCAAGTCATAGTACTATATGAACCTTCCGGCAAAAAGATTGACCGTTTGAGCAAAGTCGTTCGGTAACGGGCGATCTACATTTGTATTCATAAAATTCAAACATATGAGTACGAAAACAATTCAAGGAAAATTATGGAGCATAGCTCCTCAAAAATGGGCACAGCATTTTGAACCATGGTTCACTCCGATGTATAAGGAGGCGCTGAAGCAGTTGAAATTAAACGAACGACAAATGGTGCTCGATGCCGGTTGCGGCTCAGGCTTATTCAGCAGCATGGTCATTCAAAAAGGTGCAAAGCTCATTGGCATTGATGCAGCACCGGGTTTGTTGGAGTTGGCAAGAAAGAGAAATCCGGAAAACAGTTTTCTGGAAGAAGATCTTGAAAAGCTTCCCTTCAATGACAGTTATTTCGATGTGGTCACTGCTTTTAATTCACTGCAATACGCAGGAAACTTCGGAAATGCATTAGCAGAGGTGGCGAGAGTGCTCAAGCCCGGCGGAAAACTTGCAATCGGAATTTGGGACAAGCCGGAAAACAGTGAAGCGACTGAAGTACTGAAAGCGATCAGTGTTTTATTGCCACCGCCACCACCGGGAACTCCGGGCCCGTTTGCTTTATCAGAAGACGGAAGAATTGAAGCGGATTGCAAGAAGGCAGGATTAAAAGTGATTTTTAAGAAAGTAGTTTCCTGTCCCTTCCTTTATGGTAGTTTGAATGCCGGAGTTCAAAGCTTCATGGGAACCGGTCCTGCTGCCGCTGCAATGAACAGTAATGAAATTGAAGTGGTACAAATACCATTGCCACTGCTCTTAAACCGTTCGGCCTGATTGACGGCTTGTATGCACTGCAGAATAATTTCTTACTTTTTGTTGCAGAAAAATAGTTGGTTTTGGAATTAGCTGATTAGCCAATCAGCTAATTCCTCCTTTTCCCTAATCGAAACTCTTCAAGCCCTGCATCTATTTCCTGGAAGTTCATCGGCATAGCTTGCGAGTTTTTTTGGACAAGCAAATATTTAAGTCCGGCAGCGGAGTCGGGGTTTAAAGAAACGCCGTAATACCTTTGAAAGGTTAGATGAAGCAACCAATCGGTGTAGAGCTCCTTCTCAATACCGATCTGTTTTTCATTACCAATGAAATTCATTGCTGACTTTACATCGTAAATCAGATACGCATCTCGTTTAGGGGTATTTAAATAAATAGCAGTCAGATAGGCTGTAGAAAACAAAATCACCATCGTCACGGAATAAATGAAAGTAGTTGTTCTTTTATTTGCTTTTTGCAGTAGAGTTTGAAGTGAAGGGTATACCAGATAAGCAAACCCAAGTGCGTAATACGGATAAGCCGGTACAAGGTAAAAGCGCCTTTGTTCATTTGTAATCAGAAGCGGCAAAGTGGCAGATAAGGCAATAAGAAAAAACACTCCTGCTACTTTGAATTGCTTTTTAAAGGCTGACTTCTCCGGTCGTTTTACAGTTAGAATCAGTATACATAACAGTATGGGTGAAATTTCTTCCATCGTCAATCGCCACAAGAGGTAAAAGCGATTTGAAGTGGTGGCGGTTTCGGGATTATTGAAGGTAGAAACTAAGCGGGTTGTATAATATTCTTTAAAATAATTTCTAGCAGGTTCATAGGTAAATAGCAGGACCGATAACACCAGAAAAGTCGCCCACGTAATTAAAATGATTTTTATTGATAGGGTTCGATCACTTTTGCCCATAATGAAAAAGAAAAAAGGCGAAGCCAGAAGAAAGGTGCTTTGTATTCCTTTGCTCATACCGGCAAGAAAGATTGATAAGCCGGCAAGTATGGAGAAAGTTACAATGTTCTTTTTTTGAAAGATGATATTTGAAAGAAAGTAAAATGCAAGAAGGGAAAAAACACTCACAGTATTTTCTTCCATATTATTGGTATACGACCAAAAGCAGGCAGGAGGGATGATCCATAACAAAACCGGCAGAAACCACAGATGTGATGTTTCGGTATTCCTGAAAATTGTTTTCCAGATTGCTCTGAGGAGAATTAAATTCAAAAGCAACATCAGTAAACTGTAAAGTCGCTCGGTGTATATGGAATTACCGATTAGTTTGAAAAGCCCTGCGGTTAACCAGATTGTCAGTGGTGGTTGATCATGATAGTGTGGCGAAACAAAATCGGTGAGATGGAGATCCCATATGGTTCCGCTTCCATTCGCTAAATTTTTCGCCACTGTTGCGTAAATCATTCCATCCATAAACATTCCTTCCTGCATTAGCCAGGGAAGGACCAGTAGCAATACAATGGAGACGACGAAGAGTTTTATGGAGTGACTTGAATGCACAGGGGCGAATGTAACAAATTCAGATGTGATGGGTTCTACGCCGGATGGTGATGGTAAATTCAAATACTATGGAGTTCTCTCTCAAATTAACTTATGAGCATATGACTTCAAATATATTTGAATTGAGAAAAAGCAATATTTTTACCGCTAAATAACATCGCATTATGAAAAGGCAGCTTTCATTAGCATTTATAAGTTTGTGCTTGGTTAATCTTCTTTCAGCACAAAGCACAAGTGAATACAAGAGCTTTGATTTTATTCCGGGAGAGAAAACAATTTTTGAAGATAACCTGCAAACTGACAAATCAGATCTGCCTCCCGCTGGTTGGACAGTCGAAGGAGGAAAGGCAAGTGTGATTAGTTTCGGTGAAGAAAAAGTAATTTCAATTTTGGAATATTATACGAAGATGTCACCAAAGCTACCGGTCGGGTCGAAACTTCCGGATGCTTTTACCATTGAATACGACACCTGGCTGGATCATGGTTACGATGGAAATCCTGGCATAGAAATTCATTTGATGAATGGTGATCAGGAAGCAGTGATTACTCCTAACAAACACGAGCTGACAGTTTCTTGTCCGAATGATGTACGGCAGGCAAAAGATAATCCGGAAGCCTATTTTGGAGAAAACAAATTTTACGATCGCTGGGTGCACATCTCAATTGGCTATTCCAAAAAGCATCTGACTGTTTATCTTGATCAATACAAGCAAATTGATTTAGCCGATTGTCAGGTCTCACCTGATAAGGTCGTTGTTACCGGCAACACGAGCCAGGATATGAAAATCCTTTTGAAGAACTTTCGGCTTGCAGAATCTCTGCAAGACAAAGCCGTCAAACTCACGAACGGAAAATTTGTGACACATGCCATTAAATTTGATGTCAACAAATGGGTGATCAAACCCGAAAGCATGGGAGTCATCAATGAACTCGTTTCTTTTCTGAAGGCAAACCCGGCCTCTGTTTTCGAAATCGGCGGTCACACCGACAGCGATGGAGATGATGCTTCTAATCTTACACTGTCCGATCACCGTGCACAGGCAGTAAAAGAACTCCTCGTCAGTCTCGGAGTAAAGGAATCCCAACTGCAAACCAAAGGCTACGGTGAATCTGCTCCGATCGATAAGAATAGCACTCCGGAAGGGAGGGGGAATAACAGGAGGGTGGAGTTTGTTAAAATCAATTAGCTAATGAGCTAATTAGCTAATTAGCTCATTAGCTAATACGCTAATATGAGACTTAAATTATTTCTTCAGCAATAAAGTGTGCTCAGTCTTTATAAGAATGGAGTTTGTAAAGGTGAATTGGCAAATTAGCAAATTAGCTAATCTGCTAATCTGCTAATTCTTCATTCACCTTCTCCAGCAACCAATTCCTGTCCGAAATATTTCCGGCAGAAAGGATTTCGGAGCGCAGCTTTTCAAGTTTGGATTTACTTTGGCCGGCGCGGAATATTTTCAATGTATAGCGAATGAAATTCTGGTAAATACTTCGTTGGAAATCGGAAATGAGTTTATTGCGCCGTAAGAAGATTTTGAAAGCGGAAATATGGTGGAGCATAGTTTCTGTTTCGTCGGTTTCAAAATAAACTTTCAGGAGGATGGAGCGGGAGTCCATTTGATAATAAAGATCGGTGAATTCAACTTCCTGCAGACCTTTGATCACCATTCGGTAATTCTTCAGATAAAAATTCAGCATAGCGGTATTGTAGGTCAGCGCATTTTTGCGGTCGGCAGGAGGGAGGTAGTTAATGTATTTCGGAATAAATTGTTTTACCCATTTGTCTTCATTCAGTCGCAGACCAAGTGTGACGATATTTTTGTACTCAAACGGAGAAAAGTAATCGTGGTTCATGATTCGCCTGTTCGATAAAATCTCTTTATAAATTTCAAAGAGCTTTTGCCGGTAAGCATCTTCACCTTTATTGATTCTGCGGATACAAAAATTCTTTACGTACTGATAAATGTAATTTACATCGGCAACAGGAAAGTTACTCTGATGCTTTTTGATCAGAAGGACGACAGAATTGAAATGATTCTCTGTTTCTTCGTCGTCAATTGTCAGCATCTGAAGAATGTGATAGTAAATTTCAAGAAACGGTGAATTGAAATAGTTGTAGGCAACGGTAAGAATAGAAATTTCGCGGATCAGTTGGTTGTTGTATTCTTTTTTCAGAATGTTTTTCAAATTGACAAGCTCGCACTGCAATTGTAATTTCCGCAGGAAGTAAAATTTGTCGAGACCGGAAAGGATTTCATCATAGTCGCTTTCACTCAAGCGGGATAGCGATGAGCTCTGAAAGCTGTGAAATAATTCAGCAGCACGAAACCGGTCTAAATAATAGTAAGCGTTTTCGGTTTTCTCCAGGCCGTTAAAGCGAAGTCGTGCATGTGCATATGCCTTGCCGGCTTTTCTCTTTAACAAGGCACGCTGAGTAGTGAGCAAATATTCTCTGCTGTCTTTTTCGAATTCACGGATGGCAAAGAAATGTTCAAGCAAGCGATTGAATTCTGTAAAAATGTAGCGTACTTCTTTGTCGCTATAATTTTTCCCCGGAAACAAATGTCGGTAGATGTCTTTTCTGTTGGCCTCAAGGTGCAGGGAAGAGTCTTCGAGCAATAACGAATACAGTTGCGGCAAAGTCCCGTTTTGATTATGAAATGGCGAGCGCAGGAAATCACCGAAAGCCGTTTTTTCATGTGGCTTGAGTGCAGACAGGAGCTCAGATACCTTGAAAATGCGCATGGTTGGCGGGGTTGGTCAAATATACAAAAATCAGCTATTCGGCAAACAGGCAAAAAATCAATAAAAAAATAGGCATTTATGGGTAAAAGTGTTAAATTCATGAAAAAAGGTAGGTGGCAAACGCATTAAAATGTATTTTTTATTTCCTGAGGTTCGGAATATGTTTGTATCGTGAAAATGTATCTTGTCATACCCGATTAATATACCTGCTTATGAAAAAGTTTACCTCTCTGTCGCTACTCATCCTGCTGCTATCATCTGCCACCAGGGCAGCAACCTTCTATTGGGTCGGGGGTACCGGCAGTTGGAGTGATTTTGCAAATCACTGGGCAACCACAAGTGGCGGTAATGTGTTTCAGTCCGGCATACCGACGATTAATGATGATATCGTAATTGACGCCAACTCGTTTACAGCTCCCGGACAAAAGTTGCTATTCGATTCTACATTCTATTTCTGTCATAATATGACCTGGGCCGGTGTAACCAACCATCCGGAATTTTCCGGAAACGGAGGTGCGTTGAATCTTTATGGCTCACTGGTTTTAGATACCGGAATGGATGTTACTTACCTTGAATTGAAATTGCCGTCAAACTCAGGCGTAAATGTGCTCAGCACATTCGGCAAAACTTTTTCAGGTGTGACACAAACAGGAACTGCAACCTATCAACTTGGAAGCGATCTTAGTTCAGGCAATCAAATCGATATTGAATATGGAACGTTGGATTGCAATGGATATGATTTGAGTTGCTACTCCTTTACCAAAGCCGGAACAGCAGCGATGGATGCCGGCCAGTCGACATTATTTATCCACGGATTACCAACCGATCTCTACGCACGACAAATTAATATCAATGGCAACATTCTGAACTCTTCACAATTTGTAATTAAATCCGATGCACCATTAGTTGATTTAACTGCAGTGAATTGCTTCTCTGCAATTGACTCTGTCATATTCACCAGCGGTGCAGTCAGAGGTATCACTGCTAATTATGTGTACTCAGGCAACAATGCAATTATTCAGAGTGTGAATGCAACCGATGGAGTATTTCCCGGCTCGAGCTATGTGGTGAGTGGTAACTTTGTTAATTTTTCCGGTAAGGATGTATATCTGCAACAGAGTGTGACTTTGAGTGTAAGCGGATCCTTTCAAATGCTGGGCGATTGTAACAGTTTCGGCTCATTGATAGGCGGAGGCATCGGAAGCGGTGCTTCAGCAACATTGAATGTGACATCATCGAACGTCCATATCAGTTATGTAAAAATCTATGGTATAAATGCTACGGCAGTGCAACGTTTTTAGCTGACAACTCATTTGATGCAGGAAATAATACCGGCTGGACAATTACCGGTGTTACGCCACGCAACATGTACTGGGTAGGCGGAAGCGGAGACTGAGCGATGTCAATCACTGGTCGCTCACCAGCGGCGGAGCACCAACCGTTTGTAGTCCGAATGAGGCCGATAATGTTTTCTTTGATGCATTATCGTTTTCAGGCAGTGCGACTGTGAATTTTGGAACAAGTGCATCAGCCGGCGATGTAACTATCAGCGGTCTCACTGCAGTTCCGTCATTCTCCGGCGATAATTTTTATGTGTATGGTAACTTCGACGTATTGTCGCCGATCCTGTGGCCGAATACAACGCTTCATTTGAATTCGCCAAACACCGGAATGCATTTTACAACTTCAGGAAATTCCTTTAACTGGGTAGAAGTAGTTGGCGGAGGAGAATATACAATTACCGACTCAACGCGAATCAATACGCTTGTCAGCAGTATTGGAGTGTTGAATTTAGGAGGTCATGCCATTCAGGTAGGAGTGCTTTCATCTAATCCGAACGCTGAAGTAAATATGACTAATGCGACCATCTATGCAGGGGGAATTATGGTTCGTGGTTTGCAGACCGGCTCGACTTCAACTACGCTGATTTTGATCAAAACAATGGCACATTGTACAACAGCGGTGATATGATAAATTTATTGGCCGATTGGCGGTTCATGTGATACAAACGTAACGGCAAATCTTGTTGTGGCCGATCAGAGTTTTTTAATGACTCACGGAAATTATTTCAAATCATTTTATGTTACAGGTGATTTGGAAAACACAGGGTGATAATCAGGCCGACTCACTCTTTTTGCAGAATCGGCTCTACTGTCACACTGAACGCAGGAAGCATTTACCATCAATGCTCACATGCAGGTAGATGCCAACTGTAACGGCATGGTGACAATTCAATCCTCTTCTGCCTCTTCAAGTTCATCGATTGTAAGGAATATGAACATGGCTGCTTTTTTCGACAGTTTGTAAATATAGTTTAATCCGCTGAATATTGTTTTGAACTAAAACGGAAGCGAGCTCTGCAGAGGTGCAACTTGCCAGGGATAGGTTCGCCCGACGAAATGTCGTAACAAAGGCAGGTACAAGTTGTGCCTGCTTTTTACATTTCAGAGGGACCATGCCTGAAGAAAACCTACGCAGCATATTCCATTGGTGTTTTATCGTTTAATGATTCATGCGGACGTTCGCAATTATATTCACGAACAAATTCGTCTTTCAGTTCGTGCGCGTGTTCCAGACTGAAGAATAAGTTTGCGTCTAACAAGTCCTCCCGAACGGTTTTATTGAATCGTTCAATAATTGCGTTCTGCTGTGGCTTTCCTTTTTGGATTTTACTCCATTCAATATTATTATTCCAAAGCCATAGTTGAAATGCTTTTGACGTAAACTCCGGTCCATTATCTGTGCGAATCCGATTGGGCTTTCCATGAGTTGAGATAATCTCTTCCAGGAATTCGATTACTCGTACAGCCGGTAAACTGTATCCGATTTGAATTCCTTTACATTCTCTGTTATAATGGTCAATCACATTCAAGGTTCTGAAAGTTCTGCCGGTAGCCAGCGAATCACTCATAAAGTCAATTGCCCATTCTAAGTTAGGAGCCAGAGCAATTTCTATTGGGTTTTTCGGATTGTCTTTTGTCCTGCGCTTTAATTTTTTATGCAGAGAAAATCCATTCTGAGTATAAACTCTCCGAATTTTACTCTCTGTAAATTGAGGATAATTTTTCTGAACCATTTTTATCACCTTTCTACGTCCGCGTTTCTTGTTTTTAAGAACTTCTTGAATCGCTTCTTTAATGGGCTCATCTTTGAGCGGCATTCGCTTTTGATAATATCTGTTCTTTCTGGAACAATTAAATAATCTACACGCCCGAGCATGCTTTACTTGGTAGGTATTCACAACATAAGTAACGCATTGCTCCTTATGCTCGGCCGTTACCATTTTTTTGAGTTGACGTCCCGAAGAATTTGATTGTCCAGTGTCAGGTCTGCAACTGCTCGTTTGAGTCGGCTATTCTCCTGTTCCAGTTCTTTCAACGGCGAAGTTCATAGAAAGACCGCCATACTTCTTTTTCCAGTTGTGAAATGTTTGATCGGCTATGCCATGCTTACGGCAAATCTCTGCCACTTTCAATCCTTGTTCTTGTTCCTTAAGAATGGAAATAATCTGTTCTTCTGTGAATTTTGACTTTTTCATTGTTGTTTTTCATTGAGGTTAAGATATAAAATCTATTTTTAACCTGTCCGAAAAAGTCAGCCATGTACCAATAGTGGAAACGTTTCCGTGAGCTATGTAAGTTTATCCGGCATTGCCGCTTCCGGAGGTGCAAGTTTTACGGCAACGAATAGTATTGATGCCGGAGGTAACAGCGGCTGGACAATCACAGGTTCGTCCCCTCGTACTCTCTATTGGGTTGGAGGAAGCGGAAACTGGAGTGATCCGTTACATTGGTCGTTAAGCAGCGGCGGCACAGGCGGTGAATGTCTGCCGACATTGAATGATGACATTATTTTCGATGCTTCCTCCGGTGTAGCTTCAGGTACTGTATCAGTTGATAATTCAAATGCAAGTTGCAAGTCAATTGATTTTACAAATGCCGGAAATGATATTCAAATCAACGGAAGTTCTCTTACGGTGTATGGAGCAATTACCCTGGCTCCTGCGATGAACTGGGGGTTGACCAATCTGACACTTCGTGCAGGCGGATCTCAGAATGTTGTTTTTCATGTAGCCGGAAATACGGTATTGAACCTGGTATTCGACGGAACAGGTACGGTTTTGATCGATGATGATTTAATTGCTCAGGATATTCAACTGCTCAGCGGCGGATTCAATGCACAAAATCACGATATTAAATCGTCGAGAATTATAAGCAGTGTCGGTACAACCATCGAATTAGGTCCGCTCACTCTTACTATTACACACCTTCAACTGGATGGAACGGTGATCAATTCCAAATCGACCGATGTCATCATGGATGTTTTCGCTCCCGGTTATTATTCATTTGGAAATACATTCCGCACGGGCGGCACGTTTCACAACATTACAGCACTTATGCCAAATGCTTCTTTCTGGTCGGTGCCGTTTAAGTGTAATCAGCTTATTGCGTACGGTCTTACACAAATCACTGCAAACGGTGTGAGTCCCGATACCATTGGTAAAGCCATCTTCTTTGATTATACAACGATGGGAGGAGCTTTCGTCATTGATACATTATTCTTCAACAACCCCGGACAAATCACCAATCTGCAAGGGAATATTCAGGTGAATAATTTGTTGCTTTCAAATGGTACTGCAGCATTTCCATGTTATTTGAAAGGTTCTTCATTTTTAAATTTCACTGTAAATGGCAACGATGTTTGTTTGAGCAATGCACTACTCGAAAACATGCAGATGTTTGGTACAGCACAATGCTTTGCAGGAAACGGCTGTGTGGATCTCGGAGGAAATACCGGATGGCAATTCACTCCGTGCACAGTTACTTCCGATGTGTGGCCGGGTGATGCCAACTACGATCTCAATTGTGATAATCTTGACATCCTCAACATCGGTGTGGCAATGAATGAAACCGGTCCGGTAAGAAGTGGTGCAAGCACATCATGGACAGCACAACCGGTGCAGGATTTCACGCATTACTTCAACACAGGAGTAAATATGAAACATGCCGATTGCGACGGAAACGGTGTAGTAGATTTGTCAGATACAATTGCTATTTCTCAGAACTACGGACTCAATCATCCCGCCCGTTATGCAGGTCCGGTGAATACGACCGATGCCGTCAATGCACCGCCACTTTATCTGGAAGCATTTCCTGATACGGTATTGCCAAGCGGCAGCGTTCACGTCGACATCCAAATGGGAACAAACCAGCTTCCTGTCGACAGTATGTACGGCATTGCCTTCTCACTCGAATACGATCCTACTTTAATTGATACCAATTCCATTGTCATGGACTGGACAGGTTCCTGGTTGGGAACACTCGGTTCAGATATGATTGCTTTTGTTCGTCATTTCCCGACGATTGGAAGAATTGATGTAGCACTGACTCGCACAGATCATAATAATGTCGGAAACGGAATCGGGCATCTTGGAATGTTCGATGTAGTGGTAGTTGACAATATTTCGACTGTTACTGATGCATTGTTCCGATTGACAAATGTGAATGCCATTACTTATTCTCAGATGGTACTTCCTGTTGCGCGTCAGAACGACACCGTAACAATCGATCCGAATTACAATGCCATTGCAGAAGCTGATCTCACTTCACATTTTCTCCTGTATCCTAATCCTGCAAGTACAGAGCTGAATGTGTACAGCCACGATTTACAAATTCGTTCCATCAGCATTTTCGATGCCGCCGGAAGAGAAGTGTATTTCCGTCGCACTGAAAATTCGCACACAAATATTTCGCTTTCTTCGCTCAGCACCGGCATGTATCATCTCCGTTGCATTACCGACAAAGGCGTTTATAATACCGGCATCAGTGTGATACATTAAAGATAAACCTGCTTGCAGGTCAGGGGAGTTCTGTGTTGGGCGGAGCTCCCCTTTTTTAGTTGCCTTGTTGCTTGGTTGCTTTGTTGGGAAAGTCTGCGCTTTTATCTTTTTGTCCGCGTTTCTGCGGGAACCCCTTTCCGTGATTTCAATATTTAATTTCCGCGCTTTCCGTGGGAAACAAACCTCAATCCTTCTATCTTTGAAAAAAAATCAGATCAATGAAAACCCCATTCTTAGCCATTCTTCTTCTCGTCATTTCCTTCTCAGCTTGTGAACGCGGCCCTGAAGGCCCGCAAGGCCCGCAGGGAAATGCCAATGTGCAATCCGTCACACTTTCCATTCCGGCCAATCAATGGTATCATATCGGAACCAGCGGCGTACCCGGAGAACGTTGGGAAACATCGCAGATAATTTCCATTCTTACACAAGACATCGTAAATACCGGTGCCGTGAATGTGTATGTTAGCGGAAACGGAACATTGTGGACTGCCTTACCATATACCTATCCGACAGGTACCGGCTCTGCAAATTACTCAGAGTCTTGGATTTTTTCCTATCAGTTGAATAATCTCGTTCTCGATATGCAGGACAGCGACTTCTTTACTCAGGCACCTACTTCAACGGTTTTTGTAAAAGTAGTGGCTGTTGCATCTGCAGGCAGAAAAGCGAATCCTGATCTTGACTGGACAAATTACTCCGCAGTGAAGGCGGCTTTTGATCTGAAGGATTAATCTCTACCGACAATTGAAAGGTAAAACATATAAAATAGCAGGGGCGATCATTTTGTTCGCCCTCTCGCTTTTAGTGCTGCGATTCTTTCGCACATCCGGCGATTTTCGGATATTTCTCGAAGCCTCGGAGTTTTACCGCGACGGAAAGGTAATGTACAATCAATGGTTGCCTGCAGGCGATGGCGGAGCTTGCCTTTACTTTTACAGTCCGCTTTTCTCGCTGATACTTTTGCCTTTCACCTATGTCCCATCCTTCATCCCGAATTTTCTATGGTTGACACTAAGTGTCCTCTTCCTCTTGCGAATTTGGAAATTGCTTACACGTCTTGTCGCTTTTGGAAAACTTAGTGACGGGAAGAAAGCCCTCCTGCTTTTTCTAACCACATTAATGACATATCGCTTCATCGAATACAATTTCGGAATGATACAAATGACGATTTTCATTTTGTGGTCAATGCTGGAGAGCGATTACCTTTTCGAAAAAAACAAGAACATACAGGGCGGAATATTGCTTGCCCTCGCCATTAATATTAAGATTCTTCCGATTGTAATTCTTCCTTATCTGATTTACAGAAGCAGATGGCAGGCGTTTACCTGGACAATTCTTTTTTCTATTCTCTGCCTGTTCATCCCTGCGTTTTATTCCGGCTGGGATTGGAATCTGATGATTCATAAAGAGTGGTGGTCAGCGATCAATCCGCTCAATGCTGACCATACACTTGAAACTGAAATCGGCATGCATGGATTTACTGCTCTTGTGCCGGCTTATTATTCAGGGGATGCAAACCATGTATTGATGATTGTGAATATCCTCCGTCTGATTTTCATCGGTCTCACCTTATATATCCTGCGTTGGCCGCCATTCAAGCCTGCCAATAATAATTCTTCCCGTCTTAGAGAACTCTCTTACATCATCCTTATCACGCCACTTATCTTCCCTCATCAGGGCAAATATGCTTTTCTTCTCATGCTGCCTGCGATGTTTTATGTTCTTTTCTTTTTAATCAGCAGTACAACAAGAAGCAGGATGTGGATGTTTATTCTAATTTCAGTCATTCTCGTTTTCGCTCTCACCACTCTCACCACCGACGGTCTTATTGGCCGCTCGCTGAATCAACTCACTCAACAATACAAGCTGATTACGTTTGGTGCAATGTGGTTGGCAGTCGCATTGAATATTGAATATTGAATATTGAATATTGAAAATTGCGGTGAGCTGCGGGGTATTGCAAATTCAGAATTCAGAATTCAGAATTTTATTTCCTGCTTCTGGCTTTTGGCTTGTTTTAACATTGTTTAACTCGACCCGCTGAGCAACGTCATATTTAAAATGTGGTGTTGCAATTAAATTTGCCGTGTAATATTTAGGGGGAGAGAAAATGAACCGATCGGTATTTGTGCGGTATGTGTTTCCGTTTTTCCAATGGTACATACTGATGATCATTGTGGCATTGGGAATTGATTATGCGTTGCATGTATACAAATTGGTGAATGTAGGGCGTTATCTGGGGTACTTTGGAACGGGTATCATTCTGGTGTCTTTTGTCTATTCATTACGGAAACGTAAAATTATTTCTTCGGGGAATCCTAAATCGCTTTTACTGGCGCATGAATACATGGCGTGGATTGGCTCAGTCCTGATCTTAGTGCATGCCGGAATTCACTTTAATGCATTACTACCATGGCTGGCAATAGTTGCATTGCTTGTAAATGTGGCGAGCGGATTAGTAGGAAAATTCCTTCTCAAAAAATCAGTACAGACACTTAAAGAGAAGCAGGAGTATTTCACCAAAAGCGGACTGTCAAAAGAGGAAGTTGAAAATAAATTGTACTACGATTCAATCATGGTTGATGCCATGAAGAAATGGCGGAGCGTTCATCTTCCGTTTACTGCAGTGCTGGGAATTTTATCTGCCTTACACATTATCACAGTCTTGATCTTTTAAGCTATGCGAAACATTCTGCTTACTGTTTTTGTCATTATCTTAATCGGACTGATATATTTCTTCCCTCAGGTGATGATTAATCCCGGACCACTGTCAGAGGGCCACATTAAATTAAAAGAGAAATGTTCTTCATGCCATTCGCCAATGCGCGGAGTGGTGGTGGAAAAATGTCTGGAATGTCATAAGCCGGATGAAATCGGCAAAGACGATAAGGGGGATTCTACAAAAACGATATTCCATAAGTTTTTATCTGAAAATAATTGCCTGGCTTGTCATACCGACCACAAAGGGTTAAAGCCGGCAAACAGTCTGCAGAAATTTCAACACGACTTAATTCAATCTGCCGTAAGGGATGATTGTTCAAAGTGTCATCAGGCGCCTGCCGACAACGTGCATTCCAAATTCGAAAACAGGTGTGTTGATTGTCACCAAACCGATCAATGGAAAGGGGCTCATTTTGATCACTCACGTCTTGCCGACAATGTTTCATGCACTGATTGCCATGAGCGTCCTTCCGACCAACTGCACTCTCAAATCCGCGGGAATTGCAAATCCTGTCATTCGACAGATCAATGGAAGCCTGCAACATTTGAGCATGACCAATATTTTGTACTCGACCATGATCACAATGCCGAATGTAAAACGTGTCATCAGCAAAGTGATTACAAATCGTACACCTGTTACAATTGTCACGAGCATTCTCCATCCAAAATTGAACGCAAGCATTTAAAGGAAGGAATCAGTAATTTCCAAAACTGCGTTGCCTGCCACAAAAGCGCCGAAGAACACGAAGGAGGAGAAGGGCATGAAGGTGGCGAGGAGCGTGAGGGGGATTGAGGGGTTGAATATTGAATATTGAAAATTGAATATTGGATATTGAATATTGAATTGGGCAAGGGTAGGGGAATCAAAATTCTGAATTCTGAATTCTGAATTATTTCTGCCCTCTCTAATAAGACACAAGGTTCGCCTTTGCGAATTAAAAGATTAGGAACGTGTCGTGTCGTTCATCAAACTATGGTGGCGATATTTACATTTTGTTGCGTAACCAACTTCGTTTAATGAACGACTAATCAGCTTTTCATGGATGGAATATAAGATGAGTTCTAAGTAGAGAAAAGGCATCGATAACTATAGGGTTAATTTATGGGGAATTTCGAATTTGAATTCTGAATTCAGAATTTTGAATTCAGAATTCTAATGCAACCACCCCATCGCCCTTGCCACCCCTATCACCCCAATCAACACCCAGAAAACGTTTAGCACAGTATAAGCCTTGTCTTTTTTCAGAATTGCGCACCAGGAGAGAAGTATAGCGTCTGTCGTATTAAAGACCCAAACAAAAACGAACGGACTATTCGGTCCCAGCCAGCTTACGAGTGAAAAGCTAAAGATGCGCATGAGCACACCGATCATCTCAATCGTTTTTATTCTCGACAGAATAAATGAATTTATAGTATACATAGTAGGGGGGAGTGGGCTAGAGGTGAGGTGAAATTCTGAATTCTGAATTCTGAATTCTGAATTGATTTCCTTGTGCAATCTAAATCCTATAGAATTAGAATTTATAATTCAGCATTAATCTTCTTTCGCAATCTCAATCCTCTCGAATTTGAGTTTAGAATTCAGAATTCAGAATTAATTTTATTTCACAATCTCAATCCTATAGAATTAAAATTCAGAATTCAGAATTCAGAATTCAGAATTCAGAATTCAGAATTCAGAATTCAGAATTCAGAATTCAGAATTCAGAATTAATCTTCCTTCGCTTCCCCGCTTTCGACCTTCACCTCCAACTCCTCCAACTCCACATCTGAATCTTCATCAAAGACTACGAAGAGTGGTTCCTTCAGGAAGGCACGGGTGATGATTCGTTTTTCAAGTGAAAGAAGAAGTGTTGGCAGGAAAACCAAATTGGAAATCATGGCGATCAATAGCGTTACAGAGATCAGAATGCCGAGTGCAGAAGTTCCTCCGAAACTGGAGGCAGTGAAAATGAAAAAGCCGGAGAAGAGGATAACGGCCGTGTAGATCATACTCGGACCTGTTTCCTGAATGGCAGTGGAAACGGTTTTTGAAATACTTCCGCCATGCTTGCGTAATTCCTGACGATACTTGGTGAGGAAATACATCGTCCCGTCAGAGGCAATACCGAAGGCAATCGAGAAAATCAGAATCGTTGATGGCTTAAGTGCAATGTCGAAGTAGCCCATCATTGCAGCTGTAAGTAGTAGCGGTGTCATGCTTGGGATGAGTGCAATCACTACCATTCGCACCGACATAAACAGGAAGAACATCACCGAACCGATCAGAAGAATGGCGAGTAAAATACTTTCTTTCAGATTAAGCAGGAGGTAGTCGTTATTCTTCAGGAAGATGATGGAGTTGCCGGTGATTCGGACATTGTACTCCTTCGGGTCAAGAATACTATCAATACGCGGACGTAATTCGCCGAGCAGCGCTTTCATTTTTATTGATCCGATATCTGCTACCTGAAAACTGATGCGCGTTACCTGCTTGGTGCTGTCGATAATCGACTTGAACATTTTTGAATTTCCTTTCGCATCCGTCGCATAGCCTGATAAACGGGCAAGTTCCTGCGCTGTTGGAATGATGTAACGTTTAGGATCGTTATCGTTCAGGCCCTGATAGGAGAATTTAATTCCTTCCGCAATAGAAACAGGCTCGCTGAATTCTTTGTAGTTGGCCAGAATTTTCTGAACGCGATTGATTTTGTAAAGTGTCTTCAGTTCAAGCGCACCGCGTTCTTTTTTCGTGTCAATCGTGATTTCAAAAGGAAGCACACCGCGAACGTTAGCTTCGAAGAATTTCAGGTCACGGTAAATGATGTCTTTCTTCGGAAGATCATCCACTACGTAGCCAACGGTTGTAATCTTCAACATGCCATAAATACTGATGGCAACAATGAGAATTACAGTCACATAAATGCGCGGACGATAAGCATGCACCCAATGATCGATTTTGTCTAGAATGAAGTTGAGTGCTTTTCTGTCGAGGTGACGAATTTGTTTCGGCGAAGGAGCAGGAAGATAACTAAAGACAATCGGAATAAGAATCAATGAAATCAGATAAGTGATCATTACATTGATAGAAGCGATCAAACCGAATTCAATCAATACATCACTTTGTGTAAAGGCGAAAACTAAAAATCCGATAGAAGTCGTAACGTTGGCAAAGAAAGTAGAGACGCCGATTTTATAGATGGAACGGGCAAGAGCTTTTACTTTATTTCCATGACGCGCATATTCCTGCTGGTATTTGTTGAGAAGAAGAATGCAATTCGGTAAGCCGATGACGATGATCAGCGGAGCAATGAGACTGGTGAGAATGGTAATTTTAAATCCGAAAAGATGAAGTGTGCCAAAGGAGAAAATAACGCCGAAGATAACGACGATCATCGGGAAGATAACCGGATATAGACTTCGGAAGAAGAAGAAAAGAATCAGTGCCGTCACGAGAATAGCCAGGGCCATGAACATTTTCATCTCCGCCAGAATTTTCTGCGAAACAGCGGTACGGATATATGGCAATCCGGAGTAGTGCAATTGCACTTTATGATTTTGTGCAAATTGTTCAGACAGATCTTTAACGTGATTAACGATGTCGATGCGGCTTTTCGTGTTCAGCTTTGTCTGATCGAGTGTAATCGCCATCAGCGTAACTTTCGTTTCCGGATTGTAGAGAAGTCCTTCGTAAAACGGAAGCTGATTGATTTTCTCCCGCAGTGAATCTGCTTCAGCCTGTGATTCCGGCCGGTGATTGAGCAGCGGTTTGAAGTCGAGTTTGTGCAGACTGTCGTTTCGTGTGACGTAAAAAGCACGTGCAATCGAAATCACTTCCTGAATTCCTTCGATTGACTTGACGTTCATGCTCAGATCGTACCAGTCGGCCAGCATCGGGCGGTTCCAGATGCTGTCGCTTTGAAAACCGATGACCATGACGGTACCGTCTTCGCCGAATTTCTGCTTAAACTTCAGATACTCGGCATAGGTGGAGTCGGAGGGAGGTAAAATCTTAGCGCCTTCATAACTGAGCTTCACAAAAGTGGCCATATAGGCCATGAAGCCTGTGAGTGCTAAAAGCACAATCAGTGTAACGAGCCTGTACCGTAAAATTATCCTTGCCGCTGCCTCTAACATACTGATTTTCAGAATTCGGGTGCTTAAATATACAACAAACCCCCAAACCCCATCCGTATTTTTTCAGCAATTTAAGTTCCTTATTATATTGGTTTTAGCTTGGTCGTGAGCTATCTATTTTTGTCTTGTGATTACTAAAGAGATCGTAAATAAGATTGCATATTCTGTTATTGGCGCAGCAATTGAAGTTCATAAAGAGCTCGGCCCGGGTTTGCTGGAATCTTTTTATGAATTGTGTTTAATTGAAGAATTGAGAACAAGAGGTCATTCCGTAAAATCACAGCAAGCAATTCCTGTATTTTATAAAGGAAGGGAAATTAAAACGTATCATGTCCCGGATTTGATAGTAGACGATATTCTGATTGTGGAGTTGAAGGCAGTTGAAGCGTTGAACCCGGTGTTTAAGGCTCAATTGCTCACATATCTAAAACTTACCGGATTACCAAAAGGGTTGTTGATTAATTTCAATTGTTCTAATATTGTATCTCAAATGGTCCCAATGGTGACTGATAAATTTGCAGAATTACCTTGAGTCAAGGCGAAAAATAACCACTTAGACACAGAGACACTTAGTGCTTCTCTGTGACTTAGTGCCTTAGTGGTAAAAAAAACTGAAACAATGTACGACACTCTCCACCCCCTCCTCCAAAAAGAACTTCAGGAAATCACCGACGCCGGTCTCTACAAAAAAGAGCGCATCATCACTACTCCGCAAGGAGCCGATATCGTTGCCAACGGCAAGCAGGTGATTAATTTCTGCGCCAATAATTACCTCGGACTTTCCTCTCACCCGAAAGTCATTGAAGCCGCCAAGAAAGCCATCGATACTCACGGCTACGGCATGTCATCAGTCCGCTTTATTTGCGGCACGCAGGACATTCACAAAGAACTCGAACAAAAAATCTCCGCCTTTCTCGGCACGGAAGACACCATTCTCTACGCTGCCGCCTTCGACGCCAACGGCGGTGTATTCGAACCACTACTCAACGAGCAGGATGCCATCATCAGCGATGAATTGAATCACGCTTCCATTATCGACGGTGTTCGTCTTTGCAAAGCACAACGCTTTCGTTACAAACACAACGACATGGCAGAGCTCGAGAAAGTACTTCTCGAAACACAAAATCTTCGTCACCGCATTGTAGTGACTGACGGTGTGTTCAGCATGGACGGCACGATTGCGCAACTCGATAAAATTGTAGCACTCGCAGAGAAATACCGCGCTTTGATTATGATCGACGAGTGTCATGCTTCCGGCTTCATGGGAAAAACCGGTCGAGGTACACACGAGTATCGTAATGTGATGGGAAAAATTGACATCATCACCGGCACGCTTGGCAAAGCCTTAGGTGGCGCCATGGGCGGATTCACCAGTGGTAGAAAAGAAATTATCGAAATGCTTCGTCAGCGTTCACGGCCATATCTGTTTTCAAATTCATTGGCACCAAGTATTGTCGGTGCATCGATTGCCGTGATTGACATGCTTAGTTCAACTACAGCACTACGCGATAAACTCTGGGAAAACACAAAGTACTTCCGTGAGCAAATCACGAAGGCAGGATTTGACATCAAACCCGGCGAGCATCCGATTGTACCGATCATGTTATACGATGCCAAGCTTGCACAAGACTTCGCAGCAAAACTGCTCGACGAAGGAATTTACGTTGTCGGCTTTTTCTATCCTGTAGTGGCAAAAGGCAATGCCCGCATCCGCGTGCAGATTTCAGCCGGTCACGATCGTCATCATCTCGACAAAGCAATTGCTGCCTTCACCAAAGTAGGCCGAGAGCTTGGCGTATTGAAGAAAGAGGCCATCGGATGATTCACGTTTATACCGATGGTTCATCACGCGGCAATCCCGGTCCGGGCGGATATGGCATTGTACTTATCTCAGGAAAACATCGAAAAGAAATGTCGGAAGGATATCGCCTGACCACCAACAACCGCATGGAGCTGATGAGTGTCTGCGTTGCACTTGAAGCGTTGAAGAATGCAGGCTCGGAGGTTGTTGTTTTTTCAGATTCAAAATATGTTGTCGACAGTGTAGAAAAAAAATGGGTTTTCGGTTGGGAGAAAAAAGGTTTTTCCGGAAAGAAGAATCCCGATCTCTGGTCAAGATTTCTGCGCATCTACCGAAAGCATAAAGTAAAATTTCACTGGGTGAAAGGCCACGCTTCGAACAAAGAGAATAATCACTGTGATGAACTTGCTGTTGCTGCATCTTTCGGAGAAAATCTTAAAGTGGATATTTACTACGAGGAGAATCAGGATTGAGCGCCTATTCTTATAATTTTTTTTACCACAGAGGACACAAGATTCACGAAGGATCACAAAGGTGCCCTCGCGAGAGACCTCTATGTGGTCCTCCGTGGACTATGTGATCTCTGTGGTGAAAAAAGAAGTAGTACGCAGCCCCGGCTTCATTTTTAGCTCTATCTGAATGAAATATCATTCATAATTCTTGAAATATTACTACAATGAATGATAAATCAGACAAGAAACTTGATTCCGGAACTTTAATCACTTATATTCGTATGATAAATCATTCCTAAGTATCAAAAATATACTAAAATGACTGATATATCATTCAAAAATTGGAATTCAATGAGTGATCAGGCCCTTGCCGGAGTGATTGGCGAGTATGTAAAACATCATCGGTTGGAGCAGAACAAAACGCAGCAGGACATCTCACATGCCGCCGGCATTAGTCGTTCCACATTGAGTTTGTTGGAGAAAGGGGAAACGGTTACTGTCGCAACACTCATTCAGGTGCTTCGCGTTCTGAATTTGTTGCAGGTAATGGACGTCTTTGTTGTAAAGAAAGAAATCAGTCCAATTGCTTTGGCAAAAATCGAACAGGAACAACGACTACGAGCCGGGAAAAAGAAAAGTGATTCATCGAAAAAATCGGATTGGTAAAAAATGAATACGGCATTTGTAAAAATCTGGGGAGAAGTTGTTGGTGCCGTTGCATGGAACGATGCAAACGGATGGGCATCTTTTGAATATGATCCGAAGTTTAAAAGCCTCCGGTGGGATCTTGCTCCGTTAATGATGCCAATTAATTCTTCGAAAAATATTTTTTCATTTCCTGCGCTCCGGAAAAAAGCAGATCAGAATGATGATACTTTTAAAGGACTGCCGGGATTACTTGCAGATGTCTTGCCGGATCGATACGGAAGTGATTTAATCAATGTATGGCTGGCTCAACAAGGTCGTTCTTCGGATAGTATGAATCCCGTAGAAATGCTTTGCTTTATAGGAACACGCGGAATGGGCGCGCTCGAATTTGAGCCTGCGGTTTTGAAAGATGGACCGAAAACATTTTCTGTCGAAATCGAAAGTCTGGTGGAGATGGCGCAAAAAATTCTTTCTTCAAAAAAAGAATTCAAGACAAACCTAAAATCAGAAGAAGCAAAAGCATTGATGGATTTATTGCGGATTGGTACATCAGCAGGAGGAGCACGACCGAAGGCCGTCATTGCTTACAATGAAAAAACGGGTGAAGTAAAATCAGGGCAAACTCAGGCACCGAAGGGATTTGATCACTGGCTTCTGAAACTCGACGGAGTAAGTGATGTGCAGCTTGGTGCAAGCAAAGGATATGGACGTGTAGAGATGGCCTATTACAATATGGCTCAGGCCTGCGGCATTGAAATGATGCCATCTCGTTTGCTCGAAGAAAATGGTCGGGCACATTTCATGACAAAGCGTTTTGATCGTGAGAATGGTACAGTAAAGCATCACATTCAACGTTCTGTGCAATGAAACATTTTGATTTCAATGCCATCACCAGTTTTAGCTATGAACAATTGTTTCAAACCATGCGCGAATTGAAATTACCGTATCCTGAAGCCGAACAAATGTTCCGAAGAATGGTTTTCAATGTTCTTGCACGCAATTGCGATGATCATACCAAGAACTTTTCGTTTCGTCTGAAGAAAGGTCAGACCTGGGAGTTATCTCCTGCTTATGATGTATGCCACGCCTATCAGCCAAAACATCAGTGGGTGAGTCAACATGCGTTGAGTATAAACGGAAGGCGGACGAATATCACAAAGGATGATTTACTTGTAATCGGAAAATCGATCCGATGTAAAAATGCAGAGGATATTATTTTTGATATCAGTAAAATCGTTAGCCGCTGGAAAAATTACGCCGATGAAGTAAAAGTGTCGCCGAAGTTGAGAGACGAGATTGGTAAGACGCTTATTCGGCTATCCAATTAAACGAAGGAGATTTTTTCCACGAAGGACACAAGGCGCACAGTGGCTCACTGAAATAACGATACTCAGACTCCTCTGTGATTCTTCGTGTCCGTGGTTTAAAATGATGTTTCTCGTAAATCCCAAGATTTGCGCTCGCAATAAATTGACAACAGAAAAAGTCTATTTATTCTTTATCCCCGCAACAGCCGCTTCAATCTTCTCCTTCATCTTCTGATAATCAATCTTGTTGCGCTGATCAGTTGGTGATAAATGTTCAGTTGAAGAATCTTTTTCTTTCTCCTCTATCTCTTTCAGTTTCGCATCGAGAATATTCTTCCCGGAATTCAAGGCCTTGATACAACTTCGCGAAATAGAACGATTGTTACTGGTGGAGCCAATCATTCGCAGCTTGTCAATAGAACGAGAAATGATGCTTACATCATTGCTGCGTTGAATGTAGTCGTTGTAATTTTCAATCACATAATATTTGCTCCAGGAATTGGTATTGTCAAGCGCCCGCAGGAAATAATCGCTCTTGTCGATGCCTGCTTTGGTGTTTTCGGAATAGTAATCCGTTAAAGTGACATAGATTGAAGCCGTATTCAACTCTTCCAGTTTCGTCGTAATGGAATCAATATTTTCATTGCCTTTCTTTGCCGTAATCTTAAAAGCTTTCGCAATCACATGATACGAACTGTCGGAAAGTGCATTCAAAAACAACGGCCTGACTTTTTCGAAAGGAAAATTATTTCCAAGATAATCATATGCCATCGTTCGGTTATCAGTTGATGTATCATGCAGAGCGATCTCAACTAAGTGGTTGTAAAATGAATCCGGCTGTGCTTCGATATCGGATTTCAAATAGCTTAATGCATAGGAACGGATTTCACCCGAACTGTCTTTCAGTGCATCAATCATCATTTTCTCAGCCGGTGTGCCGGAAATGAAGTTGGAGTTGATTGCCAGCACCGGCGACAAGCGGAGCATGTAAGAGCTCGTGTGGTAATACTGGTAAACATAATCATCGAAACTCTTATTGTCTTTTCTCTTGCCAACCATACTTCGCTCCGGATCAACGATGATCATATCCGGTTTTGTTTCAAAGACGAAGGTGAAATCCTGCTTTTGCTTCGTCATTACTATCTTCTTCGTAATCTTCTTCTCTCCGAAATAAAAATCCACATCAAGCGGTAAACGGAAAAGCGGATTCTTTTTCAGATCCTGAAGTTGCGTGAGTGTAATTTGTTGTGAATGATTATCGCTCTTCCAGTTGTAATCCATCTGCAGAATCGGATAGCCATTACTCAGGAACCATTGATTGAAAAACCAATGCAGATCTTCGCCGCAGATATCTTCGAATGCTTGTCGCAGATCATCTACTTCTGCGGTACCGAAAGCGTGACGAGTCAGATAAAGATGAAGTGCAGAGAAAAAAGCTTCATCACCTACGTATTTCCTGAGCATGTGAAGTACACAACCGCCTTTGTTATAGGAGATGCGATCGTACATGTCTTCACGGTCGTTGTAATAATAGCGGATCAATGGCGGATCAGCTTTTTCCGATGCATTCAGATAACCGGAGAGTTCATCGAGCAAGTTTTCATCGGCGTATTGTTTTCCGTATTTGTGTTCATTCCACAAGTACTCGGCGTAATTGGCGAAGCCTTCGTTCAGTGTAATGTTGCTCCAGCTTCGACAAGTTACTAAGTCGCCAAACCAATGATGAAAAAGTTCGTGCGAAATATAGTATTCGTAATTTCTGTCGAGCAATTCACGCGTAGTGAGCTGCATATTGGTGCCGTGTATAACGGCTGAAGTATTTTCCATGGCGCCGGAGACATAATCATGAACAACGATCTGACTATACTTCGCCCACGGATAAGGGTAGTTCAACAATTTTGAAAAGTAATCGATCATCTCCGGAGTGTGTCCGAAAACATTTCTCGTCATCTTTTCAAAATGCGGGTCCACGTAGTAGGATACTTCCATTCCATTCCACTGATCGGTAACTTTTGCAAAATTTCCGACAGCAATCATGACCAGATACGGTGCCATTGGCAAATCCTGTTTCCAATGATCGGTACGAGTACCGTCACCATTTACAACCGAGCTTACTAAAATTCCGTTCGAAACAGTTTCAAATGCCGTATCTACATGCAGCGTAATCTCACTCGTCATTTTCTGTTCCGGCGATTCAATCGTAGGAAACCACGCCGAATTACTTTCGGTCTCACCCTGCGACCAAAGCTGAGTAGGAGTAGAGTGATCGCTGCTGTCGGCATTAATGAAGTAAAGGCCTTTGTCCTTTATGATCGCACGACTACCGCCCGGCGGCAAAGTTTCCGGTCGTGCAGTGTACCGGATACTGACGGTTACCGTATCCGTCCTCTGCATTTTCCGCGGAAGGTAAATCGTCAGATCATCATTTTTATAATCGTATAAAAGCTGTTTTGAATTATCATTCTCCTTCAAACCTACCTCGTGTATGATCATTCCTCGCGCATGCAAAACCAGAGAGTCAGTCGGGTAAAAATGCGGATGGGCGGTAATGACTGCTGTACCTTCCATCTCCTTTTTCTGCCAGACCGGAGTCAGTTCAAGCGCCGTATGTATCAGATCAAAGTACCTCGTATAAGCCGACCGGTACTCCGGCAATTCTGCAATTGTTGACGTTTCCACAACCGGAGCCCAGCCACCTCCTTCGTCCCCGCACACCCTGCCATCAACCCCAGCATCATAGCCGGTATTAGTGTTTTTTGAATGGACATGGGGGCGAAGGTAAGGAATTAGCTAATTGGCTGATTAGCTAATTAGCTAATGGATTCCGGCAAAAAAGGAGTTGAACAATGGCAATCCTGTTTGCAGATTCTAAGAAGTATCTTTACGATTCACAGTTTTTAGCCCAACCCATTGGTATATTAGCCAATTAGCACATTAGCTAATTAGCACATCAGCCAATTAGCTAATTAGCCAATTTCCCCCTACCTTCGCCCCATGTTCAAAGCTAAAATCTCCGGAAAGGAATATGCTGTGGAGCCTGTTGATTCGGGTTATCTGGTGGATGGAAAAGAAGTGAAAACGGATATTATCGAAACCGGTAAGGGTCGTTTTCATGTTCTGAAAGATCACCAATCGTATTCGGCGGAGATTGTTTCGTTTGATAAGGATAGCAAGACAGTGGTGATTCGTATTAATTCGAATACCTACACGGTCGATGTCAAGGATCGTTATGATGAATTGCTTCGTCAGATGGGAATTGACGGTGGTGCCGGTAAAAAAGTAAACGACATTAAAGCACCGATGCCGGGAATGGTTTTGAACGTGATGGTAGAAAGTGGTCAGGAGATTAAAAAAGGTGACGCACTTGTGGTACTGGAGGCGATGAAAATGGAAAATATTCTCAAGTCGCCTGCTGATGGAATTGTAAGAAAAATACTGGTTACAAAAGGCGATAAAGTCGAGAAGAATCAGGTAATGGTGAATCTGGATTAATACCTTTTTTTCTTCGTCAAAAAATCAACGCTTTCTTACATTTTTCTATTCTACGATTGATCAGTAGCAGTTTTTTCAGTGATATTTCCCTGTAATTAATAAGTGCTTATTACCCGTTCCGGAAGGAACTTTCAGCTTCTTCTTCGAGTAAAATTTAGTGAATCCATCCGTCTTTTTTCTGACGGCTTTCTGTATGAATTACATGATCACGAAAAAGAAATTTTGTACTCTTCTGCTGTTGATTTTTATCTCGGCAACACAACTCACGTTCGCTCAGACTTTCACCGGCAGCGGTGGTTCCATCATCACGCTTACCGATACATCGCGTTTTAATATCAATGTCTCCGGTTTATCGCCGTCGGCGATTGATTTTAATTATGGTTTGGAATCGGTCACCATCAACATCACACATACTCAGGACAGAGATATCGATTGTTTTCTGGCTGCACCGGATGGAACGCTCATTGAATTAACGACAGACAATGGCGGTACAGGAGATAATTATACCAATACCGTTTTCAGAAATGATGCTTCCACGTCCATTACTTCAGGTACTGCTCCGTTCACGGGAAATTACAGACCGGAAGGATCGCTCTGGCGTGTTAACAACGGACAAAATGGAAATGGCACCTGGCAGTTGCGCGTAATTGATGATGCCAATAATTTAATCACCGGTTCGGTAACTTCCTGGAGTTTGAAATTTAGTAATACACCGGCGCAGACATTTATTTTTTCTCAATCCAATTTGCCGATTGTTGTAATCAATACGAACGGGCAAAATATTGTTGATGATCCAAAAATCATTGCCGATATGTCGATCATCGACAATGGTACCGGTGTACGAAATCATCTCACCGATGCGGCCAATGCTTACAATGGAAAAATTGCCATTGAAATCCGCGGCTCCAGTTCGCAGATGTTTCCCAAAAAATCCTGGGGCTTTGAGACGAGAGATGCAAGCGGCAACAACAAACTCGATGTTTCAATTTTCGGAATGCCGGCCGAGCACGACTGGATTCTCAGTGCAAATTATACCGACAAATCTTTTTGCCGAAACGTATTATCATATCAGTTGTCGAATGAAATGGGACACTACGCTGTTCGCACAAAATACGTTGACGTAGTTCTGAACGGAACCTATCAGGGAATTTATGTCTTCATGGAAAGTATCAAACGTGATGCAGGCCGTGTTGATATTGCAAATCTTCATCCCTATGAAACCACACAACCTGATGTAAGCGGCGGTTACATTCTCAAGATCGATAAAACAACCGGAAGCGGAGGAGGAGGCTGGACTTCGCCTTATGCTCCGATCAATCATTCTAACGGACAAACGATTTACATTCAATACGACTTCCCGCAGCCGGATTCAATTGTTCCTGCGCAGGAAGCATACATTCAGGCCTACGTGGATAGTTTCGAAGACGCTTTAGCCGGACCGAATTTCCGTGACACTTCTGTCGGTTATCCGAAATTCATCAGTGAGAATTCGTGGATAGATTATTTCTTCGTCAATGAGCTGAGTAAAAATGTCGATGGTTATCGCATCAGTTCGTACATACACAAAGATAAAAGCAAAAAACTAAAAGCCGGTCCGGTTTGGGATTACGATATTGCTTATGGTAATGCAAACTATTGTAACGGTACCGACACTACCGGCTGGGCTTATCTTTTCTCCTGCACGGGCGATAGCTGGCAGGTGCCATTCTGGTGGCAGAAACTTTTATCGGACACCAATTATACCAATCGCATGAAATGCCGTTGGAATAATTTTCGTCAGACTACATTGAGCAATTCGCATCTCAATGCAGTGATTGATTCAATCACATCTACGATCAACGAATCTCAGGCATGGAATTTCAATACATGGCCAATTCTCGGAACGTATGTGTGGCCGAATCCTTCACCGTATCCTACTACTTATGCAGGTGAAATTCAGAATTTGAAAAACTGGATGACTACCCGTCTTCAGTGGCTCGATGCAAATATTCCCGGACATTGTTCTTGTTCAGTCACGTTTGCACAGCAACCGGTGAGTTGTGCAGGACAGTGCGATGGTCAGCTTGTCGCACTCGGACATTCATCTTATGCAAAAACGTATTTGTGGGACAATGGCAACACCGATGATTCATTATTCACGCTTTGTCCCGGTCCATATTCTGTGAGCCTGACCGATGACATCGGCTGTACTGCTTCGGCAAGTGTGACGATTGCTGCTCCTTCGGTACTCACTGCAAACATCAATGGTACGAATGCACCATGTAATTCTTCCGGATGCCAGGGATCGGCGACGGTGAATGTGAACGGCGGTACAGCTCCGTACACTTATTCATGGTCAAGCGGACATACAACAGCTTCTGCTACCGGCTTATGTTCGGGAACTTATACTGTGACTGTAACTGATGCACATAATTGCACTACAGTTTCATCTGTAACAATCAGCAATCCTTCTTCACCTGCCTTGAGTGTTAGCACAGCGAATAATGCAAGTTGTTTCAATCTTGCCAATGGAAGCGCATCAGTTTCTGTTGCAGGAGGAACGGCACCATATACTTATCAATGGTCGCCTTCGGGAGGAAGCAATTCTTCTGCAAGCGGTCTTTCTGCAGGGAACTATGTCGTTACTGTTACGGATGCGACGAATTGTCCTGCTACCACTTCAGTGACCATTACTCAACCATCTGCCCTCAACGTAACTTTACAAAGCACGAATACACCTTGCTTCGGTGTTGCCGGAGGAAGTGTGACTTCATCAGTAAGCGGAGGAACGGCGGCATATACTTATCTCTGGTCACCGGGTGGTGCAACAAGTGCATCGTTGACGAATGTCGCAGCCGGCATCTACAATGTTACCGTTACTGACGCAGCAGGTTGTACTCAAACTTCATCAGCAACGGTTTCTGATGCCCCGGTGATTACAGCAAGTACAAATGCTTCACCGGTATCTTGTCACAACGGAAACGACGGATCTGTTTCTGTCACTGCATCCGGTGGTACAGGAACGCTGAATTATTTGTGGAGTCCGGGTGGAAGTACATCGTCAAATGTCAATTCACTTTCATCAGGGAATTATTCAGTGATCATCACCGACGGTAATGGTTGTACAACTACGAGAAGTGCAGTGATTGCAAATCCTTCCGCTCTTACAGTAACACTTTCCTCAAATCCTTCATCGTGCTCCATGGCAAACGGAACTGCAACGGTGAGTGCATCCGGAGGAACTTCGCCTTACACCTATTTGTGGCAGCACAATAATTCTGCTTCTTCAACCGAACAAAATCTTTTGTCCGGAAAATATTTTGTAACCGTAACCGATGCCAATGGTTGCTCAGTGTATGATTCTGTGATTGTGCAAAACAACAGCGGAATGACGGCAAATATCATCACCCAACAAGATGTGAGTTGTCATGGCGGAAGCAATGGCTCGGCAAGTTTATCAGCCGTTGGCGGAGTAGCGCCTTATACTTATCAATGGTCGCCTTCCGGCGGAAATTCTTCCTCTGCCGGCGGACTATCGGCCGGAAATTATTCAGTGCTTGTTCAGGATGCGACAGGTTGTACTTCGGTGCAACAAGTGGTGATCGGAGAGCCGGAAACTATTTCTGTTTCAATTGCCGTGCAGGATGCATTATGTTATTCTCAAAGCAGCGGTCGTTTAACAGCACATACCATAGGAGGAACTTCGCCTTTTACGTTTCAATGGTCTCCATCGGGAGGAACAGATTCGATTGCCAATAATCTTCACGCAGGAAATTATTCTGTGACAATTGCTGATGCACATGGTTGCACAGCAACAGCAGGAGCAAGCGTGAATCAGCCTTCAATGATTACGATCAGCAGTCAGATTGTCAATTCAACCTGTAACAGCGCCAACGGAAGTGCAGTCGTTACTGCCGGTGGCGGAACACCTGCGTATAGTTATAGTTGGAATCCGTCGGTGTCCGTTAGCGACAGCGCGACAAATCTCGCATTCGGAAATTATTCCGTGACGGTGACCGATCAGCATGGTTGTAGTTTATCATCGGTCGTATCTGTACTTACTACATCACCGCCACAATTAACTGTTTCTTCAATGACGCAGGCAACATGCAACGGCGATCACGACGGAGCGTTATCATTGAATGTAACTTCCGGCAGCGGACCGTTTATTTACGACTGGTCGCCGGCGGTTTCATCAACTGCTTCTGCGAGCGGATTGCCGGCAGGATTGTACAGTATCATCGTCACCGATATTTACGGTTGTCGTGACTCCATCGGCACATTCGTAGAAGAACCCGCACCATTGGGAGCATTGATCTTCGCGCACAATCCATCGTGCGCAAACACCAACGACGGAATGTTGATTGCCGAAGCAGGCGGAGGAACGATGCCCTATTCCTATTTATGGATGCCGGGAAATCAAACCACAGATACAGCCTTTGGTTTGTCAACCGGAACGTATGCACTTCAGCTCACCGATGCACACGGTTGTACTGCTACTACATCAGGAACCGTCACTGCGCCACCGGCAATTTCACTCAGCGGAACAACAGCCGGCCACACCTGCTTCAACGAATGCAATGGCGAAGCAAGTGTAATCGCAAGCGGAGGCACAGCACCCTACTCTTATTTGTGGAACAACGGAACAACATCAGAAACCATCACCAACGCCTGTGCAGGCACGGCACGCGTGATTGTGACCGATGCAATGGGTTGTCCGGATTCAGTCAGCTTTGTAATTACGGAAGACGACAGCCTTTCAATTTCCATCACCCATGTGAATGCAAGTTGCACCACCTGTGCTGACGGAAGCGCACTTGCCAATGTATCAGGAGGAACACCGCCATACAATTACAACTGGACACCGGGAAATGACACCACAGTTTCAGTGAACTCTTTACTTGCCGGCGTTTATACTCTTTGTATTACTGATGCACATCAATGCATGAAGTGCGATACCGTAGCAATTCTCGATTTATCCATCGGCATAGAGGAGTTGACGAAGAGCACTACATTGTATGTATTCCCAAATCCTGCAAACGACTACACCGTTTTTGCCTTCACATTGAAATCCCAGCAGCAGGTGAATCTTTCAGTCTTTACAGCAGACGGCAGTTTAGTCGCTACCATTCTCAATTCCGAACAAAGCGCAGGCGAACACCTGATCCGCTACGAAACGCTCGATCTCGCCAAAGGAGTTTACTACTACAAATTCCTCAGTAACGGCGCTGTGAAGACGGGGGCGTTGGTGGTGGTGAAGTGATTGGTGAATGGCGAATAGTAATTAGTAATTAGTAATTAGTAATTAGTAATTAGCGGGTTTGTATTGGAGATTGGGGAATTCAGATTTTGGAGTAACGAATATCGATATCGCAGGCGGGGAGGAGAATCTCTTTTTTTACCACTTAGTTCACATAATCGACAAAGAACCACAAAGGTGCCTATAGTAACAGCCTCTACGTGGTTCCTTGTGTATTTCGTGACCTGTATGGTAAAAAAACGTATTGCAGGCGGAGAGGGCAATTTCTTTTTTTACCACGTAGTTCACATAATCCACAAAGAACCACAAAGGTGCCTTTAGTAACAGCCTCTACGTGGTTCCTTGTGTACTTCGTGACCTGTATGGTAAAAAAGCAGCTCTTCGAGACGTATCTATTCCACCCGGCAGAATTTCAACTAAATATTTTTAAGGTATGTTATAATCACCTCATTGATTTTACTATGGGCAATCTCAAAGTGTCTGTTGAATAATTAAATTCAGGCAAATTACAGTTTCCTGCTACCTTATTAAGGGAATCACTAAATAAACTTTTATGCAATTTAGGGTTTTCAAAAATTAGCAAAAAAGTTAACAATAAAAATTTTCGCTCTGATAAACCGATCACTGATTACTATTTACTAATCACCAATTTTCCTTTCACACATTTCCCGTTTTCTAAAAACGAAACAAAATATACTCCTGGCGAAAAGCCTGTGGTGGAGTAAAAAGGATTTTCTGATTTGGAAAAATAGACATCTCTTCCGGTTACATCAAGAATTTTGATTTCTGAAATTTGTTTGCCTGAAATGTAAAACTCGCTAGTGGCAGGGTTTGGATAAATTAGTGCGTGACTATCGGTAATTTTAGGCAAGTCATTTACTAGAGTAGTGAAAGTATTCCCGCTAAAACATCCCTGACTGTACATCACATAACCGGTAATGGCTCCTGTTCCGAGAGAATCCCAATGAACAGTAACTGAATCGGTGTATTGACCGGAGATGATGTGTCCGCCTTCAATTTCCCATTCAAAACCTAATGCCCCTGAAGTATCAAGAGTGTAGATGTAATCTGAAAAATTATCTGGTGAATTCTCTCCATAAACAACTGCACTCTGGCTCCAACCATCACAATTTAGCTGTGCCAGAAATGCATCGCCTGAACCACCAAAAGAACTATCAAATGCATTGATAGAAATTTGGTCAGTGCTACCGGTCGGGCCACAGATGTATATATTGTCAAAGGTGTCAACTGTGCAAGACGTAGCCCAGTCTCCATTAGTACCACCAAAATAAGTGGACCATACAAGGCTTCCATCCGGATTGAATTCAGAAACAAAAGCATCATTGCCCTGTATCGTATTTTTGTAAGCAAGTTTTGTCATACCGGAATCGCTATAGGTTTCACCGGCAATAATCAGGTGGTCTTGGCTATCAGTAGTTGCTGAATGGATTGCATCATTCTCTTTCCCGCCAAAATAAGATCCCCATTCTCTTTGCCCGCTAGAATCAAACTTCACAACGAAACCATCCCATGTAAAATTAAGACTCTCATATGTACTTTGATAACCATGAAAAGCGATATTATCCAAACTAGTAGTGATTCCATAGAGGTAAACACTATTATTTTTATCGATGATGCATTTGCCGGCTTCATCCCTGCTTCCTCCATAATAGGTCGCCCAAATTGAGTTAGAACTTCCGGGATGGAATTTGCTTATATATAGATCATATGCGCCGATAATTGAATCTCTAAAGCCATTATTGGCAAGACCAGAAATATCGGTTGAAGCGCATAAAATTAAATTTCCTAGAGAATCACTTACGATATTATTAATTACAAGAAAATTATAAAACAAAGTATCGTTGAGATGGTAACCTGACGTGTCGAACATTGACATAAAATGATAGTCAGGTCCACCCCAGAAATCAGGGGCGTTACCGTAAAGAAGGAGTTTGTTTTCATGATCAAGGAGGATTCCGGTATTGGAACCATTTCCAGGTGCCCCCATGTCAAAATACTCACTCCAAATTCTTTGTCCTTGCGGATTTAATTTAATTAATGCGTAGTCTGAGCCGTTCAGCATCGTGTCCTGATATCCATTGTAAGCAATTCCGGTAAAACTAGATGTAGAAATTGCAGAATAAATATAATTGAGGGAGTCAGTAATTGTATTGGCAAGATCTTCCAGATCTTCACCGCCATAATATGTTGACCATAATAATTGCCCATCATTACTGTACTTGGCAATGAAAATATCAGAGTTGCCATTTAAAGTGCTTTGAAACCCACCGAAAAATATTCCGTCTAAACTATATGTTTCGCCGGAAAGTATTACATTCTGGTCTAGATCCGTGACCACATTTTGTGCATAGTCATCATTGGCTCCGCCAAAATAGGTTGACCAACGAACCCCGGGGTCGATAATTAATTCTGAAGATGAATAGTATTCCGGCAATTGAAATTTTACAGTATTTTCTGTAAGCACAAAGTTTGCTGAGAAAGATTTTTGATTTTGGAAAATCACAGGCTGGTTTTCATAAACCTGACCGAGTGAAGTTTGTATATGAAGATTATGATTCAACAGTTGAATTTTATCTGCATAAGAGTAATGCATCTCTATGTCTGAAGGATTGCCACCCGGGTGAACGATGAAATTGTATTTAATTTCACCATTGTCAAATATAATTTCCCAGTCAATATTATTGTAGATGTTTTTAAGAAGAATTTGTTTACAGGGATGAATATTCTCAACGCCCTTTCCGCAATTTTCATTGTAAAAATTTAAACGAGTATCCATTGAGTCTGAGCTTTGCCAGTTTGATGTCTGATTGCAATTCATTAATTTCATTTCAAAAGTAAAAGCATCATAAGTAGGATTTCCGGAATGTACTCTTATTTTTTCTTTTTTTCCTTCTGAATTATTCCTTACAAACTGATAAATGATTCCCTGGTCATTGATAAATACTCTTAAATTGTGATCTTCCGAATAATACCTGACCGGTAAATTGTTAAAAGTAAATTTTGGGTTGATTTGTCCGTGATTGGGGACAAATGAAGAGGCGGCTTTAATAGTTTGAATGAAGCAAATTAAAGCCACCAAGATGAAGGAGAAATTTTTGATTGACATTTTAATAGGTATTTGGATACTGAAAAGTTAAAGAACAAAATAAAGATAGTTTTTTTGGCAATTCTTTCAAAACTTTCCAATCAACAACTAAGATACTATCGGGCAAAGGCTTTTCTGTACAGAGCCTTATATATAGCGTGTTGTAAAAGTTGATATGCAATCGTAGATTGAGAAAATTTGCACCCTGCTGCTTACTACTTACTACTTACTATCTGCCCATTGTTTTTTCCCAAAAAATCCCCTATGTTTGGTTGAAAACCCTCAGGAATGAAGCTTAGATTCGCTGCGTTGTGGATTGCCTTATTGGCCTCAGTATCAGTTGTTGCACAAAGTATTACCGGTGTTGTTCGCGATCAGGGGAATAATGAAACGGTATTTGGCGCAACGGTGGCTGAGAAAGGAACAACCAATGGCGCCATCACTGACATCGATGGGAAGTTCGAATTAAAGCTGAATCACCCGGCTCCGGCTACGCTGGTTATTAGTTTTGTTGGATATGTTTCCAAAGAAATTGTGGTAACAGATTATTCCAAACCGCTTTCATTAAAACTTGCGGCAAAGGATATTGAACTCAAAGGAGTAGAAGTTTCTGAAAGTCGTGTCACCGAAAAACAAAAGGAAGCTCCGCTCACGGTGGAGAGCATGGATATCATCGCCATTAAAGAGTGTCCGCAGAATTCTTTTTACGAAGCACTCGGTACATTGAAAGGTGTTGACCTTACCAGCGCTTCACTTGGATTTACCGTCGTGAATACGCGCGGATTCAACAGTACTTCACCGGTTCGTTCATTGCAGTTAATCGATGGCGTCGATAATCAATCGCCAGGACTGAACTTCTCTCTCGGAAATTTTCTTGGTGCCTGTGATCTGGATGTAATGAAAGTGGATCTCGTTGCAGGTGCAAGCTCGGCTTATTACGGGCCGAATGCATTTAACGGCGTCATCAGCATGACATCGCGCAGTCCGTTCATCAAACCGGGTTTAGAAGTTTCTGCAAAATTCGGGGAACGCAATCTGATGGAAACAGCAGTGCGCTGGGCACAGGTGATCAAAAATAAAAATGGTGAAGAGAAGTTGGCCTATAAACTCAATCTCTTTTTCCTCCGTGCCAACGACTGGGAAGCTAACAATATGAGCGCCTCCACCGATTCGCGCAGCGATACCCATAATCCGGGCGGATACGATGCTGTGAATGTTTATGGTGATGAATATTATGCAACGAGTGATTTTACGGCAATTCCAAATTCGCGTCCGGGTGTGATGATTTACTACCGTACCGGCTACGCCGAAAAAGATCTCGTAGATTACAAAACGCAGAATATTAAATCAGCGCTTGCATTGCATTATAAGGTGAAGAAAGATGTTGAGCTCATCGGCGGAACTTCGTTTGGAACAGGAACTACAGTTTATCAGGGCGACAATCGCTATTCGTTGAAAGACATTCTTTTCTTTCAGCATAAATTGGAATTGAAGAAAGAAGGAAAGTTCTTCGTCAGAGTTTACATGACGCAGGAAGATGCAGGGAAATCCTATGATAGTTATTTTACCGCCTTGCTGATGCAAAGCGCTGCAAAATCAGATGAAGACTGGAGTAAGGATTACATTAATTTCTGGTCGTTGCCGGGAATAAACTACTATAACAAGGAAAGAAATTTCCCGGGCTATCCTGTTCAGCCTCTGCTTGCAAATTATAATGGTGATACTGCAGCTTATCAGGCAGCCTATACAAGCTGGCAGGCAAGTATTAATCCGTTTCTGATGAATAATTATTATGACTCGTTAGTTCTGTATCACAACAACGCAAGCCTGTATGCCGATACACTGACAAATGCAGCACTGAATAAGTTTCCGTTTTATGTGCCCGGTACAAGTCGCTTTGATTCGTTATTTGCATTGATTACTTCGAGAAAATCATTCAGCGAAGGAGGTTCAAGATTTTACGATAAGTCAAAGCTCTATCATGCACAGGCTGAGTATAAATTTACTCCGGCTTTCGGCGATGTAATTACCGGTGCAAATATGAGATGGTATCGTCCGGAATCTGATGGAACAATTTTCAGTGATACATCAGGAAGAAAAATTACAAACTATGAATTTGGTGTTTATGCCGGATTAGAGAAAAAACTTTCGAAAGATAAATTGAAAGTGAATATAACTGCACGAATGGATAAGAATGAAAACTTTGATTATCTGTTTTCACCGGCTGCTTCACTGGTTTACACCTTGAATGCGAATAATATTTTCCGTTTTTCATTCAGCTCGGCAATTCGAAACCCAACTCTGACTGATCAGTATTTGTTTTATAATGTCGGTCGTGCAAAACTTATCGGAAATATCTCCGGCTATGATTCACTGGTCACCGTACAATCGATCCGCGACTTTTACACCGGCTATGCCGATGCAGCGAAACTGAAGTATTTCAATGTTGATCCGGTTCGGCCGGAGAAAGTGAAAACTTTTGAAGTTGGTTATCGCGCTTCATTGTTCAATAAAATTTATCTGGATGCAAATTACTATTACAGCCTCTACACTGACTTTATTGGATATGTAATCGGAGCCAAGGTGACACCAACCTATACATCGATAGGTGGCTGGAAACTTAGCATCGACGATATTTACCGCGTTGCCAGCAATGCAACCGATCAGGTAAGCTCTATGGGTTTCTCCATCGGTATCAATTATTATCTCGGCAAGAAATACACTTTAAATGCAAATTATTCCTGGAATGAATTGAACAAGCGCGGCAGCGATGATCCGATCATTCCGGCATTCAATACGCCTAAGAACAAATACAACATCGGATTAAGCGCACGCGATCTGGAATTCGCGCAACTGAAATTGAACAATGTCAGTTTTAATATCAACTACAAATGGGTTCAGGGATTTCTCTTTGAAGGCTCTCCACAATTCACCGGCGCCATCGAAAGCTACGACATCGTAGACGTCCAAGTCAGTAAAAAAATCCCGAAAATCCATTCCACCTTCAAAATCGGCGCCTCCAATCTGCTCAACAATTTGCACTACGAAGTTTACGGAGGCCCGCTTGTAGGAAGATTAGCGTATGCTGCTGTCCTGGTAGAATTAAATTAGCAGCCTTTCATTACCATCTGTCGAAGCATTCAGACAGCGGAATTTTGAACAAATTAGCTAATTAGCTAATTAGCTAATTTGTTAATAGGCTAATTCAAGCGTGAATGACTTTTTTCCCTCTTCCTGCAAGGAAACCATATCTTTCATTAAATTTACCCGACCAAAAAACGAATCATGAAAAAATCTCTACTCAAATTGGGTTTAGTGGCAATGGCTGTGTTGTCATCTAACCTCTTATCTGCACAGCGTTACCTGTCTGAGGTGTTCTCTGGAGTTACTGTAACACACGACACTACGTATGGTAACAACATCACCATTTTCCCTACGGGTACTCCAACTCCGCAGGATTTGAAAATGGATGTCTATGAACCAACCGGTGATGTAGAGCCGCTTCGTCCGCTCATCATCTATTTACATACCGGAAGTTTCATTCCTGCAGTTTTCAATCAAAATCCTACCGGCGGAAAAATGGACAGTACTGCTGTTGAAATGAGCAGTCAGTTTGCAAAACGCGGTTATGTTGTTGCAAATGCCGACTACCGTCAGGGCTGGGTACCTACTGATCCTGATCAGGACGTACGTACAGGAACACTTCTTCAGGCCGTGTATCGTGCCATTCAGGATGCGAAAGTTTGTGTTCGCTTCTGGTATGAAAGCGCTGCCAATGGAAATCCGTTCCGTATTGATACAAACGCCATCATCATCGGCGGACAAGGAACAGGCGGTTACATCGCTTTGGCTTATGCATCACTTGATAAAACGAGTGAAATCGGCTTAACAAAATTTTTGTCAAATAGTGATAATGCTACTTATGGTTTCCAGACCGGATTCTCATATGTCAATCAAACATTGATGGGCGACTTTGACGGTTACGGCGGTGTTCCTCAGTTGAACAATCCGAATAATCACGTTGGATACAGCAATAAGATCAGCTTTGTGTTTAACATGGGCGGTGCAATGGGCGACAGCAGCTGGTTAGAAGCCGGTGATGTACCGATGGTTGCCTTCCATGTTCCTTCAGATCCATTTGCTCCATATGGTGATGGTCCGGTTTACGTTCCTACTACACCTCCTCAATTCGTAGTTGATGTAAGCGGAAGTCAGACTGTGATCACCAAAGCAAATGCACTTGGTAACAACAACTGTTTCATCAATGCAGGTTTTACTGATGTCTATACTCAAACAGCAAATCAGAACAACGGCGGACAAGACGGTTTGTACCCACTTCTGGTGAACGGTTATCAGGCCGGTCCGTGGGAATGGTATGACTCGACTGCACTTGTTGTATATGCACAGGCTGTTGGCCTTTCCGGTTCTGCCGGAACAGCTGCATATGTAAACGGTATTCAGACGAACCCTGACATGTCAAAAGCAAAAGCACTTTCTTACATTGACACAATGCAGAATTATCTGAACCCGCGTATCGTTTATTGCCTCGGTTTACCTGACGGAATTAATGAAACATCACTGAACAAGATTGCTACAGTGTATCCAAACCCTGCAGCCAATCAGTTCACAGTTGCCCTTGACGGAGTGAGATCAGAAATTCTCTCAGTTGAAATTTTTGATGTTACAGGTAAAATGGTTCGCAAAGAATCTAATCTGCATACCAATAACATGACCTTCAACCGCGGCTCTCTTGCCGACGGAATGTATGTTGTCCGCATCACTACTGAAAAAGGTGTTGTAAGCAAGCAACTCAGTCTGCAATAAAACATCACATAGAATTTGGGAAAAGGCTCGTGTAATTACGGGCCTTTTTTGTGATTGAAAATTGAAGATTGAAAATTGAATATTGAAGATTGAATATTGAAGATTGAATATTGAAGATTGAATATTGAAAATTGAATATTGAATTGAATATTGAATTGAATATTGAGTTGGTGACCGATTTTAATATTCTATATTCAATCTTCAATATTCAATAAAATCCTAAGCTGTATTGAAAATTGTAGAAGCACCATCCAATATTCAATAAAAACCTAATTTGTATTGAAAATTGCAGCATCTCAGCCCAATTGTCCGTGCCTGAAATAGGTTGACCAAAAATCGACCTATGAAAACCAAAGAACGAAAAAATTACTCTCTACGCCAACAGCGAATTTTCAGTCTGGAAATTCGTCGTCAAACGGTCCGTGACATTGAATCCGGGAAGTGTTCTGTAGGCCAAGCTGCAGATGAACTGCAGGTATCTCAACAAGCAATTTATGGATGGATTCATAAATTTAGTCGATATTTAAAGAAAAATCGACGTATGGTTGTTGAGGATAATAGCGAAGCCTATAAAAGCCGGGAGCTTGAAAAGAAGATCAAAGAGCTGGAAGCCATCATTGGCAGAAAGCAAATGGAAATTGATCTGCTCAATAGGATTATTGACTTCGGGAATACTGAGTACAAGACTGACTTAAAAAAAAATTTATCAAAGAATCGCTCGAATGGTTCCGACTCTTCAAAGGGATAAATCATACTTACAAGATGAAGGATCTCTATTTGATTGCGGGGTTAACCAAGCAATCCTTGTTAAAGTATCGCCGGAGGAAACAATACATGAGAATGGTGAGAGAGCAGGTCATTGATGCATGTCAGGTAATCCGAAAAGACCACAAACGGATGAGTTGCCGTAAGATGTACGTTATGGCTCAAGATTCGATCCCGGTTGGGCGAGATATTTTTGAGCAGATAGGATTTGATAGTGGTTTTAAAGTAAAGATAAAACGAAACACTATCAAGACGACCTGGTCACAAAGGGTTGAAGTGTATCCGAATTTACTGGAGGGGTCAATCATTAATGGAATAAATCAAGCATGGCAATCGGATATTTTTTACCTGCCTGTAGAGGGTAAAAATTACTACGGTGTCAGTATTATCGATATTTATTCCCGCTATTTACTATCGCTGTACACTTCCCGTTCGCTTGAAGCAATACAGACCGGAAGGGCGTTGTTAGAAGCAGTTGCAGAGCGAAAAAATCAATCTGTGAAAGGATGTATCTTTCATACTGACAGGGGTACTCAGTACATTAGTGACTTAGTAAAAAAGATAGTTGGAGAGCATAAGCTAAGACCAAGTATGTGTAAGTTGCCACAGGAAAATGCCTATGTTGAGCGAGTACAAGGCACCCTCAAGTATGAATACCTTTTCGAGAAGGAACTAACAGAAGTAAATTTAAAAAGTCAAATAAAATCCATTAGATATCTTTATAATCACCAAAGACCCCATAGAGAATTGGGTATGCTAACGCCTGCTCAATACGAACAAAGTATCAACAATTTACCAGTGAAAGAACGCCCCAAATTAAGGATATTTAAATGGAAACATCCGATACTAACAGAATCGCCTGTTATTAACAAAAAAGAAAAAAGTAGCAAAAAAGAAAAAAACTATAGTAATATCAACCATTGAAAAAGTCAACCTATTTCAGGCTAGGTCAAATATTCAATATTCTATTTTCAATATTCAATAAACCCCCAACCACGGCACTTCAAAAAACTTCTATATTTACCCAAGCAACTAAGCATCTAAGCAACCAAGCAACCAAGCCTCCGATGAAAAAACTTCTACTACCAATCCTCATACTCCTTACCACCGGCATAAGTGCCCAGCAGGTCGACTGTTTCTCCGGTCGTTTTGATACGGAGGTGTTTTCGTCAGTTGACACAACGAGAGATATTGTTTACGGTAGTAACAACGATTACAATGGTCAACCGCTTACGCTCACCATGGATGTGTATGAGCCGTCAAATGATACCATGCAACAACGTCCGCTGATTGTTTGGGTTCATGGTGGTAGTTTTCTCAGCGGAACAAAGGATGACGTAGATGTGGATTCCTTGTGTGTGCATTTTGCGAAGCGGGGCTATGTGTGTGCTACTATTAACTATCGTCTGGGTATCGCTTTTCCGTACAATCAGGCGAATGCTACTGCTGCTGTGTATCGTGCAACTCAGGATATGAGAGCTGCCGTTCGTTTTTTTAGAAAAGATGCTGCATCAACAAATCAATTTCGAATTAATCCGGACATCATCATCGGAGGAGGAAGTTCTGCCGGTGCATTTACGGCATTGCATCTTGCCTATCTGAATGAAGTGAGTGAGATTCCTGCATCAATTGATACAAATGCTTTAGGTAATCTCGAAGGCAATAGCGGAAATCAGGGTTACGCTTCAAACGTGCATGCAGTGGTAGATCTCTGTGGTGCACTCGGTGATAAAGCATATATAGTTCCCGGCGATATTCCATTTGCTGCCATGCATGGAACCAACGATCAGGTCGTTCCATATGCCACTGCAGTCATTAATTTATTAGGCGTTTTCCCGATCATGACAGTGGACGGAAGTTATTCCATTTGCAATTATGCCAACACCATCGGAGTGTATAATGAGTTCTACACGTACTTCGGTGCCGATCATGTTCCTTATTATGGCAATATAGCTTACATGGATACGACTGTTCGCTTCGTAAGCAACTTCCTTTATCGTTTCCTCGGCTGCACGCCATCGGATCCGAATCCATTGCCGAATACGCTCACTACTTCAATCTCTCAAAATAATTCAAAGGAGAACATTTCAATCTTCCCTCAGCCTGCACAAAATGATTTGTACATCGACTTTGGAAATGAATTCGTCAACGAGCTTTCTTTAATGAATTCACTAGGCCAGGAGGTGTTGCATCTCCGGAATCAGTCCGGGGTCGTTCATCTCTCCGTCGGAGATTTACCTGCAGGAATGTACATACTCTCCTCAAGACTCGGCAGTGGGGTGATCAGCAAAAGCGTGCTTGTTAAGTGAGTTGGTTGCTTAGTTGCTTAGTTGCTTAGTTGCTTAGTAGAGTTTTGTTTTCTGCGCCGTCCATTTTTTTTTCAGCTTTAATCTGCAGGAAACCCCACTCTCCGTGATTTCATTTTTATTTCCGTGAGTTTCCGTGGGAAATATTTTAAGCTTTCACAATCACATTTCGCATTGCATCGACTATCTTTGACGCACACACATCAATGAAAGCGTTAAAGCATTTCTTTCTTCTTTCTTTTCTTCTAATCACCACGTTAGTCGCACATGCCAAATCTGCATCCGACCAACTGCTGGAAAACGGCTGGCAGGAGCTCATCCGCGACAGCGACACAAAAGCACTGAATCTTTTCGGTCGCGCCTATGAAGAAGCCATTACAGAAAAAGACACTTTCAATATTGCCACAGCGCTCTACCGCATGGGCATTTGCACCTACAGTGTCAGCTATGCCGATGGAATGGATTACGCTCTGCGTTCCATGAAAGAATATGAGAAATTTTCCAAATCCTCTCCTGAAAAGGCCTTGCTCGGTCGTGCAAGATGCCTGCAACTGATCAGTACCATCAAAGGCCGTCAGGGAAATTATTCAGAGGCTATTAATATGACTACAACGGCTATTCCTCTTTTAGAACAAACAGGAGATAGTAACAATCTTGGTGTTGCTTATAATAGTCTTGGAAAAGCATATCACGAAACCGGAAGAAATGACTCGTCGGAATTTTTCTATCGAAAAGCATTGACATTATTCACTGAAATCAAGGATTCGGTTTATCTTCCTGTTTCCATGAAATTCGTCGGTGATCTGGAAGCTGAAAATGGAAATAAAGACAAGAGCCTTGAATTGTACACTTCTGCACTCAATATTGCCGGAGCAACAGGAAATCGTCAGGCTTTGGCTGATGTGAATCTGGGCCTGGGCAACTGGCAATTGAAATTTTCAAGCGATAAAAAGTCTTCCTGGAATTATTTTCAATCTGCTTTGACTATCGCTTCAGGGCTGACTGACCGGACATACTATATAAAAGTCCTCGAGTCCATTAAAAACTATCATATACAAGTCGGTGATTTTAAATCAGCCTACCAAACATCAGAATCAATTCTGAAAACCCGTGATTCGCTTACAAAATGGGAACAGGAAAAAATTCAAAAGTCGCTCGAAGTACGGTTTGATGTAGCTGAAAAAGAACGACAGCTTAAACAAGCTCAGGAAGAAAGGGCTGTTTCGCAATGGGTGAACTATTTGTTGTGGTCATCACTGGCCTTCTTATTAATTATCGGCGCAACTATTATATACTTTATTCGCCGAAATCATAATCGCGACAAGCTTCTTTTGAAAACAAAGGAAGAATTGCTCGTCACCAAAGAAGAGCAGAAAAAATTGCGCGAACAGCATTTACAAAATGAAATCGAGTACAAGGAAAGTCAGTTGGCAGCAATGACACTACAGATGGTTCGTAAAAATGAATTGTTACAGGAATTGCAGGAACAGATTCAGTCGGATCAAAATGTTACCAGAGATAATCCGCTGATGAAAACTATCGGCAAGGCTAGAAATGAAGAAAAGGAGTGGGCCGATTTTAATGCCCAATTTGAAAGCGTCAATCGTAATTTCTACGCAAAGCTTAAATCAGCATATCCGGATATCAGCCCCAATGATCTGAAGATTTGTGCGCTGATCAAATTGAATCTTTCCATCAAGGAAATGGCCGCCATTCTTAACATTTCACCTGACAGCGTAAAGACGGCCCGGTACAGGCTGAGAAAGAAACTTCAGCTCAATACGGAAGACAATCTCACCGAATTTATACTTTCGTTACAGTAAATCGACCTGATTTGTAGATTTGTCTACCTGATGTCTACCCGAAATTTTTGCAAAAAGACGGTTGTCGGCTCTATTTTTACAGCTTCACAACATGTCGAACCTCAAAACGTAATTTTATGAAAAAGCTCTCGCTCATCCTTGCCCTTCTTGTTACCGGTTTTTCGTCCATGGCTCAGATCCCGAACGGCGATTTTGAAACACTCAATTCCGACGGAACTTTAAGAAATTGGGGAAATGTGTACATCTGGATGATCACGATTGACTCCCTCGGAAATTCAACAGTCGATTCCATGGCCTGGGACAGCGAATATTACTATGAGCCTACAACCGATGCTCATTCCGGCAATTATGCCATGATGCTCAGCAATGCCTGGGACTATACGGCTAACGTCGGCTTTAGCGGCAGTGCCAGCGTAGATACTGACACGATGTACATGGCATGGGGATCACTTGAGTTTGTTCCTTTCAACCAAAGTCCGACTTCAATTGACTTTTACTACAAATACACTTCGGTAAACGGTGATTCGGGTGCTATGAATCTTGCTTTGTATGATACGATGGGTAATGTTGTCGGTACGGCACAGTTCATTTTTCCGGCAACAGTATCTAATTACACGTATGTTTCCGTACCTGTGAATTACATTGCTTCCGATCCTGTGGTTTATTATTCACTCAATTACACTACAAAATTTTCAACGGCTGATTATCCGAACGACCCTTCTCTTGGAAGCCGATTATATATCGATGACGTTAGTTTCGGCGGCTTGTCCGGCATAAATCATGTCGCTGAAAAAGCTCCGCTCGAGCTCGCGCCAAATCCGACATCCGGAATGGTGATGTTGAATTCAAATTACACTTACCAGTCGACATTGCAGGTGTTAAGTCCGGTCGGTCAATTGGTTTATTCAACTACCGTCTTCCCCGGCAAAAATCACATCGACCTTTCCGACTTGCCAAAAGGAGTCTACGTCCTCCGCGTCGGAAATTCAACTTCGCAATTAGTACTTTGTAAGTAAAATCCTTTTGTTAAACACTCTAAGTGACTCTCTGTGCCTCGTGTCTAAGTGGTAAAATTTTAGACACAAAGAGCAAAAGTTATCTGTCAGAAGATTGCTTAGAAAACGCCAAAGGATTCGCATTCACCTCATCAAACTCTTCCCGCTTCCGCAGAATATCAATCGCCGTATAAATCGCTTCGCGGAAAGAATCTTCTTTCGCCACACCTTTACCCGCAATGTCATACGCCGTTCCATGATCCGGCGACGTACGTACGATCGGTAGTCCCGCAGTAAAATTTACGCCATTCGAAAAGCTCACCGTCTTGAACGGTACAAGACCCTGATCATGATACATGGCAAGCACGGCATCAAATTTCAAATATGTTCCTGATCCGAAAAATCCGTCGGCCGGATATGGACCGTAAACAAAAACACCTTCATCAAAGCACTTTTTAATTGCAGGAATGATGATTTCACTTTCTTCCTTGCCGATCAATCCCTGATCACCCGCATGCGGATTCAAACCAAGAACGGCAATGCGAGGTTTGCGAATACCAAAGTCGCGTTTGAGAGAAGAGTTGATCAGTTTTACTTTCTGTGCAATTTTATCAATGCTGAGCGTAGCTGCTACTTCTTTCACGGGAATATGTCCTGACACTACTGCTACTTTCAGATTATCACTCACTAAAAACATCAGATGCTCCTGCGCCTTAAATTCTTCAGCCAGATACTCAGTGTGACCTTTGAACTGGTATGAATCCGAATGCATCGTTTGTTTATTGATCGGAGCAGTAACAAGCACATCGATTTTCCCGTCTTTCAAATCAGCAACAGCAGCACGCAAAGAGAGTAGCGCATACTTGCCGCTCGCTTCGTTAGCTTTTCCGAATTCTACATTTACTTCTTCTTCCCAGCAATTGATCACATTCGTCTTACGCAGAATTACTTCATTACTGTTCTTCACCGTCTGATATTGAAACTCATTCTGGTTAAGAGCCTTTCTTTGCAATGAAATCATCTTATTGCTCGCATAGATCACCGGCGTGCAGATCTGATGCATTCTGTTATCCAGAAAAGTTTTCATGATCACTTCAATGCCGATGCCATTCACATCGCCGCAAGTAATTCCGACTTTTATTTTGCCTTCTGATTCAGGATGACTCATTGCAGAGTGGTTTGTTTAAATTCTGAATTCAGAATTCTGAATTCAGAATATGATGTTAGATTTTAAATTTCAAAACTCGAAATTCAGAATTCAGAATTCAGAATTCAGAATTCAGAATTGAGTATCAATAGTTCTTCAAGTACTCAAACAAAAGCCTCACTGCCACTCCTGTTCCGCCTTTGCCTCTGTAGCTGGACGGTGAGTGAAGGAAGGATGGACCGGCGATGTCGAAGTGCATCCATGGGTAGTCGGTGTAGCGCTGAAGGAATTTTCCTGCAGTGATGGCGCCACCGATCGGACCGCCGATGTTTTTCATATCGGCAATGTCACTCTTGATGAGATCGTCGTATTCATCCCAGAAAGGGAACTCGGCAAGACGTTCGTAAACAGCTTCACCTGCATTGCGCAACTGTGCACGCTGATCAGCATCGGCTGTTCCCATCGTCACAATTCCGTACGGACCAACAGCCATCGCTGCTGCGCCGGTGAGAGTTGCGAAGTCGAGTACTAATTCAGGACGGTATTTTTTTGCATAATGTAATGCATCAGCCAGGATCATTCGGCCTTCTGCATCGGTATTAAGAACTTCAACCGTGTGTCCGCTCATCATATTAATGACATCACCCGGTGTGTAAGCATTTTCAGCAGGACGGTTGTCTGTTGCAGGAACCAATGCTACTACATGAACAGGTAATTTGGATTTTGCAACGGCATACATTGCACATGCAACTGCAGCAGCTCCGGCCATATCACTCTTCATATAATCCATGGAGTTCGGAGTTGGCTTGAGACTCAAACCACCGGTATCATAAACTACACCCTTACCGATAAGAACAATCGGTTTTTTATTTCGTGCGTTACGGGGTTTATATTCCATGATTGTAAATGTCGGCGGCTCGATTGAACCGGCATTTACTGAAAGAAGTCCGCCCATCTTCAACGCTTTGATACGACCTTTAGTGAGAACATTCACTTTGAAGCCGGCGGCTTTGCCCAGACGAACAAATTCTTTCGAAAGTTGTGTGGCAGTAAGGAACGACTGAGGTTCATTCACAAGCGTACGTGCATTCCACACGGCGTCGACTACGTTTTGCAATTGAGCAATCTGGTCATTTCTCAGGCCTTTGCTGTAGACAGCGATTTCACGAAGGGCATTCTCTTCCTTTTTCTTTTCCTTTCTGTATTTCAGGAATTGATAGTTACCCAGAGCCAGACCTTCGGCTACCGCTAAAGCCACATCATGATTATTCTCCATATCGGCAATAACCACGCGATCCGCTTTTGCCTTATTAAGGGCGGCAAGGAAGCCGTCACCAGCCTTCCGGCAAAGTTCTTTTAAGGCATTGATATTCTTGCTGTAATCAGGTTTGTAAATGGCAATCAGTCGTTTATACTGATTGATGACCATATTTTTACGGTCAGCTTTAAGCTCTTTTTTAATGAAATCAGATTCCGCAGGCGAAAAGAGACCGGCAGGTAATGTGCCTTTGTCATCCAGGAGTAAAATGATAGAATCCGCAGTTTTGAAGGTAGGCGTCAGCCTGATTGTGGTCTGCATTTAATATTGTATTTTTGAAGGGCGGAAAATTACTAAAATATTCATCGTCATTTGCCTGATTGCGAAGAAAGGGCCGGGGCGATAAATTCCGTTTTTATTTGATGAATACCGACCAACTCCTACAACGGGCATTAGCTTTTGATTTTCTTTCGGCAGCGGAAGGGCAATATCTTTTCGAACATGCTCCCACAGCCGAACTGATGGACGTGGCTTTCAGCATGAAAAAGAAGCTGCATCCCGAACCAATAGTGACCTGGATTATCGACCGCAATTCCAATACGACTAATGTGTGTATTGCCAATTGCAAATTCTGCAACTTCTACCGGATACCCGGACATGAGGAAGCCTACATTACGACGATCGATCAGTACAAGAAAAAAATTGAAGAGACATTTCGTTACGGTGGCGAGCAATTACTGCTTCAGGGCGGACATCATCCGGAACTGGGATTGTCGTATTACGTGAATCTGTTTCGTGAACTGAAAAAATTATATCCGAAACTTAAGCTTCACGCATTAGGGCCACCGGAAATTGCACATATCACCAAGCTGGAAGGTTCTACTCATACGGAAGTTTTAAAAGCTCTCATTGACGCCGGACTGGATTCATTGCCGGGCGCCGGTGCATAAATTCTAAACGACCGTGTTCGTCGAATGATCTCGAAAGGAAAATGTTCCGGACGAGAATGGCTTGATGTGATGCGTGCAGCTCACAAACTTAATCTCACCACGTCGGCGACAATGATGTTTGGTCATGTCGAGACCATTGAAGAGCGTTTCGAGCATTTAGTCTGGTTACGTGAAGTACAGAGTGAGAAGCCGGCCTCGGCAAAAGGGTTTATTGCATTTATTCCATGGCCGTTTCAGGACGAAGGCACGTTGTTGCAGCGCATCAAAGGTGTCAGGAATCATGTAACGGGTGAGGAGTATATCCGCACCATTGCCTTAAGCCGTATCATGTTGCCGAATATTCAAAACATTCAGGCCAGCTGGCTGACGGTTGGAAAAGAGGTAGCACAAATTTGCCTGCATTCCGGAGCCAACGATTTCGGCTCTATCATGATTGAGGAAAATGTCGTAAGCGCTGCCGGTGCGCCGCATCGTTTTACTTCCGAAGGAATTCAAAATGCTATCCGTGAAGCAGGATTTACTCCTCAGTTGCGTAATCAACAATATGAATACCGTGAATTACCCGTACAACTTGAACAGCAAGTAATCACTTATTAATCCTATTCTCCCGAAGGATGAAATTATTCCGAATAATTCTTTTTACACTTTTTATCCTGAATAGTGTTGTAGTCATGGCTACGCACAACCGCGCAGGGGAGATTACTTATAAATGGGTGGGTGTAAATGCTGCCGATCTCACTTATGAAATCACAATCATTACTTATACACGTACATCATCTTATCCGAATGTAGACAGGCCTCAGTTGGATTCTGTTCACCTTGGTGATGGCTCTGTGGTTTCATTTCAGCGTACAACTTCTGCTCCTGTAAGTTTGGGAAACGATATTTCATACAATGAATATAAGTATGTCCACACGTATTCAGGCAATGGAGTTTTCAGAATCTACTTCGTTGATCCGAATCGTAACGAAGGTGTAGTTAACATTCCGAATTCTGTTGATGTTCCGTTTGCTGTGGAAAGTGAGCTGGTGATAAACCCTTATCTGGGGCCGAACAGTTCTCCGGTACTCACTTATCCTCCGATCGACAAAGGCTGCGTCGGACGAGTGTTCATTCACAATCCGAATGCCTATGATGCCGAAGGCGATAGTCTGGTGTATCTGATGGAAGTTTGTAACGGCGATGGAAATCTTCCTATCCCCGGATATACGTTTCCGACAACGTCAAGTACATTTGGTATTGATTTGCATACCGGAGATTTGATCTGGGATTCTCCGATAGATACCGGTGAATATAACGTTGCTTTTATCGTCAAGCAGTATAAACAAGGACAATACGCCGGCTTTGTTCGTCGGGATATGCAGATTCTCATCAGCAATTGCACCAATAATCCGCCTGACCTGGAAGTTGTATCCGATACCTGCGTTCTTGCCGGTGACACATTAAGTATTACGGTTGATGCCATCGATCCGGATCATAATCTGGTAAATCTTTTTGCCTACGGAGCAATGTTCGATACTGCTATCATGAGCAATCTGGCAACGTTTACTCCGACAATCATCAATAACGATACAGTACAATCGGTTTTTAAATGGACTCCGATTTGTTCACAGGTTCGCAACTCACCTTACGTTGCATTGTTCAAAGCCGTTGATGTGATTCCGCCTTCATCCAATAATATTCCTTTGGTGAGCCTGAAGTCGACTTCAATTCGCGTGATAGCTCCTGCAGTGCAATCAGTCACGGCAACGGCAAATGGAAATGGAATTGATCTTACGTGGACGATTTCACCGTGCGGAAATGCAATTGGCTATCTTGTGTACAGGCGGGAGAATATTTACACAGGAACCATTCAATGTCCGTGTGACAACGGAGCGCCATCCTACACAGGCTATCAGTTGCTGGAACGTGTGAATGGTGTCAATACACTTTCCTATCGTGACGACAATCATGGCAGTGGTCTGGCAATCGGAAAACAATATTGCTACATCGTTACTGCAATTTTTAGTGATGGTTCAGAAAGTTGTGCTTCTCCTCAGGCATGTGCTTCATTGATTAAGGATTTGCCGGTTATAACAAATGTCGATGTAACGGAAACGGATGCTGTCAACGGTAAAATTTATGTGGCATGGAGTAAGCCGAATGAGCTTGATACAAATATTTATCGTCCGCCATTTGAGTACAGAGTTTTCCGGTCACCTGATTTCTTCGGTACAAACTTTACTCAATTTGCTGTATTAAATGATTTGAATGACACAACCATAATTGATCAGCCGATTGATACCAAAACTCATCCGTGGAGTTATCGTGTCGATCTTTATTATACTGACAATGGCAATCTGGTTCTGAAGGGAAATTCCACTATTGCATCCGGTGTATTTCTTAAATTATCGCCTACTGACAATCGTATAAACCTTACCTGGGAAGAACACGTTCCATGGTCAAATGATCATTACGATATTTTCAAATTGAATAGTGTAACTTCTGTTTATGATTCGATTACCACTGTTACTACCTCATCGTATGCAGATACGGGATTGGTGAATGGCGACACGTATTGCTATTACGTTCGTAGTCGCGGAGCATATTCTCTTCCCGGCATTATAACACCACTTCTTAATCGCAGTCAGCAGGAATGTTCCGTTCCCGTTGATAATTTACCTCCATGCGCAACGGAGCTGGATGTGCAATCAGATTGTGATGCGAATGCTAATTTCCTGCAATGGGTAAATCCGAATCATGTTTGTTCGGATGATGTATTAAAGTATTACATCTGTTTCTCTCCGTCTACCGACGGAAATTTTGAATTGATAGATTCTGTTTTGAATCCTGCAGATACTACTTATCTGCATTCTAATTTGTCGGTCATCTCCGGTTGCTACAAAGTAGTGGCTATTGACTCAGTAGGAAATCAAACGTTGAATCCGCAGGTGGTTTGTGTGGATACATGTCGCCAATACGTACTTCCTTCCGTCTTTACACCGAATAGTGACGGGGTGAATGATCTATTCCATCCGTGTGATGCAAGCACCTCACCTGAGTTGCAGGCAAAGAATTGCCCTCCGTATAAAAATGTGAAGAGTGTTGAAATGAAGATTTTCAACCGCTGGGGAAATCTCGTTTATGAGACAACGGATAAGGATATTAAGTGGGATGGAAAAAATAAAGACAGTAAAGCAGATTGTCCTGAAGGAGTTTATTATTACACGTGCAAAGTATATTTCTTCCGTATCTCCGGCGATGAAGCTGTTGAGCTGCACGGCACAATTCAATTAATACGCGGAGGAAAATAATTATCCCGGATGTTTACAGGAATCATTGAAGGTATTGCCAAAACTAAGCAGATTCGTAAAGAAGGAACTAATCTTCGCTTTACGTTTGAATGTGCTTTTGCCAATGAGTTGAAAGTAGATCAAAGCATGGCCCACAATGGCGTTTGTCTCACCGTTGTTAATGTCAATGGTAACACATATGATGTAGTAGCGATTGAAGAGACGCTGCGCCGTACCAATCTTGGTTTGCTTGAAACCGGCTCTGAAGTGAATCTGGAGCGATGCATGAAATTGAATGACCGTCTCGACGGTCATATCGTGCAAGGCCATGTTGATACTACAGCAAAAGTAGTTTCCGTGAAAGAGAGCGGAGGAAGTTGGGAAATTGATTTCACCTACAAACCGGCTCCGGGTTACATTACGGTGGAGAAAGGTTCAGTTTGTGTAAACGGTGTGAGTCTGACGGTTGTCCGCTCCGTTGCTGATTCATTCTCTGTCGCTATTATTCCTTACACCTGGGAACACACCAATTTTCACACTTTCAAAGAAGGAACAGTAGTGAATATTGAATTTGATATTATCGGTAAATATCTTTCTAAATTAGCCGCAGCAAATCCTGCATTGAATAAGTAATCGGTTTCGCAAATGAAAGTAATTGATCAATTAAAAAAGACACAAGGCCAGACGTTGTTTTCAGTGGAAATACTTCCCCCGTTAAAAGGGAAAAGTATTCAGAGCATCTTTAACATCCTTGATCCAATTATGGATTTCAAGCCTTCGTTTGTGGATGTCACCTATCATCGTGAGGAATATGTTTATAAGAAACGGGAGAATGGTTTGCTGGAAAAATTTTCCATTCGCAAGCGTCCGGGCACGGTAAGTATTTGCGCGGCCATTCTCAATCATTACAAAGTTGATCCGGTTCCGCACATCATTTGCGGAGGTTTTTCAAAAGAAGAAACCGAAAATGCATTGGTTGAATTGTCCTACCTCGGCATCGACAATCTGCTCTTGCTTCGAGGTGATGCCATAAAATCGGAAAGTGCTTTTGACCCGCATCCCGATGGTCATCACTACGCTCTCGATCTGGTGAAGCAGGTTGCGAATATGAACCGTGGTGTTTATCTCGACGAAGAATTGCAGGATGTTACACCATCAGATTTTTGTTTCGGAGTTGCCGGCTATCCGGAGAAGCATTTCGAAGCGCCAAACCTGAAAAGTGATTTAAAATATCTTAAAGCAAAAGTTGACGCAGGTGCCGATTACATTGTGACGCAAATGTTTTTCGATAATAAAAAGTATTTTGAATTCGTCGACAAATGCCGCGAGAACGACATCAACGTTCCAATCATTCCCGGCCTGAAACCAATTACCACCAGAAAGCAAACCACCGTTCTGCCTAAAGTTTTTCACGTCGATCTCCCCGAAGATCTCGCAGATGCTATCGAAAATTGCAAATCCGAAAAAGAAGTAAAAGAACTCGGCATCGAATGGTGCGTCAATCAATCCATCGAACTAAAAAAAGCCGGCGTCCCTTGTCTCCACTATTACACGATGGGCAATGCGGAGATTACTTGCAGGGTGGCGCGTAGGGTGTTTTAAATTAGCTGATTAGCCAATTAGCTGATTAGCCAATTAGCTGATTAGCCAATTAGCTGACAATAGCTGATAGCGGCCAATTAGCACTGAAATACGACTGCAAATTCCAATTCTTACAAGCTGAAAACCTAAAATCTCCTTTCAGTGTCAATTAACTTTTTTCAATTAGCTAATTAGCTAATCAGCTAATTAGCTAATTAGCCAATTCAAATCCCCCGCAGCCACCCCCGGCCTTCGATTTACCCTGCTTACGAAGACCGGAAAGTGAAACCGCGGTTTTTCTCTCTACTAAATTCCCTCATTCAATTAGCTAATCAGCTAATTAGCTAATTGATTTCACAGCCGATTATGCTCCTTATGATTTGCCAGATAGTAAATCACCGGAAGTATAAGTAGTACCAGTACTGTCGCTGTGACTAAGCCGCCGATGACGACGATGGCGAGTGGTTTTTGTGTTTCGGAGCCGATGCCGGTTGAAATGGCTGCGGGGAGCAAACCACAGGAAGCCATCAGTGCAGTCATGATTACTGCGCGGAGGCGCGACTGCACACCTTTGTAGATGGATTCATCCAGAGTAAATCCATCGTGTAGATTGTGTTTGAATTCCGTAATCAATAACACACCGTTTTGAATACAAACACCAAACAAGGCGATGAAACCAATTCCCGCACTGATGGAGAAATTTGTTCCTGTGAGTAGCAATGCGCCAATTCCTCCAATCATCGCAAACGGCACATTGGCCAGTACAAGTAATGCATCTTTACTGTTTCCGAATGTCACAAAGAGAATAATGAAAATCATAATCAGCGATACAGGTACTACCATCTGCAATCTGTTTTGTGCGCGGACCTGACTTTCAAATTCACCTGACCATACAATTGAATATCCCTTTTCGAGATCAACCCTGCTGTTCACTTTTGCCTGTGCTTCTTTAATAGCACTTCCAAGGTCGCGGTCACGGATAGAAAATTTCACGGCGATAAATCGTTTATTGTTGTCACGATACACATATGCCGGACCGGTGAGTGTCTTAATGGTTGCAATTTCTTTGATCGGAATTTTTGTCCCGTTCATTGTAGGCACAAGCAAATTTCCAATGTCGGTTTCGTCTTTTCTGTATTGCGGCTGGTAGCGGATACGCAAGTCGAATTTCTTCTCGCCTTCGTAAACTTGTGTTGCTGCTTTTCCGCCAATGGCCATTTCGATTACGGTATTGGCTTCAGCCGTACTTACACCGTAATGCGCCATCTTTTGCTGGTCTAATTCAATGTCAACTTCAGGCTGACCAAGATTTCTGAGGATACCCAGATCGTCAACACCTTTTACGGTTTTCAGAATGGCCATCACGCTATCAGCAAGAACGTCCATCTTCTTTAAATCCGTTCCGAAAATTTTCACCGCCTGAGAGGCATTGATTCCACTCACTGCTTCTTCCACATTGTCAAGAATCGGTTGTGAGAAGTTAAAGACAAGGCCGGGAATGTCGTTCAGCTTATCATTCATGCGATCTTCAAGCTCTTCAAGAGTCTCTTTGCGTTTCCATTCTTCTTTTGGATAGAGGTCGACGTGACACTGAATGCTGAAGAATCCGCTCGGGTCCGTTCCGTCGTCCGGTCGTCCGGTCTGACTAAGCACTTGTTTCACTTCAGGAAACTGCAAAAGAATTTCCCGCATACGATGTGTGATCTTCGTTGCATCATTCAACGAAACACTCATTGGCAATTGCGCTTCTACCCACAATGCGCCTTCGTTCAAATGTGGCAGGAATTCAGAACCAAGAAAAGTGAACGAACCAAAACCGAGAATTAAAATGAGAATACTGACGGCAAGACTTTTTCTTTTATGTCTGTAAACCCATGAAAATGCCTTGTTGTAAATTCCTGAGACAAAATTCAGAATCTTATTTTCTTTTTCATGTACGTTTTTGTTGAGCAGCATGCTGGCAAGCACAGGAACAAGTGTAAGGCTGAATATTAAAGCGCCAAGCAATGCAAAGCCAAGAGTGTAGGCGAGAGGTGAGAACATTTTCCCCTCTACTTTCTGGAAGGCAAAAATTGGAATGAGAGCAGTGATAATAATCAATTTGGCAAAGAAAATGTTCTTACCCATGTCGACTCCGCGATGACGAATCATTCCGAGCTTGCTGCGTTTGTTATAGCGGCCCATTCCCATTTCTTCAGCTTTGTGACTAAGCAGAACGAAAATCCCTTCAACCATCACCACAGCGCCGTCGATTATAATACCAAAGTCAATGGCGCCAATAGATAGCAGATTGGCCGACATACCTTTGATGCGCATGAGTATGAAAGCAAAAAGTAATGCGAGCGGAATGATCAGAGATACAATAACCGTAGTGCGCCAATCGGCCATGAAGATGAAAACAATTACGGTAACCAGAATAATTCCTTCCAGCAAATTATGCATGACCGTATGCGTTGTGTAATTGGTCAGGTCGGTGCGGTCATAGAAAACATTGGTGTGAACATCGGGAGGAAGAATGTTTTCATTTAAATCGGCGAGTTTTTCTTTCAGGGCTTTCAATACTTCTCCGGGGTTTTCACCTTTCCGCTGGAGAACAATTCCTTCTACCACATTATCATCATGATCTCGTCCAACCTGCCCAAGATGCGGAAGAGCAGATTCGGAAACCATAGCCACATTTTTCACCAACAGCGGCGTACCGTTGATATTGTCTATAACAATGTTCTCAATTTCACTAATGTTGTTTAAAAGTCCGATACCACGAACCACATAAGCCTGTGAACTTTTTTCGATGATATCACCACCTACATTTACGTTACTTCTTGAAACTGCATCGTACACATCCATAGCAGAGATGTTGTATTTCGCAAGCAGTTCCGGTTGTACCGAGATCTCATACGTTTTCACTTCACCGCCGAAGCTTACTACTTCGGCAACACCGGGAACGGATTTAAGATTACGTTCCACTATCCAATCTTCAATCGTTTTCAGCTCACGCGGGCTTTTCGTTTTTGAAGTGAGTGTGAAACGATAGATCTCTCCGGTTGGTCCATAAGGAGGTTCCATTTCTGCTTTCACACCTTCAGGCAGATCTACGTTTACAAGTTTATTGGCAACTTGTTGTCGGGCAAATTGATCATCTACATCATCATCGAAGATGATGGTTACTACCGAAAGGCCGAACAGCGAAATCGATCTTAAATTCGTTTTTCGCTGAACGGCATTCATTTCGGTCTCTATGGGAATTGTAACAAACTTTTCTACTTCTTCTGCACTCCGTCCCGGCCACTGTGTGATAATCTTGATTTGTGTATTCGTAAAATCCGGGAAAGCTTCAATCGGCGTATTTATGTAGGAAAACACACCGATAACTACAATGAGCAATGTAGCCCAGATGACCAGCATCCGGTTCTTCAATGAAAAGGCAAGAATATTACTGATGAACTTAGTCATACGAATTCTTTATCAGGCGATGTTTCTGTTCGAATAAAATTATTGATTGGCAAGTGCAGCGTTATTATTGCTCACCAGCAAACTACCTTCGGTGACGATAGTGTCTCCGCATTTCAATCCGCCATTGATAATTGTAATATTCTGCATCGTGCGATTGATGTTAATTTTCTCTTTTGAGAATTCATTCGCACTTCGTTTAACCATCACTACATAGTGATCGCCTTCCAGAATCAAAGACTTAGTCGGTATGGCTAAGACTTTGCTTTTATCGTTGATGTTAATGCACTTTACATTTGCATACATTTCAGGCTTCAGCAGCCCTTCGTGATTGTCGAGAATGATTTTCACCTTAGCTACCCTCGACTGCGGGTCAAGTGCATTGCCAATCTGTGCAATGTTGCCGGTGAAAATTCTGTCGGGATAAGCAATTGTACTCACCTTTACAGGATCTCCTTCTTTTATTTTGGAAAGATCGGTTTCGTACAAATCTGCAATGACCCAAACTTTATCAAGCGATGAAACCGTGAAAAGACTACCTGAGTTGTCGGGGCGAATCATCATGTTTTCTGCAACATTTTTTTCCACGATGTATCCGTCAACCGGCGCTGTAAGTGTGTAGTTGTGCTGATTTTCCGACATGCCCATTAACTGAGAGTTGCGTTTGGCTTTTTCTTCATCTGCCAAAGCCTTTCTGTAATCATTCTGTGCATTCAGCAGATCTTTTTCTGAATACACATTTGTTTTAAACAATTCATTTGCCGCATCGAGCGATTTTTTTGCAAGTGCAGTATTTGCTTTTGCAATTTCATATTCATTTGAAACGGCACTTACATCACCCCCGGTAATCTCAGCGAGTGCCTGACCTTTTTGAACTTTATCGCCAACAGAAACAAAGACCCGTGACACCAGTCCGCCTGTTATCGGATAGACTTGAGCAACATGATTCTGATCAAAGCTGATTTTCCCGTTTAGTGTAAGTTCATTGATGTCTTCCATTTCTCTCACTGAATCAGTTTTGATAAAGCGGAGCTGGTCTTCAGCCAGACGAATGAGCCCGTTTGAAGAAACTTTTTCTGCATGAGGTACATTCTCCTTATCGCAGGCTTGAAGCAGGAGCAATGCAGGGGCGAGAAGGATGATGGATTTAAACATTTTATTATGGATTTAGAATAATTGTTCCTGTTGAGTAATTCAACTTGTTTATTGCATCAACATATTGGTAACGTATGCTGAGCAAGCTGTTGTAAGCATCAGTATAAGTCCGGATCTGATCAAGAAAGTCGAGCAGATTGATGTAGTGAGATGAATAATTGCTGAATGCATTTTTATTCATCTCTTCAAGTTTCTGACTAAGGTTCGGAAAGTTTCCTGAAATGGTTTTTCGTATTGCTGCATAACCGGCGTATGCCGTTGCGACTTCATTGCGAACTTTTCCGGACGCAATGCTGTCGTTGATTTCGCTTTGCTGTAGAAAAGCATTTGCTTGTGAAATCATACCTTGATTTCTGCTAAACAACGGTAATGGTAAACCGATACCAATACCATTGTAATTATTAACCGATGAAGAATTCAAGTCGTGTTCGGCCATCAGTGTGAGATCAGGCCAGGCAAGTGATTTTTGAAGCCGGAGATTCTGCTGCGAAGCATCTCGCTCTGCATGAGAAAGAAGCAGGTCGGGCCGATTCATAGCCAGGGATTCTAAACTGTCAATCGATGGCAAAGGCAATTCTGCTTTCGGTTCTTCAATTGTACAATTGATATAAGTAGGTTGATTTATATTCAGGAGAATTCGAAGAGTGTTTTCTGCTTCATTGAGATCAGAATAGGCTTCGGCTCTTCGGCTTTGAATCTCCTGTAGTTCAGCAGTGATTCTTATGAGTTCATTTCCTGCTATCTGGCCGAGGTGAATTTCCTGTTCAACTGCATTGACCAGTACTTGCAATTTCGCACTTTCATTGTCCAGCAATTTCACCTGTTGACCGGCAACGGCAGATTTCGAATAGGCGTCATTCAGTTCATACATAAGAGAACGCACCAGATCTTCATATTCCAGTTCCGACATCTTTTCGCGGATTCCGGCAAGTCGAACAGAGTTACGGTGACGACCGGCAATACTGAACAACTGACTCATTTGTACATTCCACTCGCCGGTAGCAGAATTTACATCGAAGAATTTCTTCGAATGCGGGTCATATAAGTGCTGTGCATATTGGAGGTAGGGATTGTTCAACAGACGCGCATCCAAGACTGCAGCCTTGGCAGCATCAATATCATAATGTGCAGCAATCAGTACAAGGCTGTTTTTGATAAACAGATCGTGAACTTCATCACGGGAGAGAGAAAGAGAATCGCTGTTTTCAGCTCCGGCTTTAAAAGCAAACAGGTGAAGCAGGATCAGGATTGCAGGGAATGTCCGACTTTTCATAATCAAAATAACTCGGACAAACGTACGCGGGTCTTATTAGAAGAAAATTAGATGATGGTTAGAGCCACATTAAAAACCATTAATTTTTGTTAATGAATTCTTGCTTTTCTTCGCCCGGAGGAAAAACACATTTTCCATTCACCCTGTCTTCATTTCATGCTCATGAAATCCCTCGTTAACTTGCATTTTAATGTTGGTATGAAAAAAAGTGCGGCCCTGCTTACTTTGATTCTGTGCGGTTTTGCGGGACTTGTCAAGGCGCAAACACAGGATGCGCAACTCTGGGAGAATATTTATCTGGAAAAAATGCTGTCAAAGAAAAGCTCAATTCACTTCAATCATGAAGGCCGGATTTCAAATAATATCTCACAATTCAGTTATGCATACGGTGATTTCGGTTATACGGGAGAAATCATAAAGAATCTTTCTTACTCCGTCGATTATGTTTTAGTGCTGAAGAAGATCAGAGATACACCTTCAACACGGCATCAATGGTATGTGGATTTGAGTTACAAAATAAAAATGGATCCGTTGTCAATCAGTTTTCGATCCATGTTTCAGCAGCAGGTTCAGGATGTGTATTCAAGTGATGCCGGAGCGATTCCTGAAGATTACTGGAGAAATAAGATAACTGTAAAATATTCATTTGAGAAATATCCCTGGTACAAAATAAAGCCATATGCAGCAGCAGAGTTTTACGATTTTCTTGATCGTAATACGAAGTATCAGCCCGGGTTGAACAGGATTAGATATTTCGCCGGAATATTTTATTCCATCAATAAGAAAAATGAAATCGAAGTATATTATCTCATAGAAAATAATTTCAACGTCAATAATCCGCCGGTAAATTATGTTACCGGTCTTGGTTACGCAAAAACCTTCTGAAATGAAAATACTACTGGTAGAGGATGAAGTAAAGGTCGCCGCCTTCATCCGCAAAGGCCTCGAAGAGCAACATCATGAAATTGATCAGGCTTTCGATGGTGACATGGCAAAAAGAATGATTATGTCGACTGACTTTGATATGGTCATTCTTGATCTGATCATCCCAAAATCAAACGGGCTGGAAGTATGCAAATACATTCGCGATCAGAAAAAGAACGTCCCTGTGTTGATGTTAACGGCGCTCGGCACAACGGATGATAAAGTCATCGGTTTGGAAAGCGGCGCCGACGATTATCTGGTAAAGCCATTTCAGTTCGCTGAGTTACTCGCCAGAATAAATGCACTTGCACGTAGAAAAGAAAGAATTCAGGAAGAAGTAATTCATCGCGTTGCAGATCTGGAATTAAATTCAAGCACACATCAGGTAGTTCGTAACGGAACGCCAATTCGCTTAACGACGAAGGAATTCAATTTGCTCGAATTGTTTATCAAGAATAAAAATCGTGTGTTAAGCCGCGTGCAGATTGCTGAGTCGCTCTGGGATTATACTTTTGACACAGGAAGTAATGTGATTGATGTGTATGTTAACTATCTGCGAAATAAGATCGATAAACCATTCGAGAAAAAATTGATTCATACCATCGTAGGGGCGGGATACGTTCTGAAATCCGAATAGTCAATGCAAATCCGTAACAGGCTTACACTCCAGTTTACTTTGCTGGCCGGACTCATTATCATCGGCCTTCTTTTTTCATTGTATGCCATTACGGTGATCATTACGCAAAATGAATTCTATGACCGATTGAAAGAGCGTGACGAAGTTGCGGCTAATATCTTTCTCGAGCGTGATGAGCTGAATAAATCCTTGTATGAAGCTTTCGAAAAAAAATATCTTCGCTCACTTCCTCATGAAGTCATTCAGATTTTTGATGAATCCAATGAAAAGAAATTCATTGAAAACAATCCTGACTCCTATTTCCCGATTGAACGAATTGAGCAGGTTCGCAAAAGCAAGAATATTACGTACATGGATGGTGACGCGCAGGTCGTTGGTTCATATCATCACGATAACGAAGGTGATTTCGTAATCTTCGTTTCTGCTGTCGACGTTTACGGGCGTGCGCATTTGTATGACCTGAGAATGTTATTGGTTGTTACCTCTGTCATAAGTCTGATTGTTCTCTTTTTTGCCGGCAGATATTTTTCAAAGAATGCATTGCTTCCGATTTCAACCATGGTTCATCGTGTTCAGCAAATCAGTGCTTCAAATTTGCATCTTAGAGTAGAAGCAGGAAAGAATAAGGATGAAATCAATGAGATGGCAGAAACCTTCAACGGTATGCTTGACCGGATCGAGAACGCTTTTATTTCACAGCGAAATTTCGTCAGTAATGCATCACATGAATTGAAGACTCCGTTGACTTCAATTATTGGGGAGTTGCAGGTATTTCTTTCCAGAAACCGTACATCAGATGAGTATAAAGAAGCATTGCAATCTGTTTTAAATGACGCGCAGCAGATGAATGAACTTATCAGCGGTCTTTTGAATCTTGCATACATCAACTCCGGAAATGCAATAGAGAAGGAGGAACTGCGCATCGATGAATTGCTGATTGATATCGTTGAAGATTTGCACCGCGAAGACGGCGGACTACCTGTGCTACTTGCGCTGGATAGTTTGCCTGAAGATCCTGCAATGCTCATCGTCAAGGGAAATAGAGCACTGCTAACGATCGCTTTTCAAAACCTGATCAGAAACGGTTTGAAATTTTCCGACAACAAACCGGTCACCATTCGACTGTATTGCATAGATGAAAATCTTGTCGTTACCTTTACCGATCTCGGAATCGGTATCGAAAGGGAAAACATCACAAACATTTTTCAGCCATTCTACCGTACCAGCAAAGCACGGGAGTATAAAGGTCAGGGTATTGGCCTCGCACTGGTCGATAAAATCCGCGCCATCCACCATGCCTTCATTCACGTCGAATCCACTCCCGGCAAAGGGACGGTGTTTACGTGGATTTTTGAAAGGTAAGAAACCGTTGTTTTCGATGATAATTCAGAATTCTGAATTCAGAATTCTGAATTATTGTGTGCAACCAGGCAACCAGCCAACCATTTGCCACCTCCCCGCAAATTTCCTACCTTCGCAGCCCCTGAACGGAGAGGTTCAAGGAGTTGAAAATGAAAAACATCCGCAATTTCTGCATTATTGCCCATATTGATCACGGTAAGAGCACACTGGCTGATCGACTGTTGGAGTATACTAAAACGGTCAGTTCCAAAGATTTACAGGCTCAGGTACTGGATGATATGGACCTCGAAAGAGAGCGTGGTATCACGATTAAGAGCCATGCGATCCAGATGCAGTATAAGAATGCAAGCGGACAGTATACACTGAATCTTATTGACACACCGGGCCACGTAGACTTTTCTTACGAAGTATCCCGTTCCATAGCAGCTTGTGAAGGTGCATTGTTGATTGTAGATGCAGCGCAGGGTATTCAGGCGCAAACTATCTCCAATCTTTATCTGGCGCTGGAGCATGGATTGGAGATCATTCCTGTCCTCAACAAAATTGATTTACCGAGTGCCGACCCGGAAGTAGTAAAAGATCAGATTGTGGATCTGGTTGGTTGTAAGCGTGAGGAGATTATTCCTGCCTCAGCCAAAACCGGTCTTGGCATCAACGAAATTCTTGAAGCCATTGTGAATCGTATTCCGTCTCCGAAAGGAGATCCTTCAGCACCATTGAAGGCATTGATTTTCGATTCAGTCTTCAATTCATTCCGTGGAATCATTGCCTACTTCCGCGTAATGGATGGTGAAATTCGCACAAACGAAAAAGTAAAATTCGTTGCGACAGGAAAAGAATATCTCGCCGATGAAATCGGAATTTTAAAACTCGATAAAGAAAAACGTGATGTAGTGAAAACCGGTGATGTTGGTTACATCATCAGCGGTATCAAAGAAGCGTCGGAAGTAAAAGTAGGTGATACGATTACTTCGATTGAAAGACCATGTGCCGAGGCCGTTAAAGGTTTTGAAGATGTGAAGCCGATGGTCTTCGCCGGAATTTATCCGGTTGATACGGATGAGTACGAAGAGCTCCGCAAGTCAATGGAGAAACTTCAGCTGAATGATGCCTCGTTAGTTTTCCAGCCTGAATCATCAGCAGCTCTTGGTTTTGGTTTCCGTTGCGGCTTCCTTGGAATGCTCCACATGGAAATTATTCAGGAGCGTCTTGAGCGCGAGTTCAACATGACAGTGATTACCACTGTGCACAACGTTTCTTATAAGGCCTATATGACCAATGGCGAGGTCAACGACATTCACAATCCGAGAGTGAAATGCCGGATCCGGGTCACCTCGAAAATCGAAGAGCCATACATCAAAGCACAGATCATCACCAAGGCAGAATTCATTGGTGCTATCATGACTTTGTGTATCGGAAAGCGCGGTATCATCATGGGTCAGCATTATCTCACTACAGATCGCGTTGAACGCTTTTAACATGCCGCTTGCTGAAATCGTTTTTGATTTTTATGATAAACTGAAATCTATTTCAAAAGGATATGCTTCTTTCGACTATCATCCGATCAGTTACATGAAGTGATCTGGTGAAGCTCGACATTCATTCGTGGTGATCCGGTGGATGCATTGTGGCACTCGTTCACCGTTCGCATTCTTATATGATTTCGGAAAGAAGATGTGTGAAAAGCTGAAAGAGCTCATCACGCGTCAGCAGTTTGAAATTATTATCCAGGCCAACATTGGCACAAAGATCATTGCCCGCGAAACGGTGAAAGCCTTGCGTAAAGACGTAACAGCAAAATGTTACGGAGGTGATATCTCCAGCGTAAACTCCTCGAGAAACAGAAGGAAGGTAAAAAGCGTATGCGTCAGATACGTAACGTAGAAATTCCGCAACAGGCCTTTTTTAGCGATGTTGAAGTTAGTTCTGATAAATTAGCTAATTAGCTAATTAGCTAATTAGCTAATACTTTTTCACTACCTTCGTTCTACCCAAATCTCTCACTTTGAACAGGCGATATTTAGTAGCGAATTGCGTAAAGTACATTGGTCCGGGGATCATCGTTGATGATTGCGGCAGTGGTGATTGGATTGGTAACTGCTCTGAGCGCTGTTTTGTTGAAGAATGGTGTTTCCTTTATCAGGAACATTGTGCATGAAGTGGCAGTCAATCAACGGTTGCACTATGCTCTTTCTCTTTCCTGCATTCGGAATTCTGCTCACAGTAATTTTTCGGAAGTTTTTCTTGGCGGCAAAATGGGGCGTGGTGTGGCGAATATCATCTACACGATTACAAGAAAAAACAGCTGAGGTAGAGCGGGATAAACTTTACTCACAACTTGTTTCCAGCATTCTTACGGTAGGCTTCGGAGGTTCTGCCGGACTTGAAGCGCCGATTGCTTCAACGAGTTCGGCAATCGGTAGTCATACTGCCCGCTGGCTAAGATTCCGTGATAAAGACGAACCTTACTGCTTGCTGTGGCGCAGCTGCCGGTATCTCAGCCATTTTCAATGCGCCGATCGCAGGAGTAATTTTCGCCTTTGAAATTCTACTCGCCGATATGCCGATTCCCGGTCATTATTCCATTGCTGATTGCTTCAGCTGCATCGTCGCTTTTTATCACATCTGATTTTTTCGGGACAACCATTCGTTCTCATAGTTGATTCGTGACACGGTGGACATTTATTGTATTATCTCGCATTCGGAATTCTGTGCGCACTAATTTCTGTTTATGCAATCGAGTTTATTTCAGAATTGAGTTGAAATGTTTTCCGGAAAGAAATTGATTTATCTGAAGGCAATTCTGGGCGGATTGCTCGTTGGCGGATTGATCTTTATTTTTCCACCGCTGTATGGCGAGGGTTATGAAAGCGTTCAGTTGTTACTTCATGGTGACCCTTATTCGATGCTGAACGATCAGCTTCTTCTGCCGGATGCAGGAATATGGACCATTGCATTGCTTGCACTTGCCCTCATGTTGCTGAAAGTAATTGCCACTTCACTTACTGTGGGAGCAGGAGGAAACGGAGGTATGTTTGGTTCATCGCTTTTCACAGGAGCAATGGCCGGATTTGCTTTTTCAAGAGTAATAAACATAGCAGGCATTGCGCACCTCAATGAAGTGACCTTTACCGTAATCGGAATGGCTGCAATGATGAGCGGAATTATCCACGCGCCGCTGACGGCGATTTTCCTCATTACTGGGAGAAATCACCGGTGGTTATGCACTATTTGTTCCGTTGATGATTGTGTCTTCGCTTTCATACATGATCAGCCGTTATTTTGAGCCCTATTCAGTTTATACGAAAAAATTGGCAGTGAAGGGAGATATCATTGTAGCCAATGTAGATAAAGCCATATTGTCGAAAATGCATTTAAAAACATACATCGAAACGGATTTTGTAATGCTGGGCCCTGATGATAACCTGGGAGCCGTTGTTGAAGCCATCTCTGCATTCCCAACCGTAATTTATTCCCTGTGGTTGAAACCGGAGAAAGCGGCGTAATTTATCTGGATAATGATGTTCGCAGTGTTATGTTTTCTCAGTTTGTATGAGAAAGTTAGTATGTAAATGAATTGACGATGAAGCCTGCTTCAAATCCAATTGATGTTCATGAAAGCATGGAGTCTGTTCTGAAAAAATTTGAAACGCTGAATGTTTGGAATCTCCCGGTGACCTCTGCCGGAAATTATGCAGGCTTTATTTCGAAATCAAAAATATTCAGTCATTACAGAGAAAAGGTAGTTAAGGATTCTCTTCTTCCTGCATAAAAAAAGCCTGTCGTAGATTTTATTCCGACAGGCTTTTTGTAGTTATTTTTTCAATAATTTGAATGCATGTGTCCAGCGATTCTCTCTGAATCCCGGAATACACCAGAGCATGCAAAGCGGCTCGATAGCGCGCGACGCTTCAATTCTCCCCATATCTTCAATTTCCCATTTCCAGGCTGACAATAAATCAGAAACGTTTTTTTCGCTTCAGCATTATTGCCGCAAATGAACATGGTTGGTTGAATTCCACCGAAGTCCGGATTGACCATAAAAGCAGAGCCAACGGAGATTAAATGCTTTCTCGATGTGTGCTTTTGGATAAGCATTTTGCAATTGTTCGCCCAATGAACTGGTGATCTGTAAAGAAATTCAGCACACCATTTACCGGAGGTTTGTCTTCAATCGGATTGGTTGTATCGATGATGATTTTTCCGTCGACTGCACAATTTTTCAGGACATCAACTGCAACTGTTCGCTTTAACTGCCGGAACGAGAATGTCGCCGAAGATTGAATGTCTCTTTAAAAGAACCAATTTTGACACCGCTGACGTCTTTAAGTTGTCCAGGTTACTTGTGCCCATCATTACATCGTAATTTAACGAGAGAAATCCTTTTGCAAGTGCCTTAGCGACTGCGCCGGATCCGAGTATGCCTGCTTTTTTCATAGAGTGATTTAATAATTAAGTGTAACAACTAAAGTTGGTTTTTGTTCAGGACGAACGGGTAATAAAAATATTTCACCTCCTGCAAAAATAACCCTTGCCGATGGCCAAACGACATTTTTTGGTATCAAAAGTTTATATTTGAGACACTTTAAACAGGACAAAAATGATAAAATCACGACTGGAAGCCTTTAGCGACGGAGTAATCGCCATCATCATCACCATTATGGTTCTGGAATTGAAAGTTCCACACTCCGCTGAGTTTAGTGAATTGCAGCCTCTAATTCCTGTTATTATCAGTTACGTTTTCTCTTTTCTCAATATCGGAATTTATTGGGGAAATCATCATCATTTGATTCATGCAGCAACATCTGTGAACAGTAAGATGATCTGGGCGAATTTGCATCTTTTGTTCTGGTTGTCGCTGAATCCGTTTGCCACCGCATGGATGGGCGAAACGCACTTTGCTCCAATGACAGTTGCCGTTTTTGCGACCTTGCAGTTATTGTGTGGAATTGCCTATTATATTTTGCTTCATGTTGTAGCCGCCGGGCATAAGGAAAATAACAATATGAAAGAGGTGTTGAAAAGGCAATCAGCGAAGGGGATGTTATCAGTGGTGGTTTACATTATTGCAATCGCTACAGCATTTGTTCACCCTGCTATTTCCGGTGCGTGTTTCATATTCGTAGCTATCATATGGTGGATACCGGATCGGAATATTGAAAAGATTATGTCAGTGAACGATTAGTTTATTTTGAACCGGTTTGCTGAAAAATGGGCTGTATCAGCGCCGGGCTTAAAGCTTACAATGTCTACTTAATTTGAAGTATTGTAGTTCATGATAGTTACCATGACTTTTGGAAAATAAATCATAGTCATGAAAAACATCTACATACTAATTTGGGGCCTGTTTTTTTTCGGAAACGGATTCGCTCAGTCAGGTCAGTTGGATAGCACTTTTGGTGGCAACGGACTCGTAAGTACACCTGTCGCACTGACGGGGTATTCTTATGCGAGAAATGTGATTCCGCTTTCAAGCGGAGGCTATTTGGCAACCGGTTATGGATTTGATGGAACAAGCTATGCGATGACGTTGATTCGTTATTTAAATGACGGAACACAAGATGCACTTTTTGGAACTTTTGGAAAGGTAACTCTCTCCTATAATGGTTTGAGTACATATGGATATAATTCTACACTACAGCCCGATGGAAAGATTCTGGTGTGTGGCGATTATTTTGATGGTATCAGTTACACTTTCTGTGTGGCGAGATTTCTTGACAATGGCTCACCCGATTCTTCTTTTGGGTCAAATGGTATTGCAACATTTGCTTTAGGAAGCGGAACACATGGGAATATCGGCTATTCCGTAGGATTGCAGAGTAACGGAAAAATTATTGTTTCAGGGGGGAATTACAATGGAGCGAATTATGATTACGCAGCAATTAGATTTAAAGATAACGGAACGATAGACAGTTCTTTCGGAACAAATGGGGCGACTACCATTGCTGTTGGGACCGGAAATGATAATTGCTATTCTATGGTCATACAAGATGATGATAAAATTGTTCTTTGTGGTGATTATCAGAATGGCTCCAATTATATTTTCAGCATAGTCCGATTGAATTCAAACGGATCGATAGATACTAATTTTGGATCAAATGGAATTTCAATACAAGCTGTTGGGTCGGTTGATGATGATTACGGTTATACTGTATTGATGCAGGGAAATAAAATACTATTTGGAGGGACGTCAAAAAACAGCAATGGCTATGACTTTACTCTTGGTCGTCTTGATTCCCTGGGTAATCTGGATTCA
>JAXLTM010000039.1:0-23436 GCA_046330055.1 Bacteroidia bacterium | reverse complement strand
TCCACAGCGGCTACGCCGAGGCGGCTGGCCAAAACCCGGTCGGCGCAGGAAGGACTTCCGCCTCTTTGCATATGACCTAACACGGAAACGCGTGTATCATATTCGTTGAACCGCTTCTTCACTTCATCAGCAATTTCATAGGCATTGCCGGCATCATCACCTTCAGCTACTATGATAATCATTGATGATTTCTTCCGCTTCCATCCGCGTTCCAGAATATGTACGATTTGTTCAATGCGCGTTTTAGTTTCCGGAATCAGAATGGCTTCTGCGCCACCGGCAATTCCGCTGTAGATGGCAATCATTCCGGCATCTCTGCCCATGACTTCAACAAAAAACAAACGATTGTGAGAATCGGCTGTATCACGGATTTTGTCTACTGCCTGCACAACGGTATTCAATGCAGTATCAAAACCGATTGCATAATCAGTTCCGTAGATATCGTTATCAATCGTTTTGGGAATGCCAATCGAACGAACAGGAAATTCTCTGCAAAACAATTCCAGCCCTCTGAAAGAACCATCTCCTCCAATGACAACCATTGAATCAATACCTTCTTTCTTTATGTTTTCGAAAGCCAGACTTCTTCCATCCGGTGTTTTAAAAGCTTCACTTCTGGCAGTCTTCAAAATTGTCCCGCCGCGTTGAAGGATATTGGAAACGCTGTGTGAGTTTAAGTAGATGAAATTCTTTTTGATCAACCCTTCATAGCCATTCATCACACCCACTACTTCCATATCATTATAGATTCCTGTCCTGACAACAGCACGGATGGCGGCATTCAAACCCGGGCAATCGCCTCCTGTTGTAAGGACGGCAATCTTCTTTGGTGTATTATTTTTCATTCTCTTGATTTGCAGCTTTTTTTGATCCTTTATATAAATCGTATTTCAGCATCCGGCATTCAAGAGCACCATTGAAAAGCGGAACTTTTGCAGACGGATGTAAGCCAATTTTCTTAGAAGCTTCTTTATTCGCTGTCAGCACCCATGCTGTACTTCCGGGAAATGAACCTTTGAGTTTATCTCCAATTCCTTTGTAGAGAGAAAAGAGATCGTCATCTGTAATTCGGCCACCGTATGGCGGATTGGTGATAATCGTTTGCTCCGGAATTTCAGGAGTGTAATCTTCAAAGCGCATCATGTTGAAATCAATGTCGTTTATAACGCCGGCTGCACGTGCATTGTCACGTGAATATGAAATAGCCTGACGCGATCTGTCGATTCCTGTAATTCTGAAAGTCAATGAAGGTAGTTCGGCCTTTACGGATTCACTCAGCAAGGTCTTCCACAACTGATCATCATAATCCTTCCACCGTTCGAAACCAAATTCCCTTCTGAATTTTCCCGGGGCAATCTTTCGTGCAATCATGGCTGCTTCAATCACGATGGTTCCGCTGCCGCACATAAAATCGGTGAGCGGACTTTTCTGATCCCAGCCACTTAGGAGTACCATTCCGGCGGCGAGCGTTTCATTCAACGGTGCTTCGCCCTGCTGTTCGCGGTATCCGCGCTTATGTAAAGAGTCACCGGAACTGTCAAGTGATAATGTAGCTTTATTGTCGTGCAGATGCACATTGATTCGTAATGTCGGAAAGGTTGTCTACATCATTCTCCTCACCGGTCTGATCACGAACCGGAACTGACAATGGCGTCCTTGGTTTTTACAGGGAAACATACAGCGAATGCGTGAGATTTGAATGTGAAGTAACAGCGTCGACAGCTAGTGTGTCGGTTACTGCATATACTTGCTCCAATCTATCTTTCGAACCTCACTACATAACTGCTTTTCATTCGTTGCCGGAAACGCTTTGATTGGTTTTAGAATTCTCAGGGCTAACCGGCCAGGCAAATTAGCCTTGTAATAGGTCACCGACTGATCTCCTTCAAAGTGTACTGCACGAGCGTTTTCACACACGACTCCGCACCTATTTCCTGCAATTCCTTGATCAGCAAATCCTCAAACCAAAGGAGGTTTTTGCCAGCATTTTAAATTTCATACCCATAATGATTCTTTCCGGTGCTATTTTCCGGCCGACAAATGTAGTCAGCTTTTATCTAACCAACCCTTTTTGAAGAAGAAAATAAGTTGAGCTATAACGATTATCACCATCACGACGCACACCGTGATGTAACCGCAAGGTGAATAAGTTGCCAATTCAGGCATGTTCAGTGGATTGAAGTGTCCGGTCTCCGGATCAACACGACTGAAATTCATTCCATAAAGTCCTACGATAAATGTCAGGGGAATGAAAATGGTCGAAATAATTGTCAGCACTTTCATCACCTGATTCAGCTTATTGCTGACTGAAGAATGATAAACATCCATGAGTGATGCCGTTACCCCGACAGCTTTCGACGATGTCCATTAACTGAATACAATGGTCATACGTATCCCTGAAATACACTTTGGTAGAATCACTGATCTCGCCAAAACCGGAACGCAGAATATCATTCATCTTATCTCGCTCACTCCACATGATACGACGCAGCATGATGAGATCCTTTTAGTCATCAAGACCCGGTTCAAGGCATCACGTGAAGGTTCGCTGATCAGTTCATCCTGTAATGCATCGAGTTTGTCGCCCAAACGTTCCAGGAGCGGATAATAATTATCTATCACCACATTCATCAATGCATAACAAAGATAATCAGCGCCCATTCTCCGCATGAGACCTTTGCCCGACGAATTCTCTCTGATAGGGTCTAACTGATCTTCATATTTATCCTGCAGACTGATGACGAAATTGATCCCAGAAATAAACTCAACTGATCATTCTGAATGCAGTTGTCTTTCTCCGACAAAACTCGTGTAGTGAAAAACACATGGCCCATGTAATCTTTCTGCCTTGGGCCGTTGATACACGTTGACAACATCTTCCAACTGGAGACGGTGGATTTTAAAATAGTCGCAAAGACTTTCAAGGAATTGTTTATTTCCGAATCCTTTGATATCAAACCAGTGTATTTTATCAGGGTGACTTTCGTACTGACTTTTATTTCACTCAACGATTTTAATTCACCTTCAAAAAAAGTTTCATTGTCGAAGTAGAAACTTTTAATATTCAGGTTTAAAGTATCGGAAGAATATTCAAAGCACCGGGAGCCGTAACTCGGAGGTGTATGTCTGATTTTTTTTCTTTTGTCGGAGCGAACCTTTTTTCATAGTCTGACTTTCATGCTTTGATTTCATATACCGGATTTAGCAGCATGAATGATTCAGTAGTAAGATTAGCCAAATCCGTGAAACGTCCGGAGAGAGCGATTGAATTTTATCAACACTCTTTCTAAGAATTCCTTGCAGCTACTTTTTTCAGAGCGATTAGGCACCGGGTTGAGAATGTTTTGTTTCAGGAATTTCGGCGACGACTTGCACCACCCTGCAAGAGCACATTCAGAACATTTGGGATTTCTGGCTGTACAGACATATCGTCCGTGCAGAATTAACCAGTGATGAGCCGTAGAAATTTTATCCTCGGGAATAAATTTCACCAACTGCTCTTCTGCCTGAACAGGATTCTTTGCATTGATAGTTAAGCCGATTCGTGCAGAGACACGAAAGACATGGGTATCCACTGCCATGGCCGGTTTAATATAGACAACGGATGCAATTACATTGGCCGTTTTCCTTCCGACTCCGGAAGCTTTTGCAATTCTTCTACTGTATCCGGAAACCTTACCATGAAAAGTTTCCGTGAGCATTTTTCCCATGGCTGCGAGATGTTTTTCGCTTTATTATTCGGATAACTGATGCTGCGGATAAGAGGGAAAATTTCATCGGCATTTGCTGCAGAAAGAACTTTTGCATTAGGAAACTGTTTGAAAAATTCCGGTGTGACCATATTCACACGCTTGTCGGCATTGAGCAGAAAGAATTACAGCCACCAGCAGTTCATATGGGTTGCGGTACTTCAATTCAGTTTCCGCAACAGGCATTGCAGACTCAAAGTAGCTGATAGTTTTAGCGTATCTCTCCTGACGGGTCATTGGTGTTTTAAAAGTCAATTTCTCAATTGATCTATTAACCACGCAATATCCGTCTTTTACCAGACAGAACTTCAAAATCACTTAAAAATCTTGAAAAAAGAGTGATCCGGCAGTAGTTTCATGAAATCATTTCAAAACTGTTTTGCCTATGGTCTAAAAACGAAAACAAAAGGTTAGAGAACAAAAAGGGCAGTGCACATTAAGTACACTGCCTTTTTATGGCCTTTGTCAAGCTTAATTTTTCCCTGTATGAATTAACGGGCAAACTTAATATCCGAGCAATGGCTGCATCAGATGGGCCCGGAACTCGCTGCATTAAGAGTGCCAATTACTTCAGTAATCTCTTTGTACTCTCCGGCTACGATTGGATCACCATCTATAGCACGCGTTGGATCCGGTCGCTATCGCAAAGGCCGGTTTCGTTGTACGCGTAATTCAGCAGGTCTTGAGTAGTGCAGTTTTATTCATGCCGTAAGATTTATACAACATCAATAACGACACCTCGCTGACTTATTGAATCAGATTGAAATTTTTAGTCTTTAATTTTTACTGCTTCTTTCGAACCATTTCGCGCATCTTAATAACAGCGTAATGCATTCTGCCCAATGCAGCATTAATGTTGATATTCAACATTTTAGATATCTTTGAATGAGAGCCTCGGCATAATGTCTCAGAATAACCACCTCTCTGCTCAAAATGGGCAGTTTTTCGGGAGAAGGTTCCCTGACGGTTCTTATCCTTTCATCGTAGATGATCTGATCAATTGCATTTTCAAGGTTACTGAATAACATCGAAGACAGAGAACTCTTCAGTATCGTGCTGTAACGGCATGAGTTTTTCTTACGGAAATGATCAATCACCACAAGATTGTGCAGTAATTCGCAGTGCCCATGGGAGAATTTCCTCGTTCACTGTAGGCTTTGTTTGCGAGATGAAATAATCTTAATAAATCTCGTCTCCTGAAACAAATCTTCCGCCAGCTCCTGATTCTTTACCAGGAAGTAAATGGAAGAATAAATACGTTGCTTGTAACGGTGAACTAATTCAGTAATGGCTTGCTGATTTCCCTGCTGATAAAGATGCACCAGATCTTTATCGTCCATCGTGCGGATGTTTGACATAGCGTGTCTGCTTTAAGTGATTTAGTAGTCTCTTTAAAGTAGATTTTTTGCTATGTTTTTTCCTCCGTTTTTAGTTTTAGAAAATGATGGCTGTAAATTTTCAGGCCTTATGAAGGCTGAATGAATAATCAAATATACACTTGTTATACTCCTTTTGCAAATTTATTTTTAGTTAAAATCAACAATAAACTTACAAAAGTGTTGATAACGTGAATCGTTAAAATTCCCGGCCGTCCTTTTCGTCAGCCTAAAAAGAGTGTCTTTGGCCCAACCGAAACATCTAAAGAGTACCTTTACCACATCTCCCGATTTATGCCTGAATTCGACCAAATTGATCCCCGCGAGTTTATCCTTATAAAAGGTGCCCGCGTCCATAATCTTAAGAATATCGATGTTGCTATACCACGCAATAAATTCGTGGTTATTACAGGTTTATCGGGCTCCGGTAAATCATCACTTGCCTTTGATACTCTGTATGCCGAAGGCCAGCGGCGTTATGTGGAAAGCCTGAGCAGCTATGCCCGGCAGTTTATCGGACGCATGGATAAACCGGAAGTGGATTATATCAAAGGGATATCTCCGGCTGTTGCCATTGAACAAAAAGTTAATACCCGAAATCCTCGCTCAACGGTGGGCACGTCGACAGAAATTTATGACTACCTGAAACTGCTCTTTGCACGTATCGGGAAGACCTACTCCCCTGTTTCCGGCCTTCAGGTAAAACGACATACGGTTGATGATGTGGTGGAACATCTGCTTAGCTTTCCTGACGGAACGAAGGCATATATTCTCACACCACTTTTTTTACATCCGGGAAGAAGTATTGAAGAAGAATTGAATGTTCTCCTTCAAAAAGGTTTTGCCCGCGTCAAATATAACGGCACTGTTCAGAAAATTGAAGATGCATTGAACGATGCTGCATTAATCAAAAAGTTTACATCGAAGAGTAAAGCTGAAAGTAAGCCGGTAAAAAAGAAAAGCAAAAAATCAGAGGAAGAAATTGAAATTACTCCCCCTGCAGTAAAGTCTGAGATTGAAATTGTAATCGACCGTATCAGCATTTCTAAAGATGATGAAAGTAACCGGTCGCGAATTGCTGACTCTGTACAAACAGCATTTTTCGAAGGACATGGGGAATGTCTGACAGAAATTTTGCTGGATAAAGAAAATCTCATCACTCCTTTCTCCAACCGCTTTGAACTCGACGGAATAACTTTTGAAGAACCGAGAACTCAGTTATTCAGTTTCAATAATCCTTATGGAGCTTGTAAAAAATGCGAGGGCTTCGGATCTATAATCGGAATCGACGAAGATCTGGTGATCCCCGACAAATCGCTTTCAGTTTATGAATCTGCTATCATGTGCTGGCGTGGAGAGAAGATGAAAGAATGGAATGATCAGCTGATCAAGAAAGCCTATAAGTTTGATTTCCCTATTCACAAACCGATCTATGAATTGTCTGCTGATCAGCGAAGACTGCTATGGACAGGCAATGAATATTTCAACGGACTGAATGAGTTTTTCCAGTGGGTAGAAACGCAGACGTACAAGATTCAATACCGTGTCATGCTTTCACGCTACAGAGGAAGAACTACGTGTCCTGAATGTCGTGGCACCCGGTTGAGACACGATGCTAACTATGTAAAAATTGCAGGGAAGTCAATTACCGATATCGTACTTATGCCTGTTTCAACCGGCCTGAAATTTTTTGAGACCCTCGGGTTGAACGAAAACGATCAGGCCATAGCCAGACGAATCCTTCTTGAAATCAAAAACAGATTGCAATTTCTCAGCGATGTTGGTCTGGGTTATCTTACATTGAACAGACTTAGCAACACTTGCGGCGGAGAATCGCAACGAATCAATCTTGCCACTTCTCTTGGAAGCAGCCCGTGGGCTCTGGTGGCTACTGGATGAACCCAGCATCGGACTTCATCCGCGGACACCGGTCGGCTGATTCAGGTTCTGAAATCACTCCAGGATGTAGTGAAATACACTATCATCGTTGAACACGAAGAAGAAATTATGCGTGCAGCAGATGAATTGATTGATATCGGCCCTGATGCAGGAAGAGACGGCGGTAAATTGATTTTCCAGGGCAGCTACGGCGAAATTTTAAAAGACGACATTATACCGGAAAATACCTGAGCGGCCGGGATAAAATAGCCTTGCCATATAAGCGCAGAGCCGCTGCTGGATCAATCCGTATCGAAGGCGCACGCGAAAATAATCTGAAGAATATCAATGTAAAATTCCGTTTTCAGTGTAATGACGGTGGTAACAGGCGTCAGTGGAAGCGGTAAAACTTCCCGTAAAAAGTCATCTACCTGCTCTGAAAAAATCTATGGCGGTTATGGTGAACAGTCAGGTGCATTTGATAAAATCAGCGGCGACTATTCAAAGATCTCTGCAGTTGAATTTGTGGATCAGAATCCGATCGGAAAATCTTCACGTTCCAATCCGGTGACCTATGTGAAAGCGTACGATGAAATTAGAGCACTTTTTCTGATCTACCATTATCCAGAGCCAGAAATACAAACCATCCCACTTTTCTTTCAACGTAGAAGTGCGAATACGGAATGCGCGAAGGCGAAGGCGAAGTAACCATCGAAATGCAATTCATGGCCGACATTCACCTGCTCTGTGAATCCGCGTCAGGGCAAGCGTTTCAAGCAGGAAATGCAGACATTGAATTCAGCGGAAAGTATTTCCGATGTACTGGATATGACAGTTGATGAAGCGATGGCTTTCTTCAGCCGTCGAATAAATCAACGGCAATGAAGCCAAGATTGTCAGTAAGCTGAAACCGCTGGCTGATGTCGGTTTAGGTTATATCAAGCTCGGACAATCGTCCAGCACACTCAGCGGTGGTGAAGCGCAGCGAATCAAGCTGGCTAGTTTTTTACAGAAAGGAAATTCGTATCAGCATACTCTTTTCATTTTCGATGAACTGACAATTGAGATTGCATTTTCACTGACATCAGAAAGTTGCTGAAAGCATTTGACATGCTCATTGAACAAGGCAATTCCATTCTGGTGATTGAACACAATTCCGAAGTCATCAAATGTGCAGACTGGGTAGTAGATTCGGACCTGAAGGTGGTGATGAAGGCGGCAATTTGGTTTTTGAAGGTACGCCGGAAGATTTGGTGAAATGCACATCTATTACCGGACAATTCCTGAAAAAGAAAAACTGGAAAATAAATCAGACTTACTGATTTAGATTCAATCTAATTAAGAAAACTATTTATTGGAATATCTAGCTTCGCTCATTGGAAATCTAATTCATGCGAAAGAATATTTCCATTTCAGATACTCGTAACCCATAGCAAAGAAACTATCCGTAAGCTAATCTGAACAATTGTTTCAGGCTACAGACCGTTGTATGGAAGCATAAACCGGACTACATAACTCCTATGGAATTGCGATATACCACAACGAAAACGCCTCGACTCCTTTCTTCAATTAAAATTTGCCCGTGTGAATTATTTTCTATTTTTGTCACGACCCAAAAACCAATCATTACCGCACCGTATGTCAGACATGCACCACCAGCGCGATGAAGTATTTTCAAAATCGGTTAGAGCCGGAAAGAGAACTTACTTCTTTGACGTAAAAAGTACCAAAGCGAACGATTACTATTTGACGATTACCGAGAGTAAAAAACGTCATGGTGACGATGGCTCTCCTTTCTTTGAGAAGCACAAGATTTTTTTGTACCGCGAAGATTTTCAGAAATTCATTGATGGTTTGAACGAAGCCATTGGCCATGTTGCCTCAATGAATCTACCTGAACCGACGCACCATCATCGGGAGAATCACAACAACGGTAATTACACAGATATCGATTTCGACGATCTGGGAAAATAAGCTCACTGCGCATCCTTTCATTCTTACTTCCCTGCCCTATTCCGGAAAGCTCCGGCTGAAATTTTATTCTCTGATTTTGACAGGGCTTTTGTTGGTAACTTTCCGCCTCAAAAGCAGCGGAAAAACCTTATTTTTGCACATTGTCAAAACTTATGAAAGTCACTTATTTAGGGCATTCCTGCTTTTTAGTCGAAATTAACGGTAAAAAGCTTCTCTTCGACCCATTCATTACTCCGAATCCACTGGCAAAAGACATCGATCTGAAAGCCATCAAGGCGGATTATATCCTGGTTTCTCATGGCCATTTTGACCATGTGGCCGACCTGATTGCACTCGCAAAGCAAACGCAGGCCCTGGTCATCAGTAATTTTGAAATCTGCACCTGGACTGAAAAACAAGGCTACTCAAAAGTGCATCCGATGAATATCGGCGGACACTGGATCTTTGATTTTGGAAAGGTAAAGTGCGTAAATGCCGTTCACAGCAGTACGCTGCCTGACGGTACCTATGGCGGAAATCCGATGGGCTTCCTGATTGAAACCGACAAGAAGAAATTCTACTATGCCGGAGATACTGCCCTGCATTACGATATGAAACTCATCGGTGATTTCAAGAGAATGGACGCGGCCTTCCTTCCGTTAGGAAATAATTTTACGATGGGAATCGACAATGCCGTAATCGCTTCTGACTTCACCAAGTGCGAAACCGTGATCGGTATGCATTACGACACTTACGACATGATTCGTATCGACAAAAAAGAAGCAATTAAAAAATTTGAACACAGTGGAAAAGAACTTATCCTTTTCAACGTTGGAGAAACCAAAGAAATCTGATCACCTCACCAAACCACATCCACATGGCTAAGATCATTGCTATTGCCAATCAAAAAGGCGGCGTCGGTAAAACGACTACTGCCATGAACCTCGCAGCGTCACTTGCTGTGCTGGAATATAAAACTCTTCTGATCGACAGCGATCCGCAGGCCAATGCTACCAGTGGTGTCGGCTTTGACCCGCGAACGGTGAAGACGAGCATTTACGAATGCATCATCAATGAAGCCAATCCGAAAGATATCATCCTTAAAACGGAAACACCGAATCTTTTCCTTCTGCCCTCGCACATTGACCTGGTTGGTGCTGAAATTGAAATGATCAATTTGCCAAACCGCGAACGCAAAATGAAAGATGTGCTCGCTACGGTGAAAGATCAGTACGATTTCATCATCATTGACTGTTCTCCTTCATTAGGACTTGTAACGATCAATGCTCTTACAGCAGCAAATTCTGTCATCATTCCTGTGCAGTGCGAGTACTTTGCCTTAGAAGGTTTGGGAAAACTCCTGAACACAATCAAAATTGTTCAGAGTCGTCTCAATCCTGAACTGGAAATCGAAGGAATCCTGCTCACCATGTACGACAGCCGTCTGCGTCTGAGTAATCAGGTTGTGGAAGAAGTAAAAACTCACTTTCAGCAAATGGTTTTTGATACTATCATTCAGCGGAATACCAAGTTGGGTGAAGCACCAAGCTTCGGACAAACGATCATCATGCACGATGTGAACAGCAAAGGCTCGGTCAACTATCTGAATTTAGCCCGTGAGATTCTTCAGAAAAACAATCTGACAAAAATTAAAGAAGCCGATAAAAAAATACCAGTAACTGATGAGCAATAAGCGAAGCGCATTAGGCAAAGGTCTCAGTGCCTTGCTTGAGAATTCTGATACAGATGTAACGTCAAAAGCCAATCCCGATTCACTGGGAAGCGTGGTTGGTTCGGTTGCGCAGATTCCACTTGAACAAATTGAACCCAACCCTTTTCAGCCGCGTGTTGACTTTGATACTGATGCCCTGACAGAACTTTCTGCTTCCATCAAGGAACAAGGCATCATCCAACCGATCACTGTGAGAAAGATGGGCTATGATAAATACCAGATCATCTCCGGTGAACGTCGTTTTAAAGCTTCTCGTTTAGCCGGACTCAAAACCATCCCTGCTTATATCCGTGTAGCCAATGATCAGGGTATGCTGGAAATGGCACTCGTTGAGAATATTCAGCGACAGGATCTCAATGCCCTGGAAATCGCCATTAGTTATAAACGACTGATTGATGAATGTGCTTTGACACAGGAAGAACTCAGTGAGCGCGTTGGAAAAAACAGAAGTACGGTTACAAACTTTTTGCGACTGCTTAAACTTCCGCCGGATATTCAGGCTGCAATTCGTGATCAGAAAATTTCAATGGGCCATGCGCGTGCTATTTTGGGTGTAGATGATATCGCGAAACAGCTGATGATGTTCCGTGAAATTCTTGAAAAACAACTGAGCGTTCGCGATGTTGAATCACTCGCAAGAGAAACCGGAAACAAATCACCGGGCAAGAAAAAAGAAAAGGAACTGAAGAATCAACTCTCTTTTGAGTTCAGCAAAATTCAAAACATACTGACCAGTCATTTTGGTTCGAAAATTCAATTGCAACGAGCCAATAACGGAAGCGGAAAAATCATCATCCCTTTTACCAATGATGATGACCTGAACCGCATCCTTGAATTATTAAATTACTGAGAGTGAGTTTGGCCGACAGTAAAATGCCAATTCGCGTGAGACAGTTGCTCCTTACCTTGTTTATTCTCTTCTGTATTTCCTCAGCTAAAGCCGGAGATACTGATTCACTTTCCATTCTTGCGAATAAAAGGGCTAATCGCGCTGCATTGTTTTCAGCTGTCGTTCCCGGACTTGGCCAGGCTTACAATCACAAATACTGGAAGCTGCCGATTCTTTATGCAGGGTTTGGAACACTTGCCTATTTCATTCACACCAATGATGTAGAATATAAGAAGTACCGTACATCGATGATTTACCGGTATGACAACGACTCTACCACCATTGATCCTTATTCCCGTTACTCCGATGCCGATATCACCATTCGCCGCGATTATTACCGGCGAAACAGAGATCTTAGCATTATCATCACCGGTGTAGTTTATGTGCTGAATATCGTTGATGCCTACGTTGATTCACAGCTTCTCGACTTTGATGTAAGCGATGATCTTTCTCTGCATACTACTCCTGCACTCTTCACCACGCCCGGCGGCGATGCTACGGCCGGTTTACAGTTCACATTAACCTTTAAATAAATCCGACGATGAAAATCTCGCTGATTGGTTACGGTAAAATGGGCAAGACAATTGAAAAGCTTGCCATAGAGCGCGGTCATACGATTGTGCGTATTTTTGATGTTGACAACAAGGGTGACCTGAATGAAACAACTTTGAAAGAAGCAGATGTTGTGATTGAATTCACTCAGCCCGATCAGGCTGCAGGCAATCTGCGCAAGTGCTTTTCAGCAGGCGTTCCTGTTGTATGCGGCACAACAGGTTGGCTGAAAGAATATTCAGCAGTGAAAGCTGACTGTGAAAAAAAGAACGGAACACTTTTTTATGCTTCCAATTATTCAATAGGCGTGAATTTGTTTTTCGAAATCAATAAACGATTGGCAGGACTGATGAATAATCATCCTCAATATGATCACGTACTGATTCACGAAAGTCATCATATTGAAAAGGTAGACTCTCCAAGCGGTACTGCAATCACCCTCGCCGAAGAAATTATGCGCATGACCACCCGATGGAATTCATGGGTAAATTACACGGCAGAAGAAAGTGTAGATTCAGGTAAAGACAAAAAAGGTGAGATACCGATCTTCTCCACCCGTGAAGATCAGGTTCCGGGGACGCATATCGTTAAATACTTCTCTGATGTAGATGAAATTGAAATCATCCACAAAGCACTCAATCGCCAGGGATTTGCTCTCGGTGCACTGGCTGCCGCTGAATGGGTCAGCGACAAAAAGGGAGTCTTTGGTATGAGAGATTTATTAAAACTTTGATGTGCATAATTAACAAGGCTTTAACCAGTATCTCAACAGCGTAACCGTACTTTAGCACATTACAACGGCCGGTGTTCACCTGAAATTTAGGTTTCATTTGGACCTTGCCGCTCTAAATTTAATTCAGCAACATGGCCCGATTCAGAATTTCATGGGAACTTATTAAAGATATTATTTTCGGAATCTTTACGCTTGGCGTTTGGTTCCTTTTAAAACCCCGTCCGGGTCAGCGTAAATCTGTCTGGCGTGAATGGGTTGATGCCATCATCTTCGCTGTCATTGCTGCCACCCTTATCCGTACTTTCTTCATCGAAGCATATACAATTCCTACTCCATCAATGGAGAAATCACTTTTAGTCGGTGATTTTCTTTTCGTAAGCAAAGTCAGCTATGGCGCTCGCGTACCGATGACGCCACTCTCCTTCCCTTTTGCACATCACACCATGCCGATTTTTGGAGGTAAGTCCTATCTGGAATGGATTAAAGTTGGTTACCATCGTCTGCCCGGTTTTGGTCACATCAAACACGGAGACTGCGTCGTCTTTAACTGGCCTGCAGAAAACGAAGGCCGGCCGATCGACAAGAAGGAAAATTACATCAAACGTTGCATCGGATTACCGGGCGATAGTCTGGTGATTCATGATCGCCAGGTTTATATTAACGGCAATATTTTCGTCAATCCGCCTAATTCACAGTCTTCTTACCATGTTATTACTGATGGAACAGGTTTCAGCGAGCAGGTGATTGAACGACTGAGATTATATGACAGTCAGCGCCTTTCTGAAACTGAATTCAACCTCTTGCTTACTTCAAAGGAAGCAGTAGATCTGAAGAGTTTCGGCAATGTCAAAAGTGTTGAAGCAAATACATTCCCAGCAGGTGTTGCTCAGGCCGGAATTTTCCCTTTTGATCCGGAAAGGCACTGGAACCTCGACAACTTCGGCCCGCTGTGGATTCCTAAAAAAGGTGTTACCATTAAACTTGACACCTCCAATATCGCACTTTACCGTCGTTGTATCGGAGAGTATGAACATAATACACTTCAGGAAATCAATGGCCAGATCATAATCAACGGAAAAGTCGCCACTGAATATACTTTCAAATACGACTACTATTTTATGATGGGCGACAATCGTCACGACTCAGCTGATTCCCGCTTCTGGGGCTTTGTACCGGAAGATCACATCGTCGGAAAAGCTGTCTTCATCTGGATGAGCCTTGAAGAACATGCCAACCTTCTGCATAAAATCAGATGGAGCAGGTTGTTTCATCCGATTTCGTCAGGAGAATATTCATTTTAGTAAGTAGTAATTGGTAAGTAGTAAGTAGCATACATCGTACTACTAACTACTAACTACTAACTATTACTAATTACTAATTACTCTTAAAAGTCATTTACCACTTTTCCAATTCCATAATAGTATCCACTCCATCCGCATAATCCCATAATTCCGGTTTTTGTGTGGTGCCAAATGGGATGTTGATCTTTGTGAGTAATGGGTCTGTGAAAAAAGTTTGTCTTTTGAAACGATGCATTAATCTGATCCGTTTTTTCGGAGAGACTCTTTTCGACAGCTTTTAAATCCGAATAATATTCAAAATGCAGCATTGAAATTGGTGAAGCAATTCGTTCATCTTCCATGACGATTAGAAAACCGTTCTGAAGAAAAGGAATTTGCTTTAGAAGAAGAATTGAATTGTTGTAATCAAAATTGTTCATGTATTTATTATGATTCATCACTTCATTCTGATCGTAGATTGATTCGAAAAAAGTGTTGAATGAATAATTCTCGGGAACATAAAGCTTCGATACATTTCTGCAACCCAAACCGAAGTAGGTGAAAATATCATTGCCCAGAAGTTTTAATTCAGCTTCACTCTCTTTTCCTGTCAATACAGCAATTCCGTTTCTGTTTCTCCGGATTATGTGAGGATATTTTCCGAAGTAATATTCAAAATACCGCGCAGAATTATTACTGCCGGTAGCAATAACTGCATCCATGCCCTTCATTTGTTCGGTAAAACGAATCGAAGGCTTCAGTGATGGAGCTATCTCCGTAATAAGTGATGCTGCAAAAGGAAGCAGTGTATTGTCGTCGGATGCATTTTTACCAAGGTAAGTATGGCCGGAGACAACAACCGACAATAAATCATGCAAACCCACAAAAGGAATATTTCCTGCATTGATAACACCAATTGTTTTCGGATTGTTGACCGGAATTGTATAGGATGCCAGCCATTGTTCTACTTTCTCTTTGTCCAATGCAACAGCCCAGTTCTCCATTGCCATCAGAATATTTGCCGGTGTAAACCATGGATTTGCCCGGAAAGCACTGATGATCACCTGTTTCAGAGGAGTATCAGCCTCCGGTTGGTTGCGATAACCGGTGGCCAGTTGTTTCAGTTTTTGTCCGAATGAGTTGAGAATGAGTTCGTAATCTGCCTTTGTCATGAAAATACTTCTTTGAAAAAAGTTCAATTTCAAACTTTGATATGAACTTTTTCTATTTATTTTTGCTCCGAAATTTAACCCCCAAAAGTAGGAAAGGAACAGATATGGCAATCATGATTACCGAAGAATGCATCAACTGTGGTGCATGCGAACCGGAATGTCCAAACAACGCAATTTATGAAGGTGGCGCCGAATGGCGTTTCTCTGACGGTACAAACGTAAAAGGTATGTTCAAACGTATGGATGGCAGCGAAGTGGATGCTGACGCTCCTCAGGCACCTGTTGCGATGGATACTTACTATATCGTTTCCGATAAATGTACTGAATGTGTGGGTTTCCACGATGAACCACAATGTGCTTCCGTATGTCCGGTTGACTGCTGTGTAGATGATCCGAACTACCGCGAGTCTAAAGAAGCCCTGACATCGAAAAAAGAAGCAATGCACGCTTAAATCTCCCGGGGAAAGTCTGAATAAACAAAGGCCGTTGCACGTTTGTGTAACGGCCTTTCTATTTATATTTCGACCATGAAGTTGATTCGAATTTCTTTCTTCCTCCTTCTGCTCCATCCTGCTTTCTCAGGAGCGCAGAAGCTTAGCGCCGACTCTCTTCAGATCCTGTTCAAGTGCATTCAAAGGGGAGAAAATGATTCTGTCAGAAAACATGCAAATGACATCTTCTATTCTTCACTTTATGATACTTTGAAAAAAGAAGGTTCTTTCAGTGCCGATTTCAGTGCATGGAAAAATCTCTCCGTTGCAAGCGATGCCGATAAAACGATTCGTCTCTACACATGGACAATGCCTTACTTCGACGGTTCGAGATATGATTACTTCGGATTTGTGCAGATTAAAACGGAGAAGCCCGATAGTCTCTTGTTGATCCCTCTTTCAGATTCTACACTTACGATCAAAAAACCGGAGAGTGAAAAACTTCGCTCCGACAAATGGCTGGGGGCCATTTATTATTCGGTGAGTTCTTTCCGGAAATCCGGTGTTCGTTATTATACTTTGCTCGGATGGAAAGGATGGAATCAATCAGTGACAAAAAAAGTGATTGAAATTATGACTTTCGAAAAAGGAATTCTGAAGTTCGGTTTCCCTGTCATCAAAACCGGATCTGTCTTTCGAAACAGAGTTGTATTCAGTTTCACGTCACAGGCAACGATGACGCTTCGCTTCGATAAAAACGGAAAGCAAATCGTTTTTGATCACATCAATAATTTTTCGAAAGACAATTCCATCATCGGAGGACCTGACGGATCCTATGACCTCCTGAAACTTAAGGGAGGCAAATGGCTGATGGAACGCGATATTGATGCAAGATCGGAAGAAGCACCCTCAGATGATCCTCCGAAAATCAATGAGAAGAAATGAGCTAAAAGCCGTTGCTTCAGCGTAAAATTCACTGCTGCACAGCATTTATAGTTCAAATTCCTCTTAAAGGCAAGGCAGGAATTTAGTAGCTTCGCAGCCGAAATTACTCCCCTATGAGCCAGGTTAAATTGTTTATTCCGGGACCCACTTTTGTTCATCCCAGTGTGTTGGAAAAAATGGCAACACCGATGATTGGTCACCGCACTCCTGAAGCATCGTCCCTTCAAAAAAGTATCTCTGACAAAATGCGTCAGCTGATGTTTACTTCCAATAAAATTGTGCTCAGCACTTCCAGCGGAACAGGTCTGATGGAAGGTGCCATCCGAAGTTCTACAGCCAAACGTGCTATCGTTTTTTCCGTTGGCGCTTTTGGAAAACGTTGGTATGAGCTGGCAAAACTAAATGGTATTGAAGCCGACCTGCACGAAGAAGAAGCCGGACATCCAACCATGCCGGAAACGGTTGAACGTTATTTGAAAACCGGTAAATACGATGTTGTGACCATCACTCACAATGAAACTTCCACCGGCGTTCAAAATCCACTGGAAGCAATCTCAGAAATCGTCAGTAAATATCCGGATGTACTCCTGTTGGTAGATACAGTCAGTTCCATGGGCGGAGTGAAAATTGAAGTCGACCGCATGGGAATTGATGTTTGTATCACTTCTTCTCAAAAAGCACTCGCCCTTCCTCCGGGACTCGCCATTGCGAGCGTTTCGAAGAAAGCAGAAGAACGCTTTAAGAAAATCGGACATCGCGGATATTACCTCGACTTTCTGACTTTATGTGAATACATTGACAAGAAGAATTATCAGTATACCTGCACTCCTTCCCTGTCGCATATGTTTACGCTCGATTTTCAGCTCGACCGGATTATGAAAGAAGGGATTGAAAATCGTTTCATTCGTCACATCGAAATGGCAGAGTACATGATCAACTGGGCAAATCACTTTTTCGAAGTACTTCCATTGCCCGGATTTGAATCACTCACCGTCACTACCATTAAGAATACCAGAAATATCGATGTGAAAGCGCTCAACGAAGAATTGCTGAAACAGAATATGGTCATCTCCAATGGTTATGGCGATCTGAAAGATAAAACATTCCGCATCGGTCATATGGGAGATCTGACACTCGATGATCTTATGCAACTGACGGAAGCAATTGAATCAATTTTAAAACTCAATTAGAAGAAATAGTCCATGGCCATATTAAAACCATTCAAAGGAATTCGTCCAAAGAAAGAACTTGCTGCAAAGATTGCCAGCAAACCATACGATGTACTGGATGAAAAAGAAGCCAGAAAAGAATGCGAGGGAAATCCACTTTCGTTTTATCATGTCATCAAACCTGAAATCGATTTCCCTGATGACTTCGACCACTACTCTCCTGAAATTTATAAAAAGGGCATTGCTAATTTCAATGCGATGATGAATGCCGGCAACTTTTTCACTGATGAAAAAGAATGCTATTACATCTATGCACAAACGATGAATGGTCGTCGTCAGTACGGGTTGGTTGGCTGTGCATCGATAGATGATTATTTCAATGATGTAATCAAGAAACATGAACTTACTCGTCCGGATAAAGAAGAAGACAGAAAAAACCACGTTCGTTACAGCAAGCTGAATTACGAACCTGTATTCTTTGCTTATCCGAAAGTGAACGCTATCGATACCATCGTTTCCGAAGTGATTAAGAATTCACCGGAATACGATTTTACATCAGAAGACGGAATCGGACACACTTTTTGGGTGATTAAAGATGATGAGAAGATAGCGTCTATCACCAAATTATTTGCACAGTTGCCTGCAACCTATGTAGCAGACGGGCACCATCGCACAGCTGCTGCAACATTGGTTGGAAAGAATTTCGTGAAAAGAATCCGGCTCATAACGGAAAAGAAGAATATAACTACTTCCTTGCAGTACATTTTCCGGATGATCAGCTTCACATCATGGATTACAATCGTGTCGTGAAAGATTTGAACGGATTAACAGAAGATGCCTTTATTTCCGCACTTGAGAAGAGCTTTACGATAGAGAAAAAAGGTTCCGCTGAATATCGCCCCTCAATGCTGCATGAATTCAGTATGTACCTCAACGGTATCTGGTATAAGCTCACTGCAAAAGAAGGAACATACGACGATCACGATCCGATTGGTGTTCTCGATGTTACCATTTTATCGAAACAGATCCTTGAACCGATTCTCGGCATCCATGATTTAAGAACGGACAAGCGGATTGAATTTGTAGGCGGCTTGCGCGGACTGGGCGAATTGAAACGAAGAGTAGACAGCGGTAATATGAAAGTTGCTTTTGCACTCTACCCGGTCACGATGAAACAATTGATTGACATATCGGACAATGGCAAAATCATGCCGCCGAAAACAACGTGGTTTGAACCAAAGCTTCGCAGCGGACTGATTCTTCACTCGCTCGAAAACTAATCTGAATGATTCATCTTGAACGATACCGGGCTTTAATTGAAGAACTGAAGCCTTACAATGCTTCCTTGCTGGCCGTCAGTAAGACCAAGCCCTCAGGCGACATTCTTGAATTGCAGAAGTACGGGCAAAAAATTTTCGGTGAGAATTATGTTCAGGAATTGATTCAGAAAGCTGCAGAAGTAAAAGACGCAGAGTGGCATTTTATAGGCCACTTACAAACCAATAAGGTGAAACAACTTTTACCTGTAGCAAATGTAATACAGGGCGTTGATAGTCTTAAACTGCTTCATGAAATCAACAAGCAGGCAAGTGCGCTGAATAAAATCCAAAACTGCCTTCTTCAGATTTTCATTGCAAAAGAAGAAACCAAATTTGGTTTTTCCCCTGATGAGATTGCAAAAATATATAGTGAAAATCTGTTTATTGAATTGAATAGCATCCGCATTCTCGGATTCATGGGAATGGCAACAAATACGGATGATGAAGCACTGGTCAGAGATGAATTCCGGCAGTTGAGAAAACTTTACGATCAATTCAGCGAAGGAAATTTTAGTATTCTTTCAATGGGAATGACTTCCGATTATAAAATCGCTCTTGAAGAAGGCAGTACGATGATTCGCATCGGTTCAGCTATTTTCGGAGAAAGAGATTATTCAAAATAATAGTATGAGCAGCGGAATAATTTTCGCTTTACTGACGGCTCTTTCCTGGTCGATTGGTTTATTTCCCTTTACGCAAGCCGCACGAAGACTCGGTTCACATTCACTCAATCATTTTCGGTTACTGGTGGCCATGGTCGTTGTAGGGTTGTTTTGTATTGCATTTACTCCTACAGAATTCCTGAAACTCTTCACTCCTTCTTATCTTCAGGCATGGATATGGCTTGGCTTGTCAGGAATCGTAGGTTTGACAATAGGTGATTATTTTGCCTTTGCCATGTATTCAATTCTTGGCGCCCGCGTAGGTAGCGTTCTTTCAACTTTCGCTCCTGCAACGCATTGTTGCTTGGTTGGATAATGGTTGATGAACACATTTCATTCGTCGGTATCATTGGAATTGCCATCACCATTGTTGGTGTCAATTTTATTAGTCTTGGTAAAAAAGAACGTGTTCTCTTACCGGAACAGCAACACAAACACATTACAAAAGGCATTTTCCTGGGAGTACTCGCTGCACTTTGTCAAGGCGCCGGATTAGTAATGGCGAAAAAGGGAATGATGCTCGAAAAGGAGATTGGAATTACGGTAATTCCATTTTCATGCAACTTTCATCAGAATGACGATTGCTGTTGTATCTGTTTTTCTTCTCACTGCATTTCAGGGCCGCCTCAAAGAAATTGCGAGTCCTATTCTGAAAAACAGAGAAGGTGGAATCAAGTATGCTCTTGCAGGTTCTCTCTTCGGTCCGATACTCGGTGTTTCATTGTCGTTGTACACCATCTCCATTATGGACCCCAGCATTGCACAGACGATCTTCTCTCTCGTACCTGCAATTACACTCTTTCTCGCCTACTTTTTTCTCCGCGAAAAAATCACCTGGCAATCTTTGCTTGGTGTTGTAGTGGCTGTTGCCGGGGTGGTGGTTTTGATTTGGAGGGATAGGATATCATTCTGAATTCTGAATTCTGAATTCTGAATTCTGAATTCTGAAAAAAGGCGAAAGTCAAATGCCAAAAGCCAAAAGCCAAGAAAAATTCGATGGAGAATTGGATAATTTGTGGAGAAATTTGGAGTGCTTTTTTTCAACTACTTACTACTTACCACTTACTACTTACTCCTAAAAGCCATAACTGCCAACCTGTACGAATCCAGTCCAAATCCACTAATGCTTCCTATGCATTTACCTGCAATGAGAGAAATGTGCCGGTATTCTTCACGGGCGAAGATGTTGGAAATATGAACTTCGATAACAGGTGTTTTGATGGCTGCAATGGCATCTGCGATTGCGACAGAAGTGTGGGTGTAGCCACCGGCATTAATGATGATACCATCAGTATTAAAGCCGTTTTCGTGAAGGTTATTAATTAACTCGCCTTCAACATTGCTTTGGAAGTAGCTGAATTCATTTTCCGGAAATTCAGCTTTCAATTTTTCAAAAAAACTATCGAAGCTTTCACTTCCATAGACACCGGGCTCGCGTTGACCCAGAAGATTCAAATTGGGTCCGTTGATGATATGAATTTTCATTTCAACTCTTAGATCTGCTTGCAGGAAACCGACTGCGATTTGAGGCGCAAATTACCATATTTATTCAAATCGTGATGTGAATAAGTTTTTTCCTGAAAGCTACGTCCTTGAAGGCTTTTTGTGACTTTTGAGTGAATTCATATCTGCAGGTTTTGAGCTGGAAAAGTTATATTCTTGGTTTTAAGTCGTACCTCAAACTGGAACGTTCGCTTTCGGAAAATTCCATTGAAGCTTATCTGCACGATATCGGCATGCTCGAGCAATTTCTCGAAGTGACCAAGCAAAAAGTTTCTCCCATCGAAATTAAACTTAGTCATCTTCGGGATTTTATTACATGGATCAACGATCTCGGACTGAGTGCCAGAAGTCAGGCAAGAATAATTTCCGGCCTCAAAGGCTTCTTCAAGTATTGCCTGATGGAAAATATTATTTCCGACGATCCGGCACATTTGCTTGAAGCTCCACGGCTCGGAAGAAAGCTTCCGGATACGCTGAGTGTTGAAGACATCAATAATCTCATCGGAGCTATCGACCTGAGTAAACCTGAAGGCGTTCGCAATAAGGCCATGCTGGAAACACTTTATGGATGCGGGCTTCGCGTTAGTGAGCTGGTCGGACTAAAAAGCTTTCCAATGTGCATTTTTTGAAATCGGCTTCCTGAAAGTTACCGGAAAAGGCGATAAAGAACGACTGGTACCGATCGGGACTGTTGCCGTAAAGCATCTCAAAATTTATATCAACGAAGTTCGTTGCCATATCAACATTACACCGGGATTTGAAGACTATGTTTTCCTGAACAAAAACGGAAAAAGCCTTTCAAGAGTAATGGTTTTTCTGGTTATCAAACAACTTGCAGAACGAATACAACTCAAGAAAAGTATCAGTCCGCATACCTTCCGCCACTCATTTGCCACACACCTCATCGAAGGCGGAGCCGACTTAAGAGCAGTACAGGAAATGCTCGGACATGAATCCATTACCACCACTGAAATTTACACCCACCTCGACAGAGATTACCTACGCGCAAGTATCATTAAACATCATCCGAGGTCATGAAATATTTTCAAAAGGAAAAAAGTCAATCATATCGCTTACTTCATATTCTGCCGATCTTCTCCGGAGCTTTGCTGCTGCTTATTTCATTAGCCATGCTGATTCATTCAAAACCTGCAACGAATTATATTCCTATGGCCGGAGATACACTTGACTTCTCCGGATACAAATGGGTAGCAAAAGATTCCAATGGAAAGCACACCGGACCGGGTCACAATTATTTCAGTGGCAGCAAAGAAAATGTATATGTAGATTCAACCGGAAAATTGCATCTACGATTCACCTATAGAAACGATAAATGGTATTGTCCGGAGGTCCGACTAATTGACAAGCTCGGCTATGGAAATTATATTTTTCACATAGATCCATTGACAACTCCGCTCGATCGCGACATTGTCGTCGGTGTGTTTCTCTATGATCATGAAGACACTACCAATTTCCACAATGAAGTAGACATTGAATTTTCACAATGGGGAAAAGACAACAGTCTGAATACGCAGTATGTTATCCAGCCAAAAGAAGCTGAAGCTTATCGGTTCAATACCGATATGAATAAGAAAACAAGACATCTAATTGAATTGAGAAAAAAGCGTATCGTTTACAAATCTTATTACGAAAGCGATTCAACGGAGAAAGTTTCCTGTCGTCCCTTCTCACATCATTCCATGACACTGGACAGAGAGTATAAATCTTCCAATGAACGTGTAAGTCTGAATGTTTGGCTGTACCGAATGTCGGAGCCATCCAATCTCAAGGAATTTGAAATTGTCTTTTCCAAATTCGAATTCAAACCATTCCGCTTTGCCGGATTCATCGACCCTAAACCTAACGATCAGTAAGAATGTTTGCGCGCGGATTTTTCTCGATTGTATTGTTGATCATTTCAAACTTCTTCATGACGTTTGCCTGGTACGGACATCTTCAATTCAAGAAGTGGAATATTCTGCAATCGGCAGGACTTGTCTCTTTAATTTTTATCAGTTGGCTCATCGCTTTTCTTGAATATATCTTTCAGGTTCCCGGTAACCGGATCGGCTATGAAAACAACGGCGGACCAT
>JAXLTM010000038.1:0-23702 GCA_046330055.1 Bacteroidia bacterium | reverse complement strand
TGAGATGTTCAGTTGCTTTGTCGTAGTTCTTCGTCTGCAAATAAAAATCAGCGTTCACCGCTTCGTATTCCCATCTGTTCTTCTTCGGAAAATCAGACTGATTGCGCAGGTAGTCCAATTTGTCTTCCGCTTCTTTCAGCTGAGTCAATTCCAAATAAGTCTTCGCAATCCAGAGTGAAGCGAGGTGACGGGTCGGTTCTTTCTTATAAGTAATTTCGACGTATTTGAAGGTTTCAATTGCTTCGAAATAGTCGTGTTTGAAAAACTGACACTTTCCGTAAAGCAACCAGTTGTCATCTATCCAGTGTTCCGAATCCGGCTTTTCATTGCCTCGTTTGTCGTAAATCGTATGTCGTGAAATGACAGTCGATGTACGCTTCATGGCATCTTCCAACTGCGGATAAATGGCTTTCACTTTTGTTGCATCGCCATATTGAAAAATTGGAAGGATGCGATCGTAATGATCGGTACTGGCGGTAGCTAATTTATCCAGACCGTCTTCCAGCTTTAATCCGGCATTGTAATATCCATTGTAATGCGCTGAAAGATTGTGAAAAGTTCTATTAATGAAGGTATCCTTCGTATTGGAACAGGATGTCCAAACCAATAAGAATGGCAAAAAAACAACAGCGCCGAACCGGGTTAAACGGCGAAAATTAAAGCTTGGACTCATCGAATAGGCAATAACTGCAAATCTGCGAAAATATTTTGAGACTTTTAGAGAGAAAAGCGATTGAAAATTGAATATGGAATATTGGAAATCAGGGGTTCTGGCAGTAAATCGCAATTTCATGAAATTACTTTGCAATTGATTGAAAACCAAATGAGATATGTATTGGTGAATGCATTCAGGGGGGTGACTTCTTATTTCAGGAGGAATTATGAGGAAGATTTATTTTGCTCTGACTTAAATTCAAAGACAAGAAATCCGCTGATATTATCAACAAATGCCAACTATACAGTAAAAACAATGATATGAATCCTTCTGAAGTAGTGAGGCGATTTCCATTCACATATTACTAATTACTAATTACTAATCTCTAATTACTACTTACTATTTCTTAGCTTGCTGCCTCAATCATGGCCAAATTTTTCAAAAGAAGATATTTCAAAAGCCTGAAGGGAAAGTTCCGGATGGTAATTATGAATGACGAGACGCTGGAAGAAAAAGCATCTTTCAATCTGCGGCCGTTGAATGTGTTTGTTTTTACCGGCATTGCCATCATCTTACTCATCACCATCACTACGTTCATCATCGCATTCACCGGACTTCGCGAGTACATTCCGGGGTACGCTGATTTGAAAACTCAGCGCCGCGTTTACAATCTGGTTCTTAAGACCGATTCCATGGAGAAAGCCATTTCTGCAAGAGATGCCTATATTGAGAATATCCGCAATGTGATTAATGGAAACATTCAGAAGACTGATACAAGCAGAAAAGGTTCACAGGTGAATAAGTATGATACCATTCATCATCTTCCAAAATCTGATCAGGATGCAGAGCTGCGGAAAGAAATCGAATCACAGGATCAATTTTCTCTCGCCGAAGGATCTGCTTCAATCAGAAACAGTATCAAGAGCTTCCTCTTCTTCCCTCCGCTGAAAGGAACGGTAACCAGTCGATTCGATCCGATTGAAAAACATTACGGCATCGACATCGTCTCCGATCCGAATGAAGCCATTAAAGCCACACTCGACGGCACAGTGATCATGTCGAACTTTACTTCTGAAACAGGTTACGTCATTGCCATTCAACACTCGAACAACCTTATCTCTTTTTACAAACACAACTCCGCTCTCTTGAAAAAAACCGGAGACTTTGTGAAAGCCGGAGAAGTAATCGCCATCATCGGCAACTCCGGAGAATTAAGTCAGGGCCCTCACCTTCACTTCGAATTGTGGTTCAACGGAACGCCGCTGGATCCGATGCAGTTTGTGGCGTTTTAGTTGCCTGGTTGCTTTGCTGCTTGGTTGCTTAGTTGCTTGGTTGCTTAGCAGTTTTGACGTTTACGCTTCACTTTCCAATTTGAATTATTCCTTTACAATTCGGCCGTTTGATTGATCATTTCCGCGGGAGTAAAGTGTGTAGTGGTATATCCCTGAAGGGAGTTTCGCAATATCAATCTGCGATTCGGAATTAGTCAGTCTTTGATTTACGACTTTGTTGCCGAGTGCATCGTACAAATCAAAATACATTTCACTTGAATTGTTTTTCATTTTGATGTGTAGTGAAGTAGTTGCAGGATTTGGAAAAACCTGAACTGCGGAGGCATCGGCCAGATCATTGGTTGATGTAGTTGATGGTGTATATTCCCAGACATCATTTCGCAAAGCAAGATTGGAACGATAACCGGTGAGTACAAATGCGCGGCTTCCGTTACTGCCTGCACAATGACCTGCAATGGCACCTCCGCTGAATGCTGTCAGTGACGACCAACTGTCAGTTGAAGGATCGTAACGATAAACCTGGTTTGACAATGAAACAGGGGTGAGATCCACACCTCCTGTTACGTAAAGCGTAGAATCCATTACAAAAGATGCAGCATCGGTAGTAAACGTAGCAGGAAAGTCTGCTTTCTGCGTCCACACATCTGTGGCCGGATCGTATTCCCAGAAGGATTGACGATTGATCGTTTGATCTACATCATTTCCCAAACCAACATATCCCTTTCCGTTTATCGTTGCAGCAATTGCAAAATCTCTTCCGAGATTATCAGGAATACTTGCCTTTTGAATCCAGTTGTTATTTGTCGGGTCAAATTCCCACAAATCGAAAAAAGCATAATTCCACGTTTGGTTGGCTCCGAATACCCAACCATCACCTCCGCCGAGATATACTTTTCCTCCAATTACGAAAGCAAATGCTTCGCGACGTTGATTTTCATGCTGAGGAGAAAGTGATGGCAAGCCGGGGCGCTGAATCCAGTTATCATTTGTTTCATCATATTCCCAAATGTCATCCAGAAATCCGAAATCATTTCCACCTGTGGATATGAATCCGAATCCATTTATGACAAATGCAACCGCGCCGTAACGCTCCTGACCGGGAAAATCATTTTTATGCGACCACGTATTCGTTGACATATTGTATTGCCACACATCTTTTCGTGTGGCTCCCGAGTTATCGATGCCTCCGACGAGATAAATTTTATCTCCGATTGTAAATGTTGCAGCTTTTGTTCTTGCTCCTCCGGGGAAATTCGCTTTCTGTGTCCATTGTGCCTGTACGCCTGCACTTAAAAGCAGAAGGAAGAATACGTAAATTGATTTCATGACAATTTGATTTGTGTGTTTGTTTGAATATCCGGGAACCTCCTCCAATTACTCTTGCTTGTTCAATTTTCTGAAGCTTACGAATAACTTAATAAAGAAATTCCTGTTTGGTGTATGAAAGTAGATTAAAAGTATGTCGGCTTTGAAAAGTTTACACCAACATATCGCTCTGCGTGATGAAACTATCTTTTCAGTAATTTCCCGTCTATCAATCTACGGTTTAACTCTTCTTTGAAGTTTGATCCTACGGGGATTTTTTTATCTCTCACCACAATTTCTTCCCTGTCTATCTTCTGAATTCTTTCCATTGCCACCACAAAACTTTTGTGTACCTGAATAAAAGAAGAGGCCGGCAAAGTGGACAAAATTTGTTTTAAGGTAAGGTAGGCAACGATCTTTCTCCCATCGGTGTGGATGATGATGTAATTGGAAAGCGCCTCAACTGCATCAATTTCATTGATGACAATTTTTTCCAATACGCCATTACTCTTTACAAAAAAATACTCGGAATTTATTGAAGCATCACCTTTCCTTTGATTCAAAAAATCGATAGCCTTGGTTGTAGCCTTCAGAAACCGCGGAAAACTGATCGGCTTCAGCAGATAATCTACCACATCGAGCTCAAAGCCCTCAAGCGCATATTGAGGATAAGCAGTCGTAAGAATTGTTAACGGAGGATTGCTGATTTGCTTTAGAAAATCTATACCTGAAATTTTTGGCATGTTAACATCCAGATAGAGCAGATCAGTACCATTAAGATGAGCAATGGCTTCCGACGGATGATTTAAAACTGCTTTTATTTCCAATGCCTCCACTTCACTGATGTATTCACAAAGGCCTTTACAGGCAAGCGGTTCGTCATCAATTACAAGACAGGAATATTTTTTCATGCTTTCAGACCTTTCAACTTCAGGCAAACTGCATATTGGTTTTCGAACTGTGTAATGTCGAGTTCGTAATTGTTTTTATACAACAACTCCAGCCGGCGACGGACATTTGCAAGACCGATGCCTTTGCTTTCGCTGATCATTAATGGCTGACTATGATCGGTATCATTCACCACTGAAAACAACAACTCGCCTTCATGGAAATCGAGTTTGATCGTAATCTGATTATTCCCCGAAGCGCGATTGCTGATATACTTAAATGCATTTTCGACAAACGGGATTAATAGCAACGGAGCTATCGAAAAACCGCTGACATTAGTGCCGACTTTGAAATCACATTTATACTTATCAGTTTTTCGTAAGAGCTGAATCTCTATATAGTTCCTTAAATATACAATTTCTTTTTCAATCGGAATAAACTCTACACTGCAATCGTATAACTGATAACGCAGCATTTCCGAAAACTTAAGTAATGTCTCTCTTGCTTCCGTATTCGACTTTTCGATTTGAAAGAGAATATTATTCAATGAATTGAAAAGAAAATGGGGATTAATCTGAGCTTTCAGAAACTCCAATTCTGTTTTTACCTTTTCCTTCTCAACTGACTCCAACTTATGCTGCATATCCATTTTATCCTTCAAAATCCGGAAGCTAAGTAAACTTGAAATCACTAAGAGATTGAGTACAGCATTTGAAATCAGGAAAACCGGTTCATTCCAGTAATTCTCAACAAAAAATTTCTTTTTTGCGATTACATATATCTCATAGGTCCAAAAAATGCTGATAATGCTCAGACAAATGATTAATAAAAAATATAGGGCGAAGAATACTCTCGTTTTATTGCGGTACAAATACCGGCGAATCAGTAAAAAGTAAGACAAATAAAACCCTGAAGTAAAAAACAAGGCATTCGAAGATTGCAGGAGGATTTCGTACTTCTCAAATGCGCTGTTAAAGAGCGAAAAGAGTACGGCCAGCACCAGCCATAGCAAGATAAATCTGAAAAAGTGCATCGGCGATGTTAGATAAAAGGTTTGGTCAAAAATAAACATTTACACCAAGACACCGGTTTCCTTGATATAATTGAAGTTTCCTATGATAGTCTAAAGTTCTTAAATTCGCCGCATGGGATTTCTTTCCGTACTCAGCAAACCGCTTGCCTACTATACTGCACGACAAATGCAGTTATGGAACAAGCATGCCGTGCAAATGCAGGAAAGAATTTTTCAGCAACTGTTAATCGGCGGAAGAGAAACAGCATTCGGACAGGACCACTGGCTGAAGTCGGTGAAGAATTACGAGGCCTTTCGTCAGCAAGTGCCGGTTAAAGATTACGAAGGCCTCAAACCTTATATCGAGCGAATCAAAAACGGCGAAGAAAGTATCCTCTGGCCCGGAAAACCGCTTTACCTTTCGAAAACTTCAGGTACAACATCAGGAGTTAAATATATTCCGATTACACGTGCATCGATTCCGAATCATATCAACTCTACCCGCAATGCACTGCTGAGTTATATTCATGAAACGGGTAAGTCGGCCTTTCTCGACGGCAAATTGATTTTCATTTCAGGAAGCCCCGCGTTGGACACGATCAGCGGAATTCCTGTCGGACGACTTTCGGGTATTGTGAATCATCACGTACCCGGTTATCTCCGACGAAATCAACTTCCGACCTATGCAACGAATTGCATTGAAGACTGGGAAAGCAAGGTGGATCATATTGTTGAGGAAACGAAAAATCAGGATATGACCTTCATTTCCGGTATTCCTCCATGGGTGCAAATGTATTTTGACAAACTCACAGAGAAGACAGGAAAGAAAATCAAAGATCTGTTTCCGAATTTCAATCTCTTCGTTTACGGTGGAGTAAACTTTGAACCATATAGAAATAAACTCGAACAGAGTATTGGTCGAAAAGTCGACAGTATTGAATTGTATCCTGCCAGTGAAGGATTTATCGCTTATCAGGATCGTCAGAATGACCCGTCACTTTTGCTGATGGTGAATTCAGGAATTTTTTACGAGTTCATTCCGGCCAGTGAATACTTCCATCAAAACCCGACACGTATTTCACTGAAGGATGTTGAACTTGGTGTAAACTATGCTATCATTCTCAACACCAATGCCGGGCTTTGGGGCTACAGTTTGGGAGATACGGTAAAATTTGTTTCGAAGAATCCGTACAAAATTATTGTCACCGGGCGAATTAAGCATTTCATTTCTGCATTCGGAGAACACGTTATTGCCGAAGAAGTGGAAAAAGCACTGATGCAGGCATCGCGCGAACAGCATGCAGAAGTGGTTGAATTTACTGTTGCACCGCAGGTAAATCCGGCAGATGGGCTACCTTATCACGAATGGTTCATCGAGTTTCACAAAGAGCCCGACAATCTTGAACAATTTGCAAAAGCCATCGACGAAAGTTTGCAGCAGCAAAACATTTATTACCGCGATCTCATCACCGGACATATTTTGCAATCGTTAAGAATCCGTGTCCTGCCGAAAGATGCTTTTATCTCCTACATGCGTTCGCAAGGAAAACTCGGCGGGCAAAATAAAGTGCCACGGCTCGCGAATGACAGAGCTTTGGTAGAAAATCTCGCCAGATAATTTTCAATAAAAAAATAATTGCAAGAGATTGTAGTTGGTCTAATGATGCTTATCGTCAGGCATACTGTGAAATTTATTTCTTGCTATTCTCCTGCCAAAAAAACAGGTCGCTCCTACGGAGCTCAATTCAAATTTGCATTTTATTTCTATTGACAGGGGCCCCGAAGGGGCCATTCCAATTAAGTGGTAATTCTGAAAGAGTTATCTGAACCCAATATTATACCGGGATTAATCTGATTTTCGGATTTATCTGGTAATTCTGAGAATGAGATAATCAAAATATTTTCGGATTATGAATTAAGAATGGTATAAATTCTATTCTAATTACTAATCACTAATTACTACTTACTATTTAACCGCCATTCCATACCCAATATACTTCCAACTATCCGGGCACAGGTGATTGAAAAAAATTCTATCTGCTCTTGCTAATATGTTTCGCTGGAATTCAGTTCTTCCGAAAGCTGCTGTTACGCCGGTTGACTTCAATTCATATCGTGAAAAAGGCTGAAGAAACATTTCCATTTCTTCGTGAGTAACATAACGCCAGCTATCGCCCCAATTTGTAAAACGCTTTCTGAAAAAACGATGCAATGGTGACGCAGTGAGATTTTCAGCGAAGAATAATTTTCCACCCGGCTTTAAGGCCTTGTGGATTTCCCGGAAAACTTTTTTCTGAATCTCTATATTATCACCACGACCAATTCCACCGATGATGGATTTGAAAACAATGACATCAAATTTGTCTTTGTAAGGAATATTCGTTGCGTCGATATCCTCGTAATTAATCTGTGATGCAACACCAAACTTTTCGTGTAACGGGCGCGCACTTTCTCTCACACCTGAAAGATCAGAACACGTCACAAACATTCCCTTCCCGGCTAACCACAACGATAAGCCACCTTCTCTACCACCCAATTCCAATCCCAACCGATTCGATAAATCCTGAGCATTCTCCTCCCAATAGCCGAGCGCAGCTGACCATGAGAGTGTATCCCATTGAAGGATGGATTTGGGGGTTGGAAGGGTCATGTGCATTGTTCTAATTAGCTAATCAGCTAATTAGCTGATTAGCTAATTAGAATAGGTTCGCATCGAACTTCAAAATTCACACTATTTGCAATGTAACATATTTCATGTGCTTTATGATGGAGTTCGATGGCTCTTGGGATCATTGTTGTTTCTTGAACCGTGCATTTCGGGCGCAAGATAATTTCTTTGAATGAACCTCCGCCGGTTTCATGTTCGATCATTGTTCCTTCGGCTTCGTCAGTGTATGAAGTGATAACGATTCCTTCAAGAGCACAGACGTACAAATAAGAAAGCATATGACACGATGAAACTGCAGATACCAATAAGTCTTCCGGATTCAACTTACTCTTATCGCCCACCGCTGCATTGTCTGTAGTCAAATGCAAATCCGGTTTCCCCGCATTTTTTACTGAATGACTCCTGTCGTAAGCGCGGACACTACTTGTTCCGCTTCCCTTATTTCCTTCCCAGATGGTAGTGATGTGGTAGTGGTGGAGGCTTGACATCGTTGTTGGTTTTTGGGGATTAAACAACAGTAAAAGAACGGAAAATTAGCTAATTGGGAAATTAGCTAATTAGCTAATTCACAAATCACACCCATACATCCTGCAAGTAAAAAAGCTACCTTTGCTCCATGAAGCATTTAGCCATTCTTGGCTCGACGGGGAGTATTGGGACGCAGGCGTTGGATGTTGTCAGGGAGCAGAAAAATCACTTTAAAGTTGAGGTTTTAACTTCAAATCACAATGCAGAATTGCTGGTGGAACAGGCATTAGAGTTCCGTCCGAAAGCAGTAGTAATTGTGAATGAGGAAAAAACTGCCATGGTCAAAAATGGTTTGGAAGGAAGTGGTGTAAAAGTGCTCAGTGGCTCAAATGCTCTTACGGAAGTGGTCGAGTATCCGGAAGTAAATATTGTGTTGACGGCATTAGTAGGTTATGCAGGACTTCGTCCGACGTTGCATGCCATTCGTGCCGGAAAAGATATTGCTCTGGCAAATAAGGAAACGCTCGTTGTTGCAGGAGAATTGGTAACTGATCTGGCGAAAAAACACAGCGTAAACATTTATCCGGTCGACTCTGAACATTCTGCAATCTTTCAATGCCTTGCCGGTGAAAGTCACAATCCGATTGAGAAAATCATCCTCACAGCTTCCGGCGGTCCATTCCGCGGAAAAAATCGTGACTTCCTTGCTCAGGTAAAGAAAGAGCAGGCACTTAAACACCCGAATTGGGATATGGGTGCAAAGATCACAATTGACTCCGCCTCGCTGATGAATAAAGGCTTGGAAATGATCGAAGCCCGGTGGCTTTTTGGTTTACAACCATCTCAGATTGACGTGATTGTCCACCCGCAAAGCATCATCCACAGCCTTGTACAATTCGAAGACGGCTCAATGAAAGCTCAGCTCGGCCTGCCCGATATGAAACTACCGATTCAGTACGCAATAGGCTATCCAAACCGACTAAAATCTTCATTTCCGAGATTTAATTTTGTCAACTTTCCTTCGTTCACTTTCGAGAAAGCAGACACAGGTACATTCCGCAATCTGGCCTTAGCAACCGATGCGATGATCAAAGGCGGAAATATGCCTTGTATTGTGAATGCTGCCAACGAAATCGCCGTAGCTGCATTCCTCCGTGATGAAATCGGATTCCTCGAGATGAGCGACATCATCGCTGACGCCATGGAAAATATAACTTTCGTTAACCACCCTTCTTACGAAGATTATGTAACGACTGACGAGGAAACGCGTAAGAGGGCGCAGGCAACAAGCCAGAAGTCAAAGGGCAAAAGCCATAAATTGAATTCTGAATTCTGAATTCTGAATTCTAAATAAAATATGTAAAGACTGCCAATAGAGCTGAATCACATTATGAATTCTGAATTCTAAAATAAAATCTGTAAAGACCTCCAAAAAAGCTTAATCACATTCTGAATTCAGAATTTCAATAAACAATATAATCCCGCTTACTTAATGAATGTTCTCGTAATGGCCGGCCAGTTAATTTTAGGACTGGCGATTTTGGTTACTCTTCACGAACTCGGACACTTTCTTGCCGCAAGAATGTTCGGTATTCGTGTAGAGAAGTTTTATCTCTTCTTTGATGCCTGGGGATTTAAATTTTTCAGCTTTCGTAAAGGAGATACCGAATACGGTATTGGCTGGCTTCCGTTGGGCGGATATGTGAAGATTGCCGGAATGATTGATGAGAGTCTCGACAGCGACGCTATGAAACAACCTCCGCAACCCTGGGAGTTTCGTTCAAAGCCGGCATGGCAACGACTGATTGTGATGGTGGGCGGTGTTTTTATGAATGTGATTTTAGGTATAGCCATCTATACGATGGTGCTTTCGAAATACGAAAAAAATTATCTGCCGAATTCTGAAGTGCGTGATGGTATCTATGCATTCGAATTGGGAAAGAAAATCGGATTGCAGGATCACGATCAGATTGTAGCGATCAACGGTAAACCGTTTGTTCGTTTTGAAGATGTGTTATCGTCGAGAGTTATTCTTGGTAACAGCATCACTGTTAATCGTAACGGAAAAGAAATTGAAATCCCGATTCCTGATGGTTTTTACAGAGAGACTATGAAAATGGGCAAAGGAAATTTCGTTGCACCTTATCAGGCTCACTTGAAAATTGACAGTGTATTTGCAGGACTGCCTGCCGCTGCTGCAGGAATTCGTGAAGGCGATAAATTGCTCAGCGTAAACGGGCAGAGGGTTTTCTCGGTAGAGACCTGCAAAAAAATTATCGGCCAGAATAAGAGTAACTCTGTAACAGTTCAGGTTGCACGAGGTAACGACACACTCACTATTATGCCTGTTGTAAATGACTCCGGACTGATCGGTGTTCGTTTCATGCCTGATTTTGGAAATTATCCGCTGACAGATTACACATTGGGTTCAGCCTTCTACTTCGGAACATCGGATGCATTTGAAGCAATCATTTCAAATATTAAAGGACTGAAACAAATTCTCCGTGGCAAAGAGAAAGCCAGTGAGAATTTGCAAGGACCAATCGGTATCGCTACCATTTACGGTCCGGTTCTCGAATGGTCGCGATTCTGGACAATCACCGGTTTACTTTCAATGATTCTCGCCTTCATGAACATTTTACCAATTCCTGCTCTTGATGGCGGTCACGTTGTATTCCTTCTCATCGAAGCAATCACAAGAAAACGCTTCTCCGACAAATTCATGGAACGTGCTCAGATTGCAGGGATGATTATCCTGCTTTCACTTATGGCGTTTTCGGTGGGAAATGACATTTGGAAGCATTGGCTGAACTAGAGAGTAGCGATCAGTGAAAGGCGATCAGGTTTCAGATATTAAGATCTTGTGCATCTTGTGTTCCTTGTGCGCTTGTGGTTATAAGAATTAAAGTTTCGTTTGCCGGAATATGCTTGTAATTACAAGTAAACCTTTCAACCACAAGTACACAAGGATCACAAGGGTCACAAGAAATTCAAGAATCACACGGATGCATAACAAAAACTATATGCGTTGTTTTATTATTACTCTATTCTCATTAATTTCTTTCAGCGCCTTTTCACAGGTTAAGAAAGATTCTGTGAATTCATCTGTACTTATCATTCCATACCGTCCGGGTATGCACATGTCGGATGCCGATCAGGATATTGCAGAAGAATCACAAATGGATCTTGGCGAAGTACGAAGCACCATCCGTACCGGATTGGTCAAGGCTTTGAATCAACGCTTCAATGAAGTGCACGACACAAAAGTGATTCAAACCAACTTCGTGAACGACGACAATAACGATCTTGATCGCCTTTATCACGCTCTCGTTTTTTCTCAAGACAGCACTTTCCCTGCAAAGGAGCCAAAAAAGTATGCAGTGAAAGACAGCGCTCTTACCTATGGAACCGTTTTTAAAAATGCCAAACAGCCGAAGCAATACATGTCGGCTTATATTCGGGATGAAAAAATTCTCCCTGAACTTTCAGAAAAATACGGCACAGATTATTTTCTCATCCTGAATGAAATTGATATAAAAACCCATTTCGAAGACTGCATCAATCTCGCTTTGAAAATTTATCGGAGAGAATTTACCATCCACTTCCAAATCCTCGACCGCAAAGGAAACCTCCTCTACGGCGACGCTGTTACCATCAACTACCCCTCGAACAACAACAATGTAAAAGACATCGTCTATTACAACTTCCCGAAAGTTGCGGATTATGTGCTGGGGGCGTTTGAGAGGGTGGTGAAAAATTAGCTAATTAGCTGATTTGCTAATGTGTTGATGTAATATTGTATTGATGTACTAATTTGTTGATGTACTGATGTGTTGAAGTGCTAATGAGTTGATGTGCTGACGGAGTGAACAGATTATTTCTCAAATCTTGAACTTTGAGAGAATCTTTGGAATTTATTTTCTAAGAAATAGCAAAAGCGCCGATCAATTAGCTAATTAGCTGATTTGCTAATGTGTTGATGTAATATTGTATGATGTACTAATTTGTTGATGTACTGATGTGTTGAAGTGCTAATGAGTTGATGTGCTGACGGAGTGAAGAGATTATTTCTCAAATCTTGAACTTTGAGAGAATCTTTGGAATTTATTTTCTAAGAAATAGCAAAAGCGCCGATCAATTAGCTAATTAGCTAATTAGCTGATTTGCTAATGTGTTGATGTAATATTGTATGATGTACGCCCCCCCTCTCCCCACTTCCCCAACAATTTTTGAAGAATCCGTTGATGGCTGGTAGGGGGAAAGGGTAAGCAGGTATTGAATCTTTTTTTCTTTCAGAACGGAATCATCGGCAGCGAGAACCTGGCCGTAGTATTTTGCGTGAAGTTCGTAGGCGATAAATTGAGCGGATGAATAGGAGTCGCGGTAGGGGCCGGTGTATTTTATGGATGCCATTTTAGAGCCTGCAGGAATTTTGGACTTGAGTTGGTCCAATGAAGTTTTCAAATCATTGTCGATGCCGTAAGTGGCTTCCATCATTTCAAGAGGCGAACGTACCGCTTTCCACAACAGATCAAAACTGCGCTCGGTATCGTTGGAAAATAACATTTGCTTCACCGGACGTTTGGCGGAGAAGAGAAAAAAGACGAGCGACAAGGCAAGTATCATATTCGAAGGGAAAACCTTTTTGTCGAGTTGAGTGAGAAAAAATGCAGACATCAAAAACATCAGCAGCATGCACGACCATGTGTAACGCTCATGAACAAGAATCAATGAGTAACCGAGGTAAGTGAATAGAACCACGCTGAGAACAAGGCCATGTGCAAATGAAATTTCTGATTGGCCTTTTTTTCTTTGAACAAAAAAGAAGATCAGTAAAAGCAAAAACACAATTCCAATTTGCCTTCTGAAATCAGTGTAGTAGATTGAAAGAAGGTTTCTTTTTATAAGTCCGTAGTAATAATTTGAGTCAGATACAGGCGATAAGGACGTGAGTTGAAAATTTGCTCCGGGGTTTTCCCATGATGAAACAGATTGTTCGCTTATCGGCGGGTCTGAGAGTCCGACACCCAGTCCGGGAAGTTCAACCATTTGTCCTGACAACGGCGCAACTTCTTTTGTCATATTAAATCGCGCTGCTTCAGAAATTGTAAAGTGATTGTATTTTGAAGAAATAGCAGCGATCCAACTTCCGGAAATGAGGATGAAAATTCCCATAACAACAAACACTCGCTTCAAATTAAAAAATCTTTTCTTTCGGAATACGACAAATGAAAATACAATCAGGAATAATGGTAAGCCAAAAGCCTTTGTGAGGTAAAGCAATCCGCCGAGTAATCCGGTGATAATGAGTTCGCGATTAGTCAAAGCTAACAGGCGATCACCATCGCCGAACATTTGAATGAAATGATTGAGCAACGCAAACAAAACTAAAACGAAGAGCAGATCGGGAGTGAGATTCAAAATTGCAGCGGGGACAACGAAGATGACACCGAAAAAGGCAAACAGTTTTTTCAGTCTGATCTGTGGCAGTATTTGCTGCACCAATTTTTCCCATAGCAAAACGGTGAGTACTGCAATAACAATCTGGAGAATTTTAAAAGCGATAATTCCGTCTGAGAATATCAGCTGAAATGGAATTAACAACCAACTTATCAGTGGCGACCAGTAACCATTAAGTGCTGCCGGGAAGTCGCCATGGAGGTAATGACTACTGATAACAATGTATTGGATGGAATCAGGATTGTCCGTATACCAGACTGCATACCTCAATCCGATCAGGCATAGAAGGACACAAATGGCGGAATTGAGCGAAAACAGGCTTTTCATACCGATTTTACCCGTGGTCGGGACAGGAGTGCAAATTAAAATATTCAAAAGGATTATCTAACTTTGCAGCCCAAATCAATAAGAAAAAATGAAAACTGACACTTTAGCTGCGCAAGATTTTGGCATCTCAGAAGTATTAAAAACCTTAGGCATTAAAGCTGTAAACAGCGGCGCCTGTACCGGAACGGTATGGTTCGACACCAAAGGAGAAGAAATTGAATCCTATTCTCCGACCGACGGAAAACTGATTGCCAAAATTCGTCAAGGCAAAACTGAAGATTACGAAACTATCATTAAGAAAGCTGAAGAAGCCTTCAAAACATGGAGAATGATTCCTGCGCCTAAGCGTGGCGAAGTTGTTCGTCAGATGGGTGATCAGCTCAGAAAATATAAAGAGCCTCTTGGAAAATTAGTTGCCTATGAAATGGGTAAAATTTATCAGGAAGGTCTTGGTGAAGTTCAGGAGATGATTGATATCTGCGACTTCGCTGTTGGTTTATCGCGCCAGTTGCACGGATTCACGATGCACTCTGAGCGTCCGCGTCACCGCATGTACGAGCAATATCATCCGCTTGGCATCGTAGGTGTAATTTCTGCATTCAACTTTCCTGTTGCCGTTTGGTCATGGAATGCCATGCTTGCATTGGTCTGCGGCGACACAGTAGTCTGGAAGCCATCTTCAAAAGTTATGTTGTGTTCAATTGCCGTTCACAATATTCTTGTTGATGTTCTGAAGAATAATGATGTTCCGGAAGGTGTTGTGAATCTTATCGCTGCTAGTTCGAAATATGTAGGCGATAATTTCCTTGCTGATAAACGTGTTCCGCTTATTTCAGCTACAGGTTCTACTCGTGTTGGTAAACGTGTCGGTGCCATCGTAGGCGAACGTCTTGGTCGCTCGTTGCTCGAACTGGGTGGCAACAATGCCATCATCATCACTGAAAATGCAGATCTGGATATGGCTTTGCGCGCTGTTCTTTTCGGTAGCGTAGGTACAGCCGGACAACGTTGCACTTCTACCCGCCGACTGATCATTCACGAATCGGTGTATGAAAATTTCAAATCGAAGCTTCTGAAGGCATATGATCATATTCGCATTGGCCATCCGTTAGACAGTAAAACGCTTGTTGGTCCGCTCATCGACACCGGTGCGGTGAAAGATTTCCAGAATGCAATTGAGTCAGTAAAAAAACAAGGCGGCAAACTCATTTACGGTGGCGAAGTAATGACAGGAGAAGGTTACGAAAGCGGTTGTTATGTTCGTCCTGCGATTGCTGAAGTAAGCGGCAATCTTGACATCGTGAAACACGAAACATTTGCTCCATTGCTTTATATGATGAAGTACAAAACAATGGACGAAGCAATCGAATTGCACAATGATGTTCCGCAAGGCTTGTCATCATCTATTTTCTCACGCAACATGCTGGAGACAGAAAGATTCCTTTCACACGAAGGAAGCGACTGTGGTATTGCCAATGTAAACATCGGTACATCCGGTGCAGAAATCGGTGGTGCTTTTGGTGGTGAAAAAGAAACCGGCGGCGGACGTGAGTCTGGTAGCGATTCCTGGAAAGTATATATGCGTCGTCAGACGAATACAATTAACTATAGCACTGAATTGCCTTTAGCACAAGGTATCAAATTCGGGGACTAATTGGTAAGTAGTAATTAGCAATTAGTAAGTAGTAAGAACCGATTACTACTTACTACTTACTAATTACTAATTACTAATTACTAATTACGATTTTTTAAACCTTTTCTCACATTAATTTTATAGGAAAATTTCTAATCATTCACATAAGGCTTTGCTTCTATATTCCAAATTCTCAATAGCTCTACATTTATTTTTGAATCTTCCGCGTCTTTGATTTTTTGCCACGACAAGAGCAAATAATCTTCCTTCAAATACACTACCGAATCCGTTGAAGTTGTAATTGCTGTGATCGCTTCACGCTGCTTAATATTTGTATTGAACTTCGGGGCATCGGCCAACGTCAGAATCAAACAGGCTGCTAAGGGCACTAAATAATACTTTCCTATTGAGATTATAGGTTGAGAGAGAATGTATAAAGATGTACCGGCAAAAAGAAATATCACCATCAATGTAACGGGCATGATGGTATCGTACCGAATCACATTGGGACGATACTCTCTGTAACCGCCGAAAGGCAGAAGCAGAATATAGATAATTGCGAATAGCAGGATCCATTTGCTCCGGTCTAACCATTTCATTGCACCTTCCGCACTTAGCAGATTTCTCTTTATGTAGAAAACATTAAAGACTGTCGCAGATAGTAAAACCGGCCAACCAAGTTTTCCTGAAATTAAAAAACCAATTCCTGCCGGAAGTTTGGAGAATCTTTCCATCAGCCCCACCGATAAATTATTCATGCTGTTGAATGATCCTATATACAATGAATAACAAGCAAGAAGAGAAATGTAGAACAGAAAGAAAAACTGCGATGCAGAGATTTTGTCTTTAAATTTTCCTTTGATCGAGAGAATCCTGATCCCGAGAAGTAAATTAATGACAAGAATTACTCCCGGATTCAAAGGCCCGCTGAAACAAACAGGAATAGCAAGCAGAAGATAGAAAGCCTTCCATACCGGGTTTTTAAGAATTGGTTTGGAGAAATCTTCTGTGCGGTAAACAGGCAGATAGTAAAGCGCAAGCAATGCCAGCGGAAGAGCGTAGAAAAAAACATAGGATGTAGAATCGTCCACAATTCCCATGTATTGCTTGTAGCCGTGAATCTGAAACATAGGAACTACTAATGCCATCGCAATTAAAGTTTCCGAGGCAGATGCGCCCTTTTGTGTGACATATTTTACAAGAAGAAATAAAATCAGAAGTTGTACAATAATTTTAAATATGGCACATGCAGCAAAAACAGAATTAATGGGAGTAGTAAATTTCTGAAGAAAGTGCGGAACACTTCTGAACCAAACCGACATCATAGCATGACTGAAATAACGATTTGGATTGGAATGAGGTGTCTTTGTTTTCAGTATTTCTATTCCGAATGGATCGCCGTAAACTTCCTTTATCATTGGTGACGGGACAATACTTTCGGCCAGATCTCCATCAAGGTTTGAGGTATAATGCTGGGCAAAAGAATATAGTGTATCTGCTACTATAAAAAGCAGAAGTAAATAAAACACACTTCTTCTCAATTGAATCATTCCTCGAAACTATTATTCATCAAATTTAAAAGGTACAGAATTCCTGCGAATAGCATAAACCAATTCATCCACATATTCGCCATTCTTAAAAAGTGTTTTCTCAAAACGCGCTTCGAGTTTGAAGCCTGATTTTTCCAATACACGTTGCGATGCAAGATTGTGTCCGAATGGTCTTGCGAAAATACGTGTGATATCATAAGTGGCAAAACCGTAATCCACGATCCAGTCAATCGCCTGGGTGATGATGCCCTTCCCCCAATATTTTTCTGCAAGCCAGTAGCCAAGCTCGGCATTCTTTTTCTGAATATCCTGTTGCGGATGCAAGCCGATTCCTCCGGCGGCTTCGCCATTGACATCTATGCAAAAAATGTGTACGGGATTGTCTTTGTTGGCCATTTCGATAAATGCCATGCCGTTATCAATTCCATAAGGATGCGGAAAACCATCGGTCATGAAGCGGGCGATTTTTGGGTTGTTGGCATTGGCAACCAGATCGGAAACGTCTTCGATTTTCCAGGGGCGGATGGTGAAGTCAGGAGTCATGACAGAGAAATTAGAAATTAGTGATTAGTAATTAGTAATTAGTAATTAGAGTACAGGAATACAAGTATAGAGAAGAATTTTCTAATTTTTAATCACTAATTACTAATCACACAAAAAGTGCAGGAATACAAGTATAAGAAAGAATTTTGTAATTACTGATTACTGATCACTAATAAAAGATCACTAAACAAACAACATAATTGCCGCCGCTGCCATCAGAACTAATGCTATTATGCCGAAGAAATTTGACCGGAAATTATTGGTATAAGCTCCCATCACTTTTTTGTTATTGCAGATGTGGAGAATGATGGCTATTAAAACCGGTGCTGTAATTCCATAGAGAATGGCTGAATACAAAAGTGCTTTGACCGGACTGATGCCGATGTAATTCAACGATAAACCAAGTAGCAATGATATAGCAATGATAATATAGAAGGATCTCGCTTCATGAAATTTATTGTCGAGTCCTTCTTTCCAGCCAAATGTTTCGCAAACGATGTACGAGAGTGAACCGCTTAGAACCGGAATAGCAAGCAAACCGGTGCCGATAATGCCGAGGGCAAAAAGCAGGTAAGCAGAATTTCCTGCCAATGGTTTCAATGCCTGAGCAGCCTGCTCGACGGTGTCGATCTGATGAATGCCGCCATTGAATAAGACGGTGCCGCTGGCCAGCGTGATAAACCACATGACGATGATTGAAAACAACATTCCAAAATCTACATCTTCTCGTATTTCATGGAGCAATTTTTTATCGACAACAACGTGCTTCTTTTGATGTTTCAACTCTTCTACTTCCATTGTTGCCTGCCAGAAGAAAAGATAAGGCGAAATCGTAGTGCCAAGTACGGCGACGAGAACGCTCAGAAATTTTTTGTCAAGCGAAATGTGCGGGACAAAAGTAGCCTTCACAATTTGCAACCAGTCCTGATGAAATAAAAACGGAACAATAAGATACACCAACAAAACCGCACAAAGGTATTTCAACACGCCGGCTATTTTTCTGTACGGGAGATAAATGATCAGTGCTAATAATATCAAAGTAAAGACTACGCTGAAATAGGTTGCATCAATTGAAGGAAAGAGCATGTGACCAACAGCGCCCATGCCGGCGATATCGGCTCCGATATTCATGACGATGGCAGGGAAACTAAATAGAAGCATAATGTACAAAACGGGCTTCGAATAATATTTGCGCAACGTTCCCGTCAGTCCTGTTTCTGTGACGATGCCGATGCGTGCGCACATTTCCTGAATTGATGCCATCAGAGGAAATGTGATGAGCGCCGTCCATAGTGTTCCTAATCCGTATGCTGCTCCTGCCTGCGAGTATGTTGCAATTCCGGATGGATCGTCGTCGCTGGCACCGGTGATTAATCCGGGACCGAGTTTTTTCCAAAAGCCCTTTATTTTTGATTTGCGACGCTTCTCCATTTTGCCGGTCATTTTCTCAGTTCATTTGTCAGATTTTCAAATTCAATTTTGAATTTTTCGTAAAGCTCGCCGGTAGCAGGCCCGTTAAAGCCGGTGTGAATTTCCCGAACATTTCCATGCTTGTCGATGTAAATCGAAGTCGGATAACCCAGAATACGATTCAACATTGGTAGTGTTTTCGCTGCCTGCTCTTTGTCGGAAGTGCCGCCGAAGAGTATCGGATATTCGATGTTGAACCGGTCTTTCAATCGTTTGATCGCCGCCTTTACATAATCTTCTTTAGTGATGCGTTCGTAGTCGATACCGACGATGATAAGATCTGTTGGTTTCTCTTTATTGTACCACTCACTCAGGAATCGGGTTTCGTCCATGCAATTCGGACACCAGCTTCCCATGATTTGAATGATAACGGCTTTGCCTTTGAACATCGGGTCATTTAGCGTGACCTGATTTCCGTTTAAGTCGGGCAGGGAAAATTCCACTTTAGAATAACCCGGTTTAAGAAATGTGAAACTTCTTTCGTCTTTCAGCTTAACAGAATCATTCCGATGTGCCGACCAGGTTTCATGATAGTGAATGCCGGAGAAAAAATGTCCGTTCTTCAATTCACCATTTTTCAATTCGGCTGTGAAAAGAAAAGCATGTGAGCCATCGAATGCAGAGAGCGAAAGCTGATTGCCTGATAATTCTCCCTCGAGAAAACGGTAATCGCCGGTGGCTGTCAAAAAAGTGCCGGTGACGCGTGCGCCCTCCTGTTTGAAAATGCCGACGGCCGTTTTGTTGTCGTCGTCTTCATCGTCAAATGTAGCTTCCCAATTTCCGGTGATATCTCCTTTCGGAACTTCAGGACGATCGGAGAAGCGAAAGTGATCGCCGTAAAGTGCGCGAAAAGAAATATGATTTTGATCTTTGCGGGTGGAGTTGAAAAATTCTCCGGAAAGAAGTAGTTCATCGGGAAGCACTGTAATCGTTGTGCCGAAGACGGGCATACTGATGACAGCAGAATCCTTTTTTTGTGTGATGGTGGCGTGGATGCGTTCGTCGCCGTTATGGATGGTGGCGATGTTGCCTTTCACTGAGAAGTTGAAAGGGAGGGAGATGGTGTCGTGGAGAACGAGCTCGCCGCGCCAGAGGCCTTCTTTGATTTGGGCAAGGGAAGGGAGACTTAGAGTTAGGAGGAAGAGGGTTAGGAGCTTTTTCATTGTAGTGTGAAGGTAGGGGGGATTTCATTTCCCACGGAAAACACAGAAATAAAATTTGAAAGCACGGAAAAGGATAGCCAGGGGCCTGATGAGCAGAGTACGTATTAAGAATACTGAATTCTGAATTCTGAATTCAGTTTACTATGTTTCCACCGTCTGTGGGTCCACAGCCAGTATTCCGGGGCCTGGCGGATGAGGGATTCGTTGATGCGGGAGCATTCTTCAGTGACGAAAAATTTGGGGGCGGTGGCAGGACTGGTGCACACGTTTACGTATTCGATGCGGTAGTAGCCTCGACGAAGTTTGGTGATCTTGCCGTAGACAACGGGCATGTTGTATTTTACGGCGTAGGTTTCGGCGCCAAGGAGCATGCAGGTGTCCTGATTGAGGAATTTCATCCAATGTCCTTTAGCAGGATTCGACGGACTTTGATCGTTGATAAAGCCGTAGGTGTAAAGATCATTCGTATGCTGCTGAAAAAAATCGGCGACGTCACGGGTCGACATTAATTCTGTGCCGAAGCGGGCCCGGGTGGAACGAAGCTTTTCGTCGAAGAAGGCATTCGACAATTTTTTATAGATGCCGGAAGCATGATGGTCGGAGTGTTTGGAAAAGGTGATGGCCGGCCATTCCCAATTGGCATAGTGTCCGGTGACGGCAATGACGCTCTTGCCCTGACGATAATACTCTTTCAGCAATTCACTGTTGACGACTTCGATGCGGTCAGAAATTTCATTCACCGGTGCTGTAAACACTTTCAGCGTTTCGAAAACCACATCGCAGAAATGGCGATAGAAGATTTCGCAGATTCGTTTCAACTCTTCCTCTGATTTATCCGGAAAAGATCTTCGCAAATTTTCCATGACCAGTTTTTTCCTGTAAGGGAAAACTCTGTAAAGCATGAAAAAGAAAAAATCCGAAAACATGTACATCACCGGAAATGGCAACCATGAAATCGGAATGAGTACTCCGTAGTATAACAATGCACTGAAGAATCTTGACATACACTTTTCGACTATTTCAAACCAAGATTTACATAAGCGAACCCTTCGGCGGTTTGAACTTTTAGAATTTTATTAGTTATGAATTCTATTTCGGAATACTGACAAGGCAAAATCAGATTTCCTGAGGTATTCAGCAAGCCTAATTGTGCAGATTTTCCGACGACAAAATAGTCATTCTTTAATTCAATTGAATCATAAATCGGATTTACGACGATTTTTCCGGTGGTATCAATCACACCAAACTGACCTTTCTGACGCACTATGGCAAAACCTGAATCAAAAGTCATGGCGTCTTCAAAACTGAAAGGGATAGCCGTTTTGCCAGTGCTCCAGATATAACCCCACTTACGGTTTTTCTTTGCCGGGATGAGATTGTTTCCGGGAAGTTTGAAATCTTCGAATCCGGTCAGCGGGAATACTGTTCCGCTTGTATCAATCAATTGTTTCTTTTGCTTGTATTTCAGAATCACAAAACCGTTTTGAATCAGATCACCGGAGAGCATTGTTGAATTGAATGAATACTTCAGCGGAATTTTGATTTCACCTTTGTCGTTTACAAAACCGCATTTTCCATTTTGTGTTACGATTGCAAGTCCGGAAAGAAAATCGCCAATGGCGTCGTATTGTATCGGGAGAATTTGTTGATTGTGCTTATCGATCATTCCCCATTTACCGGTTAAAGAAACTTTCAATCGCTGACCGGAGATGTATTGCATTTCATCGTACTGCGGCTCGACAATAAACTTGCCCGAATTATTAATCAACCCTGATTTTTCATTGACAGTCACAATAGCGCAGCCGTCTTTGAAATCTCCTGCGAAATCATAAACAAAACCGCTGAGCGATTTTCCATTCTTCAAAAGAAAACCATACTTCTCCCCTTTCACTGCTACGCAGATATTTTCCGAGGGCGAAGACAAATCATCGTATTGCGGTTTGATGAGCCACTCACCCGTCCGGTTAATCATTCCGTACAGCGAATCTTTCATCACTACAGCCACGCCTTCGTGGAAAGCTTCGGCTTCGACGAATTGCGGTACTATTACTTCGACACCGCGTTTGTTGACGTAACCGAATAAACCATTGACGGCAACAGCAGCAAGTCCTTCAGAAAATTCTTCTGCCTCTTCGTACTTTGTAGGAATCATTTCTTCGCCGTTTTCATTCTGATAACCCCACTTTTCATTTTTCAGAATTGGGAGGAAGAGAAAATTCTGCAAACGAAAATCCGATTCCAACTCATTGGCGAATGGATAGTCGGGATAATTTTTCCGAAACGATTGAAAAGCCTGCTCCGAAAAATCTTTCATCGACAAAGTATAAACCTGCCGCCACGATTCTGCTGCATATTTTGAGTTAGGATATTTCCGCGCATACCCCGCATATTCGCGAACAGTCCGATGAGCAGTACTCAGTGAGTAAATCATTCGTTCCGCTTCATCGTAATACGGACTCTCCGGAAAATCGTGCATGAAGTTTTCGTAAGAAACGATTTTACCATCCGCTGTTCGCTCTTCGAAGAGACGACGTTTGTATAAATCATCCGCTTCTTCGGCCTCAAGCGACTTTGGATATTTTTCCGAATAATTTCGGTAGGCTGAAGAAGTATTTTCCTCCTTCACCATTCGGAAAGCAACGGCATCGCGATAAATGATGGCGCTGTCGATGTCGGCGCAGTTGGCGTAAATGGAAAGATAATGTTCCCAGCCGGCAAGATTGTCCTGCTCTTTTGCGCGGAGAAAAGCAGAGTGACACACTTTTGCATTCAACAATGCAATTGAACTATCGGTCACGCCCAATATTGAATAATCCATCTTCTGCTTCGGCTTCAAGGCATGAAACGAAGAATCAGAAATCAGAATATATTTCCGTGCAGAGTCGAGATTGAAAAACGGGTTATTGTTTACAGCATAAATACTGCTGAGTCCGAACGCTGCGGCAGCCGGTTCATCTTCAAGTGTTTTTTCGAAGCATTCTTTGGCAAGAAAGTAATCGTAGATTTTCAGGCGCTCAAATCCCTTCTCTAATTTTCCTGCAAAGGCAGATGTTGAGAGAAGTAAGAAAAGATAGAGGGACTTTCGCATGGAGGCAAAGTTAACAGATATAAAATAAAATCTGTGCTTTTCTGCGTGAGAAATCAGCGAAAATCTGCGGGAAACAAATTCGAAGCTACGACCCTTCGAATTACATGAATGCCTTCAGTGAGATTTAATACAAGTAAACTGTTTCACGCAGATGAACGCAGATTTCTTGCGCAGAAAAGG
>JAXLTM010000037.1:0-26260 GCA_046330055.1 Bacteroidia bacterium | reverse complement strand
ATCAGTTGAAAGCTGCAATAGGTAAGAAGCAGAAAGGATTGAACCACTGCTATGGTATTCAGAATTTTTTGATTGAAAAAGAAAATTCCGGTTAGTGTAAAGAGAAAAGCAAAATAAGCTATTGTTGATACAACTACCGGAAAAAAAGTTCTTGCCGGGCCGCTTTCTGAAAGTATAAGTGTAACAGGTAAGATGATAATCACTAACAAAGTCAGATAAAGGATAGTTGCTCTGCGTAATAGTTGCATAGCCTCTTCTGAAGATAAGGTTTGGCTCTTGCGAATCGCATTTCCGAAGCGAAGCCATGACAAACTGAAGAGAATCAGAAATGGTAAGTGATAGCGGTAATATTGCAGAAATATTTTCCCGAATGCTTTGATGAAAATGATGCACTTTTCAAGCAATCCGGGATGCGGCAACATGTTGTATCTGACATTTGTTCCGGGAGCAAGGAATGAAATCAGCAGCGAAGCGGTGATCGTTGAAATCACAATGATGATTTTTCGTCCATCTTCGCTCTTGAAAAATTCTTGTCTTCCGTATTTTCGTACTGAATAAATAGCTGTCAAAATTAATCCAAGAAGAAATGAAACCGCCAGTGATTCAGAGGCGCCACCGATATAGAGTGAAAATACGACCAGGAATAGCTTTGTTGAGTTTTTATATTTTTTCCCGAGAAGGGAATTGATGATGGCAAGGATAGCGATAAAACTCCATAAGTATCCTGACACACTAATGAACCAAAACCATACTTCGCCGGTCGACGGAGTGCAAAAGAAGATACTCGATATCAATAGAAAGACAGCAGCGTCGGAGTTAAAGTTGCTTTCTTCCACATTCGTTCTCACAAATACTTTGTAGAAGAGTGCTGATAAGGCAAAATAAAAGGCAACCATTGTTCCCGTAAAAAGGAGTGGAAGAAATAAACGAAAGTCGGAAAGTTTCAGCAGCAGTAATGACCAGAGATGACAAGCCCATCTTCCGCTAAATGCAGTGTACTGTTCAGCCATTCCTTGCCAAACGCCGGAGTCTCTTGAAAGGTGGAGAAAGTAGAAGTCATCTGCGGCGAAGCGGCTATTCCACGACAGGAGTACATATAGAATTGCGAATAAGACAAAATAGGAGGATTGAAGAATCCTGTTCATAATTCATTTCAGCTTTTAGTTCTCACTTTATCCCATTTTTTGACCTGCCAGTTTGTTTCGCCGGTACAGATATGATTCTTTTCGGAATCGTAAACTTCGGCTACGATGTTGAAATATGCAGAGGCATCAGATTGTAACTTTAAGAGAATTTCTTTTTCTATTCTGCTTCTGCTGATATGCATTTCAACCGACACATTGCTTTTTGCCTGATAGTGGTATGTCATTTTCAAATCTTTCATTATCAGTCTGACGTTCTCCCGATTCAAATGCCGTGCAAGCGTGAGTCCGGAAGCATATTCGGATAGAGTTGCAAGAGCGCATGCGTGAATACCGTTGATATGATTTTTGTTGACCCTTTTGTAAGGTAAATTAATTTTCACTCCATCGTCAAACACTTCACTTATTCTGAAACCGTGAGGTTGATTGAAAGGGATGAACCGGGCCAGAACAAAATTTACTATTCGTCTTTTGAAAGCAGAAGCGCCGGCTTCCGAAAGTAATTTTTCCAGGTCTGCCATTTTAATTCGCTTCTATGTGTTTTCTTAATTCAGCATACGAGTCAAAGAAATCTTTTTCCATTTCCGCTATGATTTCTTTTACCGGTTTAATTTGGTCAATGAGTTCAACCGTTTGTCCCGCGCACCAAAGATTATTGTAATTCCCCGGCTTCACTGCTGATTCCAGCCAGTTAAATCCGCGTTTTTGTATCAGCATTTTAAAGTATTTCTTTGTCCGCGGATTGTTACTCATCCATCTCTCAAACCAGTTTTGTTTCGTGCCTAATTTTTTTGCAAAGTCTGTATTGATGATTGCACACGGTGTACCGCTGATTCTTTCTGTCATTACGATATCATTCATCCCTGAATTCAGAATGGCATTTTTGTATTCCTGAGAAACGCCTGCTTCGGTAGAGGCAATGAATCGTGTTCCACAATAGCCTGCCGAAGCACCGGCAGCGATGGCGCTGAAGAGAGTTCTTCCATTGGCAATTCCACCCGCGCCAAGCACAGGAATATTCGGGAAGTTTTTTTTCAGTGCCTCGATAAGCAGAGAAAGAGGGACAGGTCCTGCATGTCCTCCTGCGCCCTGGCCAACGGCAATGAATCCGTCGCAACCAGCTTCAGCACATTTAGCAGCATGTTTCAGATTGGTGACATCACAATACACTTTTCCGCCATATTGGTGAGCACCTCGAATCACAACTTCAGGATTTCCGAGTGAAGTAATAAATACCGGTACTTTATGCCGGAGGCAAATTTCCAGGTGAGCTTCCGTAAATGGATTTGCCCGCTGGACGATGATGTTTACACCGTATGTTCCCGGCAGACCTTTTCTCGAGGCGAGAAATGAATTTAGATCTTCCAGAACGCTGTCGAGTTCGCCCTTTTCTCTGAAATTCAGAGATGGAAAACAAGCAAGAATTCCGGCTTCAATTCCGGCTTTGAGCATTGCAGGATTGCTGACCAGAAACATGGGAGCCATTACGATTGGCAACCGAAGGTGCAGTGCTTCGGTGAAACTGTTTTTAAAAACCATCTGAAAGATTTCGCTTAAACAGCAAACCTACTCGATAATCGCTTTCGGCAGTTGTTAATAACCCTCTGTTTTTACCCCTGAATTGTTAGTAAACGATGGATAAAAAACTGAAAATTTTCTCTGCCGAAAGGCCAAAAACTATACTTTGGCACAATAAGGAAATTCACCGGATCGGAGACCCAAAAAGTGCATCCTCTGATTCGGTATTGACTTGAAATATGCCTAAGATCACTCGTTTATTTGATATCATTCGCCATCAGCAGGAATCATTTCCTAATCCGAAATCATTGAATGCTAAGGTCAATGGTCAGTGGATTTCAACTTCTACTGAAGATTACATTCGTCAGGGCGAATGGATGAGTAAAGGCTTTCTGGCGCTTGGCCTCCAAAGGGGAGACACAGTAGGAATCATTTCCGCCAATCGCCCTGAATGGAATATTGCTGATTTGGGAATGCTGCAGAGTGGCATTGTCAACGTTCCGATTTACACGACGCTCTCCGAGCAGGAAATTACTTTCATACTGAACGATTGTAAAGCCAAATTGGTTCTTGCAGGTGACCGGGAACTTTACAACAAGATTGACGCTGTCAGAAATAAAGTTCCCACACTTCGTGATGTTTATACGTTTGACAGCCTTACCGGTGTGCCACACTGGATGGAGATTAAGGAGAAGGGCAAAGCACTCAATTCCGATTTGAACGAAGTGATGTCTGCAGTAAAATCTGATGATGTAGCTACATTGCTTTACACCAGCGGAACAACAGGGACGCCGAAGGGAGTAATGCTCACTCACAACAACATTGTGAGTAATGTGCTGGCCAGCGAAGATTTGTGTCCGGTCAAAGCCGGAGAGAAAGCGCTTAGTTTTCTTCCGCTCTGTCACAGTTACGAGCGAATGCTTACGTATCTGTATCAGTTTAACGGGATATCAATTTATTATGCCGAGAGCATGGATAAAATTGCAGACAATCTGAGAGAACTTTCTCCTCAGGTTTTTTCTACCGTTCCACGCTTGCTTGAAAAAGTGTACGATCGAATTGTTGACAAAGGCAAGGAGTTGAAAGGAATAAAACGTGCCTTGTTTTTCTGGTCATTGAACCTTGGATTGAAGTATGAGAACGACGGAGCCAATGGATTCCTCTATGAAACGCAATTGAAGATTGCCAATAGTCTTGTCTTCAAAAAGTGGAGAGAAGCATTGGGCGGTAATGTTAAGGTTATTGTCAGCGGCGGCGCAGCATTGCAACCGCGGCTTGCAAGAGTGTTTTGGGCAGCAGGCATTCCTGTTCTTGAAGGATATGGGTTGACAGAGACATCGCCTGTGATTGCAGTAAATAATTTTACCAAAGACAGTGTGTGCTTCGGAACAGTTGGTACTGTGATTAAGGGAGTGCAGGTGAAAATTGCCGACGACGGAGAAATCCTCTGCAAGGGTCCGAATGTGATGAAAGGATATTTTAATCGAACGGATCTCACCTCGGAAGTTATCGATAGCGATGGATGGTTTCACACCGGCGATATAGGCGAAATGGTGCGCAACCGTTTTCTGAAAATTACTGATCGTAAAAAGGAAATCTTTAAAACCTCAGGCGGAAAATATGTTGCACCTCAGGCACTCGAAAATAAATTTAAGGAGTCTCTGTTCATCGAACAAATTATGGTTGTTGGGGAGAACCGAAAGTTTCCTGCTGCTCTGATTGTCCCTGATCTGAAGCATCTTCAGAAATGGTACGAATTGCATCACCAGCAATACCCTGGACCTGAAAAGGCCGTACAAGATCCGAAAGTGATTGAACGCATTCAGAAAGATCTGGATCATTACAATGCCGAATTCGGTCAGGCAGAACAGGTGAAGAAATTTGTTCTGCTGCAGTCGGAGTGGACGATCAACAGCGGTGAGTTAACAGCAACGCTGAAGTTGAGAAGAAAAATCATTAGTGAAAAATACAAATCGGAGATCGAAAGTATGTATGCTTCCTGAGAACCGGTGAAATTGATTTTATGAAACGAATTATAAAAAAAGTTGCAGTATTAGGTAGTGGAATCATGGGAAGCCGGATTGCTTGTCATTTCGCTAACATTGGCATTGAAGTGCTGCTGCTGGATATTGCGCCAAAGGAATTATTGCCTGAAGAAGCTAAAGCCGGACTCGCACTTGATTCAACTGTTGTAAAAAACAGAATTGTAAATACAGCACTTCAGTCAACACTGAAATCAAATCCTTCGCCGATTTATAAGAAAAGTTTTTCTGCTCGTATTCGCACAGGAAATTTCTCCGACAATATGAAAGATATTTCTACGGCCGACTGGATTCTGGAAGCTGTCATTGAAAATATCGATATCAAGAAAAGTGTTTTCACCGAAGTTGAAAAATACCGAAAGCCCGGAACGCTGATTACATCAAATACATCCGGAATTCCAATTCATTTAATGGCAGAAGGAAGAAGCGATGATTTCCGCAAACATTTTTGCGGCACTCACTTTTTCAATCCGCCGAGGTATCTGCGCCTGCTTGAAATCATACCGACACCGGAAACTTCGCCGGAGGTAATTGATTTCCTGTTGTCGTTTGGAGATGTTCGTTTGGGTAAAGAAACAGTCATCTGTAAAGATACACCTGCATTCATTGCGAATCGTGTTGGTGTTTATTCTATCATGTCGTTGCTTCATCTGGTTGAAAAAACCGGACTAACGATTGATGAAGTAGATAAGCTTACCGGACCGGTTCTTGGTCGACCTAAATCGGCAACTTTCCGGACTTCAGATGTTGTGGGATTGGATACATTGGTAAAAGTTGCCAAAGATGTGTATGATCGTTGTCCGTCGGATGAGTCGCGTGAAACTTTTTTATTGCCGGCATTCATCCAAAAGATGATTGACAACAAATGGTTCGGTGATAAAACTAATCAGGGTTTTTACAAGAAGGTAAAAGGAGCTTCAGGCAAGAGCGAGATTCTCAGTCTTGATTTGACTTCTTTCGAATACAAGCCAAAAGGAAAAACAAAGTTTGCAACACTCGAGCAAACAAAGACCATTGATAATCTGAAGGATCGATTGCCGGTATTGTTTAACGGCAAAGATAAAGCCGGTGAGTTTTATCGCGATTCATTTTGTTCTTTGTTCCGGTATATTTCATTTCGCATTCCTGAAATTGCTGATAACATCTGTCAGATCGATGATGCAATTTGCGCCGGCTTTGGATGGGAGATCGGACCGTTCAGAATCTGGGATTTGCTGGGAGTGGAGAAAGTGGTGAACTTGATGGAAGAGAAAAACATGAAACCGGCTGCCTGGGTTTATGATTTTATTTCTTCCGGGAAAAAGAGTTTCTACAAATACGAATCCGGTAAATTGAATTTCATTTCCGGAAAGGAATATGCAGCAAAACCCGGAACCGATGGTTTAATTATTCTCGATGCACAGCGCGAGAAAACTGTTTGGAAAAATTCAGGATCAACGCTGGTTGATATTGGTGATGGAGTTTTGAATCTTGAATTTCACACCAAGATGAATACCATTGGCGGCGAAGTGCTGGAAGGAGTGAATAAGGCAATTGAGATTGCCGAAAAGGATTTCAAAGGACTGGTTATCGCAAACGAAGGACAGAATTTTTCAGCAGGCGCAAATCTGGGTATGATTTTCATGTTCGCTGCCGAACAGGAATTCGACGAAATTGATATGGCCGTTCGTGCCTTTCAACAAATGAACATGCGCGTCCGTTATAGCAGTATTCCTGTGGTTGTAGCTCCGCATGCGCTGACACTTGGAGGCGGATGTGAAATGTCATTGCACGCAGATCGTGTGGTCGCATCCGCAGAAACCTATATCGGAATGGTAGAATTTGGAGTTGGTCTGATTCCGGGAGGCGGCGGAAGTAAGGAATTTGCTCTCCGGGCCAGTGATGCCTATACCGACGGAGCAATTGACGAAAATGTATTGAAAGATTATTTCATGACTATTGCCATGGCAAAGGTTTCAACAAGCGGTCATGAAGCTTTCGATCTGAAAATTCTAAGCAAAGGAAGAGACGAGGTGATCATAAATCCTTCCCGGAGAATTTCGGAAGCAAAACGCGCCGTATTGGAAATGGCAGAAGAAGGATATGCTATGCCGGTGAAGCGGAAGGATATAAAAGTACTCGGAAAGAGCGGACTAGGAATGTTCTATGCCGGAGCTAATGCAATGAAGTCGGGGAATTTCATATCCGCTCATGATCAGTTGCTGTCGCAGAAACTCGCCTATGTGATGTGTGGTGGTGATTTGTCGACTTACACCCTGGTCTCCGAACAATACCTTCTTGATCTGGAAAGAGAAGCCTTCCTTTCTCTTTGCGGAGAGCGGAAGACACTGGAAAGAATTCAGAGCTTACTCACTACCGGGAAAGCTTTGAGAAATTAATATTTGCAATTTAAATCGAACACGAAGAAAATTACTGAACAGAAGTTCAGCTGGAATTCAAAAGTGATATTTAACTAAGACAGGATACAATTATCGAAACATGAAATATTTTAAGAGTAAAAGTTATCTCAGGTTTGTAATGCTGGCAATATATGCACTTTGTCTGCAGAGCATAGCAATGGGACAAACTGAAGAAAAGCCAAAATATGCGCCGGGCAAGGAAAAGCACCGGAATAAAACCGATGAGATTGGTCGGAAGCAAGGGCAATGGATGTTCTTCAATACGTTTGGGGAAAAAATTGCCGAAATAGATTTCGTCAATGATCAGAAAGAAGGAGTAGAGCGTAAATTCTATTCTTACGATAAAGTGAAAGAGGAGACTGAATTTCTTGGTGGTGTAAAAGATGGCCAGTATACAAAATACTTCTTCTCAGGGCAGGTTCAATTGGAAGGCACCTATAAGGATGGAAAGCGCGATGGAAAGTGGACGAAGTATTTTGAAGACGGCTCAATTCGCCAGGAAGGTAGTTTTAAGAATGGTAAAAAAGACGGAGTCTGGAAAACGTATAACCGAAAAGGTGCAGTAATATCACAGGTAACATACAAAGACGGTGTAAATGTCGATGACCTGGAAGCTCAGAAGAAGAAGGAAGAAGAAGCAAAGAAAGCTGCTGATGCCAAAAAGGCCGGTAAAGGAGGAGCACCTGCACCGGGGGCGCCTGCCGGAGGAACAACACCTGCTTCAGGTAAAACACCACCTGCACCGGTTAAAAAGTAACGATACACATGAATGCATACATCATAGCCGGATACAGATCGGCAGTAGGGAAAGCACCTAAAGGAAAATTCAAAAACATTCGTCCGGATGATTTGGCTACAGCAGTAATCAAACATCTGATGGCTTCTGTTCCGTCGCTGGATAAGGATCAGGTCGATGATGTCATCGTCGGCAATGCTACTCCGGAAGCTGAGCAAGGCCTGAACATTGGCCGAATGATTTCTTTGATGGGTCTGAATACAGTAAAGGTTCCCGGTGTCACTGTGAACCGATATTGTGCTTCGGGATTGGAAACGATTGCCATTGCTTCTGCAAAGATCCATGCAGGTATGGCTGATTGCATCATCGCAGGAGGAGTAGAGTGCATGTCACCAATTCCTTTTGGCGGCTGGAAGATTGTACCTAATCTCAATATTGCAAAAGATTTTCCTGAATACTACTGGGGAATGGGACTTACAGCAGAGGCTGTTGCCCGCGAGTACAATGTTTCACGTGAAGACCAGGATAAATTCGGACTGGAGTCAAATCTGAAAGCGGTGAAGGCAATCAGTGAAGGTAAATTCAAAGATGAAATTGTGCCTGTGAATGTCACGGAAGTATATCTCGACGAAAGCGAAAAAAAGAAAACAAGGGAATACATCGTTGACACTGATGAAGGCCCTCGCGGTGATTCTACATTGGAGAAAATGGCAACATTGAAACCGGTGTTTGATGCTAAAGGCAGCGTCACTGCAGGAAACTCTTCTCAGACAAGCGATGGAGCTGCATTTGTAATCGTCGTCAGTGAGCGTATGCTGAAGCAGCTGAATGTGCAACCGATTGCACGTCTGGTTGACTACGCCGTTGCAGGTGTTGAGCCACGTATCATGGGTATTGGTCCGGTCGAAGCAATTCCAAAAGTAATCAAGCATGCCGGAATGAAGCAAAGCGATATTCAGTTAATTGAACTCAATGAAGCTTTCGCATCGCAGTCGCTTGCAGTGATGCGAACACTGAATCTTGATCCTTCCATCGTGAATGTGAATGGCGGCGCAATTGCTCTGGGTCATCCGCTTGGTTGCAGTGGCGCTAAATTGTCGGTTCAGCTTTTCAATGAAATGCGTCGCAGAAAGCAGAAATACGGTATGGTGACCATGTGCGTAGGGACCGGACAAGGTGCTGCAGGAATTTTCGAGCTTCTGTCGTAAGGGTTGCCCGGAAACCAACTTCATGCTCCCCAAATCCCGATTTTATCCGGTTCATGCTGCTGCATATTCGCATAATGTGACACTTTAAGGCATTTTTCCGTAACTATTTTTAGTTGAAATAGTAGTAATAAATAAGGCAGGAATCATCCTGTGACGTTGTTATTCTATCCGGTAAGCCGGTAAATTAAATCAATTATGCAAGGCACAAATCCAATCAAAGGCGGTGAATTTTTAATCAGAGAAACACAGGCGAATGATGTTTTCATTCCGGAACAATGGAATGAAGAACAGCAGATGATCGCTCAGACCTGCAGCGACTTTTTGCAGCAGGAAGTGTATCCGAATCTTGACCGCATCGATGCGCAGGAAGAAGGCCTCATGCAATCTATTCTGGACAAAGCCGGAGAGTTGGGATTGTTAGGAATCAGCGTCCCTGAAGAATATGGTGGATTTGGAAAAGACTTTACAACAGGAATGCTGGCAACAGAAATTTTAGGAGCCGGACATTCATTTTCCGTGGCATATGCTGCACACACCGGTATCGGCACACTGCCGATTCTATACTACGGTAACGAAGCTCAGAAAAATAAATACATTCCAAAACTTGCCAGCGGAGAATGGAAAGCAGCCTACTGTCTGACTGAACCTGGTTCAGGTTCGGATGCAAACAGCGGCAAAACAAAAGCAGTTCTCACCCCTGACGGAAAACATTATGTCATCAACGGACAAAAAATGTGGATTACCAACGGAGGATTTGCAGATGTCTATGTTGTGTTTGCAAGAATTGATAACGATGAAAATCTAAGTGCATTTATTGTTGAAAGAAATTATCCCGGAATTACTTTGAATCCTGAAGAACACAAAATGGGAATCAAAGGAAGTTCGACACGACAAATATTTTTCAATGACTGTATGGTTCCTGCGGAAAATTTATTGAGTGAAAGAGGCAGCGGATTTAAAATTGCAGTCAACATTCTGAATCTTGGCAGGGTAAAACTTGCAGGGGCTGCCATTGGCGGAAGTAAACGGGTAAGCACCGCTGCGATAAATTACGCCAATGAACGTTTACAATTCGGTCGTCCGATCGCTAAATACGGAGCCATTCGTTATAAACTGGCTGAACAGGCAATACGCATTTTTGCCTGCGAGTCGGCAATTTTCCGATGTTCACAGAATATTGAAGATGCCATTCATGCACTCAAAGCAGGCGGAATGGAGGAAGGTCGTGCCAAATTGAAAGGTGTTGAACAATTTGCAGTTGAAGCAGCTATTCTGAAAGTGAATGGCAGTGAAGTACTTGATTACGTAGTGGACGAAGGTGTTCAGGTATACGGAGGAATGGGCTACAGCGCCGATGCACCGATGGACCGCGCCTATCGTGATTCACGTATCAACCGGATTTTCGAAGGCACCAATGAAATCAATCGAATGCTTATCGTCGACATGATGCTAAAGCGTGCCATGAAAGGCGAACTGGATCTCATGGGTCCGGCTACTGCTGTTGCCGCAGAACTCATGCAGATTCCTGACATGAGCAGCGGAAGTGGTGCACTGTTTGAAGCAGAGAAAAAATACATTGCGAATTTTAAAAAGGCAGTATTGATGGTCGCAGGTTCTGCTGTTCAGAAACTAATGATGGAACTCGCCAAAGAACAAGAGATCCTCATGAATATTGCCGATATGATGATCGATTTATATCTCAGCGAGTCAATTCAATTACGTGTTGAGAAAATGGTTGCCCTCAGAGGAGAAGCAGCCTGTCGTGAACAAATTGCCATGATGCAGGTATATTTAAGTGATGCAGCTGATCGAATCAATAAATCCGGTAAGGATGCCATCAACTCTTTTGCAGAAGGTGATGAACAGAGAATGTTACTCATGGGACTGAAGCGATTTACCAAAGTTGCTCCATTGAATGTTCGTGATGCGCGCCGGTTGGTAGCTGCCAAACTGATTTCGGAAAACAAGTATTGTTTTTAATGTCCGTTGAAGAATTTGCCTAAAAGAGTCAGTTCTGAATTGTGTCCTTGTTCTCTTTTGTAATTGAAGGGCAGCAGGAAGCTTTTTTCTTAATTTCATCCATCTCAAACCGGGATTTGCACCGAGGTTGGTGAAAAGACCTTCAGAAACCTTCGATTTTGGCGCTTTTTGGGGATTCTGACAATGAAAATTTGATAAGTCTTAACCACCTGATAATAGGCTTTTCGACCTTACTTTTTATCTTTGTTTGCTCAGTTGCACACACATTTGAAAAGACTCTCCTGTTTCCTTCTGTTTTTCCTGCTTTTTTCCACGGGCCTGATTGCTCAGCATCATCATTTTGAGCATTACCTTGGAAACAGGCCTGATCAGTCTGCCGTTTATTTTAAAAGTGTTCCCGATGGTTATGTCATTGTTGGGTCTTCCATTGATTCTGTCTATCACACCCGTGGTTACTATATTTTGAAAACGGACCTCGACGGTAAAAAAGTCTGGGACAGGAATTATTCAGATGCTTTCAGTTCATATGCAGCAGGGATGACCGTTCTTTCCAATGGAAACATTGCAATCGTTGGTACACATGCTTCGATATTTTATTCAGCTCTTGCAGAAGTTTTGCTTTTAGACTCTGCCGGGAATTTTATTAACTCCGTAAATTATCCTCCCTTCGACGGATGGGGAACGAGCGGCGTTGGTATTGAGAGTGCAGATGATTCTTCTATTGTCATTACCATTTATACCGATGGTTTTATTTCTACAAATTATTATTCGATTTATCGACTCAATTCAGATCTCTCGACACGTTGGACGGAATTCATCAGTTACGACGGCTCGCTGCTGAACAGTCATTCACTTACAAAGACACCGGATCAGGGGTATTACTCTCTGGCATATTATGATTTCTACTATTATTCTCCGTCTCTGATTTACAAAGCCTCCTATATACGCAGCTTCGATTCAACAGGTGCCGTTCATCTTGATTCATTGTTCTTGTTTGACCTGGCCACCAACGCCATTACTTCAATGAAGAATGGCGATGCAATGATAGCAGGGACGCAGGATTCGAGCGGACAAAAAAATATCACTTTGTTGCAAATTGATACAACCGGCAATTTATTGATGAATCGCGAATACGGAAGTTTGTTTGATGAAGAACCTGTAGCTATTGTACAAACTTATGATGATGGCTTCGCAATTTTAGGTCAGACACCGGACCCGACACTGCCCGGTCAGCATGATTTATTTCTCATGCGGACCAATGCACAAGGCGACAGTTTGTGGACAAAGCGATTTGGCAGTGTGTTAAATGAAACGGCACTTCATCTGGAACAGGTTGAAGATTCCGGTTTTGTTATTCTTGGGACCACTTCTGCTTACCCTGATCGTCATATCTATTTTGTAAAAACCGATTCACTGGGAGTAGTGGAGTCACCATATTCTATCAACTACACCGGAAAATATTTTTGCAGTGGAGATTCAACCGAACTTGACATTGTTCCATTTCCTCCTGCGTTTAGTTATGCTGTCTGGAATACCGGTGACACAGGTGTTTCAATTAAAGTGGATACAGGCGGAGTTTACTTTGCTACCATCTATGACACATCAGGAAATGCTATTGAATCACAGTCGTTCTCCGCGTATTTTGCAATCAGACCTACTGTTGAGCTCGGTCCTGATACGCTCGGATTGTGTGATGGCGGAGCAATCATCAATGGCATCAGCAGTGATCTTACATTTTTCTCGCAATGGAGTTGTAATGATTCAATCATCGGTGGTGCCCATGGCATGCAACTCGTTCCTGCGGATACCGGTCATTATACTTTGACAATTTCCAACTATTGCGGCACCGATTCAGATATGGTCTTCATTGATACCTTGTATTTGCATCCGGCCTTACCTGTGATTACTTCTCCGGAAGTACCTTATGTATGCGAATTTGATTCACTTCATCTATCGGTTCAGCTTGACAATGGACTTTCCGCACAGTGGTACGAGGCCGACGACTTCAATAGTTATATCATTCCGGGTGCTGTAGATTCGTTTTATTATGCTACTCAGGAAGGACTTTATTTCGTCACAGTCACAGATTCTTTTGGTTGTTCAGCTTCTTCTGATCCACGGGTTGTTGCTTATGACCAGATTCCGTCAAATGTAAATTCAACCGGACCTTCTGCATTTTGTGATGGTGGAGAGGTAGAATTGTATGTACCGGCCGGATCGAATTACTTATGGTCAACGGGAGATACCTCGCAAACCATTGCCGTAAATTCTGCCGGTGATTACTTTGTAAGTTTTACCGATGTAAATGGCTGTCCGAAAGTCTCAGATACTTTAACGATTACCATTCTGGCTAATCCCGTTATCAGCATCGGGCCCGATACGACGGTTTGCAATAATATCATCTATACATTCGAAGCTCCTCCCGGATTTAATAATTATCTCTGGAACGATGGCAGCAACGACATCATTTACGATGCCTTCGTAAATGGTAATATCGCCGATACGCAATCCGTCTTCGTTTTTGTTACAGATACTAATGGCTGTTCAACGAGTGATACGGCACAGATCATTTTTGATGTATGCGATGGAATTGCGAATCCTGCTGCTGTCAGTTTGCTCGAAGTTTACCCGAATCCATCACAGTCAGGACAGGCGGTTTATGTTAACCTTCCTGCAGGATCTGACGCGTTTGCTCTTTATAATAGCTTGTCATCTTTGATTTGCATTCAGGAAAACGTCCAAAAACGCTCAATTCGTCTTCCCGACCTTGCACCCGGCGAATACCTTCTTAGATCGGGCAATGTTTATAAGCGAATAGTCGTTCTGAAATAATACCGTAGATTGGATGAACAATTATCCTCCGGTATTGTAAATTCACTTAGCAATCCTGAACTTTTGTAACATAGGCAATTGTCGGTTTTCCTTCAATTTTGTTTTTCCTCTCGGGAAGCGGGATTTTTATGACCGTTCACCGTTGTTTGAAAGACAGCAGTACAGAGTTTTCTATTTCCGGAAAAACTACCTGTTGCTCGCAGAGGATCGAGAGAAACTGCTGTGAAAATTAAAACCCGTTGCTGTACGGTTTCCGTGTTGTATTCTAAATTGAATTATACCGGAGAAAAAGGCTGCTTTCCTTCGAAAACGATTTCATTGTTTCTCCTATAGTTCAGGAAATACCGTTTCTTTTCTCAAATGTCCGAAGCAACTTTTCTTCTGTTGATTATAATCCACCTCCAAAGGATGTTTCAATCCATTTTTTCTCCCAACTGCTGATTTGATTTTTCTGATCCGTTCATAAGAACGACTAATTTATTTTTCACATCAGTTTAATTTCAAACGAAGGAATCACATGGTAATGGATTCCGGTTGCATCTATTTTAAGATGTTACCAAATTCTACACATCGATGAAAGAAGGAAAGATATTAATCATTCTTCTGCTCAGCCTGATCATAAGTAGGGCCGGAGCACAGGATTTTAGTCAGGGAAAAGTATATGAGCGAAATGGCACAGCCCTGGTGCCATTACCGGGAGCAGTGTTGTATTCCATTTCTTCAGGCGGAAATACACTAACAGACTCAACAGGGAATTTCAAATTAGCAACCGCTGTTTTCCCGGATACAATCGTGGTCAGTTTCATTGGTCATACAAGCGACACAGTTGTTTTTCATTCGTCGCAGCCGGTGAAAGTAATTCTTGAAAATAGTGTTGAGTTGAAAACGGTTGAAGTGACAGGCCGCCAAGGTTCCACGCAAATTTCTACATTGAAAACGATAAACGTTGAGAAGCTGAATGAAACGGAATTGCTCCGAGCTGCTTGTTGCAATTTATCGGAAGCATTTGAAACAAATCCTACCGTAACTGTTGCTTACAAGGATGCTGTTACCGGCGCAAAAGAAATTCAGTTGCTGGGTTTATCGGGAATTTACTCAACGTTGTTAACAGAAAACATTCCGAACATGCAGGGCATTGCCGGTATCTATGGGCTTACTTTTATTCCGGGTCCGTGGATGGAATCTATTCAACTGTCGAAAGGCACAGGTTCAGTTGTGAACGGTTATGAAGCTGCAACAGGTTTGATTAATGTCGAATTCAAAAAGCCTAATGAAACATCTACGCCGAAATTTTATCTGAATCTATTTGCGGAAGACAATCTTGCCACAGAGTTAAATCTGGCATATAAGAGTAAAGTGGGAAAGAGTTTTTCAAACTTACTTTTTCTTCACGGCAGATACATGGATCGATTGGATGACAGAAATAACGACAACTTTGCTGATGTTCCCGGAAACAAACAATTTAATATCTATGATCGCTTCAGTCTTCACGTCGGAAATGGAGTGGAGGCGCAATTCGGCATAAAAGTGATTAAGGATAGAGTGGACGGCGGGCAGATAAATCCTTCAATCGATAATGGTTCAACTTATCCTGATAAGTATGTAACGATGGCTGATAATCTCCGCTTTGAAGCATATGCAAAACTTGGAATTGTGTATAAAGATCATCCCGGACGAAGCATTGGAAACATTTTTCAATTTGTAAATCACGACTTGAAATCATCGTTTGGTTTGAGAAAATATAATGCGACAGAGCGGAGTTTTTATTATCAGGGAATTTTTCAGGATTATATAGTTAGTTCGAAAAATGAAATCAAAGCAGGGTTTACATTTAAAGGGAAAACCCTCACTCAGAAGGCGAATCTGACAATACCTGAAGCGAATGACAATGAAGTTATTCCCGGAGCATTCGTGGATTACACATGGTCGCCCAGCCTGAAATTTACGATGATCGCCGGGTTTCGGGCCGATTTGTTCACTCATCCGGGTATGTCAGACCAAAGATGGCTTGCTACACCGCGCCTCCATTTGAAATACAATTTCTCTGATCATTTCATTGTCCGGATGTCAGGTGGTAAGAGTTACCGCGAACCGGTTCCACTGGCTGATCACATATCAGTGCTCGCAAGTTCAAGGTGGCTGTATTTTTCAAGTATTCCGGATAAAGAGGAAGCCTGGAATTACGGAGCTAACACTACAATTAAATTTGGTGAGGAAGATCATGAATCAACATTTAACGTCGACTTTTATCGGACTGAATTTTCAAAGCAATTGATTGTTGACGTTTATTCCGATCCGAATGTCATTCATTTTTACTCACTGAACGGCAAGTCCTATTCGAATAGTTTGCAAATTTCCTTCAATACCGAAATTACACATGGTCTGGATCTTCGTCTGGCCTATAAAACCGATGATGTAAAAGCTACGTATAACGGAGAGTTAAAAGAAGTACCATTGGTTTCAAAAAACAGAGCGCTTGCAAGTCTGGCCTGGCAGTCACAGCACACACACTGGAAAGCTGATCTTACCGGTGTCTATGACGGACCAAAAAAATTGCAACCATTAAAAATGTCGTCATCAGAAAACTCTCCGTCATTCTTTACAGTCAATCTTCAGTTGACAAAAGAATTTAAAAGAGTGGAAATTTATGCCGGTTCTGAAAATCTGCTCGACTATCGTCAGCTCAATCCTATTCTTGATCCTGCAAATCCTTTCGGAACAAATTTTGACGCCACCAATATCTGGGGACCAATTCAGGGAAGGAGAGTTTATGCAGGCCTTCGTTTCAAAATAAAATAACAAAGCAATTCATCAATTATGAAAACAATAAAATGGATTTTAGTACTGCTCTTCTTCAGCACAATTGCTGCAAAGGCGCAAACAGATACGCTGAGAATTAAAACCTCAGCTGTATGTGAAAAATGTAAGGCTACACTCGAGAATGATATTTCCTTTGAAAAGGGAGTAAAGTGGGTGCATCTTGATATCCCAACAGCAATTCTTACTGTGGTCTATGTTCCGGGTAAAAATACACCGGAGAAGATTCGTCTGGCTGTTACCAAAACAGGTTACGACGCGGATTCCCTCAAAGCTGACCCGAAGGCATTCGATAAATTATCTGAATGTTGCAAAAAGCCACATGGCGAATAAAATTAACAGTTAAGTATTCCGGGCGGATTGATTTAATCCAAGCCCGGAATACTATTTGAAAGTTTATCTGCTGAATACTTTTTCACCATTGACAAAAGTAGCCATCACTTTAGTAGAAGGGATTTTGTCTTCATCAATTTTCATGATATCCTGATCGAGAATTACAAAGTCGGCCACTTTTCCTTCTTCAAGAGAACCTTTTTCTTCTTCTTCAAAATTTGAATAGGCAGCCCAGATAGTCATAGCTCTTAATGCATCTTTTTTCTTGATTTTATTTTCAGGCTGAAAACCTCCCTCCGGAAATCCTTTCAGATCTTTGCGGGCAACAGCGGCATAAAATGTCTTCAGCGGGCTGATGTCTTCAACAGGAAAATCTGTTCCGAACACAATCATGTTACCTGCATCTTCCATCAGGTTTTTATAAGCATAAGCATTTTTAAGTCTGTCTTTTCCGAGGCGCTCTTCTGCCCAGTACATATCGCTGGTTGCATGCGTAGGTTGAACGGAAGGAATAATATTGCTGTTGCCAAAATGTTTTCTGTCGCCTGCGCTCACTACCTGACAATGTTCAATTCTCCAACGACGATTATTTTCGCCGTTAAGGTGAACGTCGTAGATCTGTAAGATAGCTTCATTTGCAGAATCTCCGATTGCATGCGTGCACAGTTGGAAGCCGTTTTCAATTGCTTCATCAGCGATTTCAGTGTAATAGGAGAGTGGATGCAGTAATGTTCCGCGATGACCGGGTTGATCACTGTAATCGGCTTTCAGACAAGCCCCGCGCGAACCCAGTGCACCATCAGCGTATACCTTGATGGCACGCGCTGTGAGTCTGTCGCCTTTAAACGGACCATGATCAAAAAAATATTTTAATGTGGAAGGTTCATCACTTATCATGGCATAGACACGAATCTTCAGTTTATTTTCCTTCTGAAGTTTGTGAATGGTCATTATTGAATCTTTGCCAAGTCCGGCGTCATCTACGGTTGTCAGTCCAACTTCAAAACAATTGTTCTGTGCTTTGATTAAGGAAGCCTGAACTACTTCCGGCGTAAAAGGTGGAATTTTCGAAAAAACTCTTTCCATTGCATTATCGATGACAATGCCGGTAAGCTTTCCGTCTTTTACAATCACTTCACCGCCGTCAACTTTTGTATTCTCAGTAATCCCTGCAAGTTTCAATGCCGCAGAATTACACAAAGCGGCATGTCCGTCAACACGCATCAGAAATACCGGTGTCGTAGGAAACATACTGTCAATAGAGGCCTTGTCGGGGTACTCTTTCACTTCCCAGTCGTTCTGATCCCAGCCTCTGCCCAGCACCCAGCTGAATTTGTTTTCTTTTTTATATTCTCCCAGACGGTCTACAATTTGTTTGAAATCGGTAGTTCCGTATAAATCACATTTTCCCTGATCGCTGGCATAGCCATAGAAATGGCAATGGGCATCGATGAAACCGGGATACACAGGGCGGCCATTTAAGTCAATAGAATCTTTGGCATTGAATTCATACAACATATCTTCAGTTGAACCGAGAGCGATGATCTTTCCGTTCTTCACCACCATTGCTTCCACAACGGAAAATCCATTGTCGACCGTATAAATCTTTCCATTGTAAATGATCAGGTCGGCATGTCTTTCAATATGACAACCGGCCAGGAAAAGCATTGCGGAAAACAGCAATGGAATCGTTAATTTTTTCTTCATAACATTGAATGAATTACAAGGTGCAAAGTAAATAAATATCTTCGCAGGAAATTTACTTCAATGTCACAGGATATCACACATTTGCAGTACCCGGTTGGGAAAGTCGCAATTCCGGAGCAAATTACCTCTGAAATGAGAGAGACTTTCATTCGTCAGATCGAACAATTTCCTTCGCAGCTCCACAAGGCTTGTCTGGAATTAAAAAGTAAGCACTTGCTGGAAACACCCTATCGGCCGGAAGGTTGGAGCGGGCGACAGGTAATTCATCATGTGGCAGATAGTCATATGAATGCTTTAATCCGTTTTAAGCTTGCGCTCACAGAAGAGAACCCAACGATCAAACCTTATAAGGAAAACCTTTGGGCACAATTGCCGGATTGTAAAAATCTTAACCCTGAAGTGTCTGTTAACATTATTATTGGTGTCCATCAAAAACTCTCTGTATTGCGAAGTATGAACGACAGTGATTTCAGTCGTACTTACTATCATCGGAAAGTAAGCGTACATTCAGACTGGATCAGGGTCTTGCATTGTATGACTGGCATTGCAGACATCATCTTGCTCATTTGCATTTAATACTCAAATAATCTCATGAAAAATTTCTTTCTCTTCTTAATCGCCGCCTGCCTGGCAGTTTCAGTAAATGCACAGGATGAACCTAAGTTGAAGCAATACTTCTTCGTATTACTGGTTAAGGGGCAGCACCGTGATCAGGATTCTTCCACAGTGGCAGAGATTCAAAAAGGGCATCTCGCCAATATCACTCGTCTTTACAATGAGGGCAAGATTGATCTGGCCGGACCATTTGGCGATGATACAGATTGGAGGGGAATTTTTATCTTTAATGTCGCTATTGAGGAAGAGGTGAAAAACCTGCTGATGACTGATCCGGCTATAGCTTCGGGTAGGTTATCCTACATCATTCACCCCTGGTATGGTCAAAAGGGAACAATATTGCGCTAATTGATGGAAAATAACGAGAAACCACCAAAACTGCCGGTGGGAACAATGGTCATGATACTGGCTGTCATTATGGGACTGGTCTTTTTATTCGAATGGATATTCGTCTATTTCAGAAATGGTTTGCGCTAAATCGGCCTTACTTTTCCACGAACTCCGGTCGTTAATTATCCTCTGGACGATGATTTAATGCCACCACGTTATTTACGTTCAAGATTCTTCCTTCCTGCAATTATTCCATCTGCCGGAATTCAAAAGTGGGGGAAGGCAACTCAAAATCCAAACTATGTTTAGTCAATTCATGAGCAGGCTCAGGGCCGGAAAAAAAGTCGTGATCTTAGCATCAGTTCTCTTTATCTCAGGTCTGTCTTACAGTTTCGTTGATGATTATTACTTTGAAGTAGGTAAGAACCTCGACATTTTCACCACGGTGTTTAGAGATGTCAATATTTACTACGTTGACAGTGTACAGCCGGGAGAGCTGATGAAAAAAGGTATTGATGCCATGTTAGGCACTCTGGATCCTTACACAGTTTATATTCCTGAAAGCGAAATTGAAGATTATAAAATGACGCACATCTCTGCTGAGTATGGCGGAATAGGTGCATTGGTTCATGAACGAAATGGCCACATTGAAATCAGTGAAGTCTACGAAGGCTTCCCTGCACAGAAAGCGGATGTGAAAGTAGGAGATATCATTCTTTCTGTGAATGGAAACACTTCTGAAGGCCGACAGGTAGATGACATTACTGAATTCATGAAAGGTCAGAAAGGTACCTCGGTGAAAATTGTTCTGAAACGAGAAGGCGTAGCTACACCAATTGAGAAGACGATTGTTCGCGATGAAATCAAATTTAAAAATGTACCGTACTTTGGTATGGTGAGTGAAAATACCGGTTACATCAAGTTAACTCAATTCCTTGAGAATGCAGCTACAGAAGTAAGAGAGGCACTCGTAACACTAAAGCAAAATCCGCAGATGAAGCATCTTATTCTTGATCTCAGAGGAAATGGTGGCGGATTGCTGAAGGAAGCCGTGGACATCGTGAATTTATTTGTCGATGACAATCAAAAAATAGTGGCCCAGAAGGGAAAGGTTAAAGAAATGAATATTGATTACTACGCAAGCAAAACTGCCGTAGATAAAGACATTCCACTTACCATACTGGTTGACCGCGGGTCAGCTTCTGCTTCGGAAATTGTAACCGGCTCTATTCAGGAACTCGACAGGGGGGTGATTGTAGGTCAGCGTTCATTTGGTAAGGGCCTTGTTCAGCAAACCTATCCGCTTTCATACAATACCTTACTGAAGGTAACGATTGCAAAATATTATACTCCAAGCGGAAGATGTATTCAGGCTTTGGATTATTCTCACCGTAATGCAGATGGAAGTGTTTACAAAGTTCCGGATTCCTTGATTACGGAATATAAGACAAAGAACGGCCGGTCAGTGTACGATGGCTCAGGTATTTTCCCTGACATTTATACCGACCCGAATCCATATAGCAGCTTAACGATTGCTCTGATTACTAACTTTCACATTTTCGATTATGCGAATAAATATGCAAGAGAGCACAGCAGTATTGCAGATGCAAAAAGTTTTACGCTGACTGAAAATGAATACAAGGATTTTGTCTCTTTCCTGAGTGATAAGAAATATGAATACACAGATCGTTCAGAAAAGAAGATGGAAGAATTTAAAAAGGCACTCGAGAAAGATAAACACTTTGATGCAGTTAAAACTGAATTTGCTTCACTCGAACAAAAGCTGAAAGATTACAAGAAGCTCGACCTGCAGAACCATCACAATGAAGTGAAAGAAGTTCTTGAAGGAGAAATTGCCGGTCGCTATTTTTATCAGAAAGGCCGCCTCGAATCAGGTTTCAAATACGATGTTGAAGTTCGTAAAGCCATTGAGGTGATGAATGATCAGGCTCTTTATGCATCTATTCTCCGCGGCGACGGTCCATACCGCGTCATCGGAAAACCGGGCAGCGAAGTTCAGGCGAAAGCTAACGCTGAAAGGGAAGAGGCTTATTGATATTCCCCAAGACGTAATGAACAAATTAGCTAATTAGCTAATTAGCTAATTTGTTACTAATCAGTAGTTTGCGCTATTTTGTGCTGACTGAATTACCAGCAGATTCCGTTTGCCCGACTACTCTGAATCTTTTACTTTTGCCCTCCAATTCTATTCATTTTTATGGGACGTATATTTGAAAAGCGCAAGCATAAGATGTTTGCCCGTTACGACAAGATGGCGAAAGCCTTCACTAAAGTTGGTCGTGAAATTGCCATTGCAGTAAAGGCCGGCGGACCGGACCCTGAATACAATCCTAGATTACGTACGGCAGTTCAGAATGCAAAGGGTATCAATATGCCTAAAGATCGTATTGATAATGCGATCAAACGTGCGTCGTCAAAAGATGAAGGAAACTTCGAAGAAGCAGTATACGAAGGTTACGGCCCTCATGGAGTTGCTATCGTTGTAGAAACTGCTACTGATAATACAACACGTACCGTTGCCAATATTCGTATGTATTTCAATCGTGGTAATGGTACATTAGGAAAAACAGGCTCTCTTGATTTCATGTTCTCCCGCAAAGGAGTTTTTCGTATTGCTAAAGACAGTAATATTAATCCTGAAGACCTTGAACTGGAACTGATTGATTTTGGTCTCGACAGCATGGAAGTAGATGAAGAGGAAATTGTCATCTACACAGCCTACGAAGATTTCGGTAAAATGTCAAAGGCCCTCGACGATAAAAAGATTGCAATTAAAAAAGCTGCCCTCGAACGCCTCCCTACCACATTCGTTGAACTCGACGAAGCACAAACCGATGAAATTCTTCAGCTAATAGATAAGTTCGAAGAAGACGATGATGTGCAGGCGGTGTTTCATAACCTGAAGTGATTTTTCAATTAGCTAATTAGCAAATCAGCTAATTAGCTAATTGGTTTTTACCGCATCAAATACATCTTCCCCCACCCACGTTTGAAATACTTGTCGATGTCCGTTTCACGGTGTTCGATATTTTCACCATTGAGGTCGGTGATGACGCGGTACAGGTAAACGCCATTTGCAAGCTGATCTCCGAATTCATCTTTTCCATCCCAGGCGTAGTCGGTAATATTTCTTCCAACGTGTACATTTCCGAGTTCGTTGAGCATGATCTCGCGAACAATTTTTCCGCTTACGGTCATGATCTGAATTTTCATATGCGTTGGAATTTCATTTCCGGTAAGAGTAAAGACAAAGCGGGTAGAAGTAGAGAATGGATTCGGGTAGTTCAATACTTCAGTGATTGATGATTTATTGACTACTTCGAATTGGATCTTATAATTGTATTTTCCTGATTCATTATTACTGCGATCAGTTGCTTCTACTTCAAGAGTGTAAGTGCCGTCGTCTGTCAGGGTTGGTTCCCAGTCGATGCGACAACTGTTCTTAGGTAGAACTGCAGGAGTAAATCGCATGGCAGCACCATAAGCCGGTGTCTGGAAAGAGATGAGCTCATTCGTTGATGAGCCCGGTTTACGGAGATAAACTTTGAACTTACTGGTGTCATTCAACGCAAGGAATTTGTTTTCGTCATGCAATTGAATTGTGATCAAAGGTTTTCCTGAAACGATGTCTCCGTTCAGAATGTGAATGGCATCAAATGTTACGTCAAGAATTGGATTGATATTGTCTCTGTTCACCTTGAATTTAACTTCGCCCAGATTGTTGAAATGGTATTTTTCAATCTGATGGAGAGTGTCAAATGGATTTACTTCGACCCATAAACTGTTTTCGCCTGCAAGTCCGAGTGTAGTGTCAATAGTCATACTGGCAATCAGAGAACGGTTGGCGCGCAAAGAATCAAGTTTAAGAACAGAAAGATTGTGGCGATTCCTGTTTTTGTCATACATGTAGAACTTTACTCCTAGACTATCCATTGGAAGATTGCTGATGTTCTCAATGCCGACAGAGAAGTGCAAAGTATCACCTTCTGAAATTTCACCGGAGTATAAACTGTAATTGTAATTTGGATTCAATGCAGCTTCAGGAACTTCGTCGTGATACACTCTCCAGTAATTCATTTGAGACGGTGTGTACAATGAATCATCTTCATTGAACATTTTCAGTTTCAGGTATGGATATGTTGTTGCATTAATCCATGACAGCGAAGTATCTTTTCCTGTTGAGTATTGAATATTTGAAGCAAGCTGATCCCATGTGTCAGTAGAAGAATTAAGACCTAAAATCTCCATGTGATATTCATCTCTTGTTGGAGTTCCTTCTTTCGGATGTTGATTCCAATGCAGCGATTCCCATCTCGTTGAAGGACCAATCATAGTACTGATGTAATTTCCACGATTCCAATGGGAGGCCATTGTGCCGTGTAAATTGATTTCAGTGGAATCATTCGGGCCATGAACTTCGGCAATCGTACTTGGATCACCTTTTTTCAGGAAATAGATAAAGGAAGTATTGTCCTGTAATCCTCCTGTGTTAATTCCAAGAGAAGCAAGTGTGCTGAAGAGCTGAGCATTTCCGGCTGTACTGCTGTAGGCAGTCGTAAACCAGGAATACATGATGATGTAATCATTGTTTGGAACAGAGTTCAGGAAGTTCTGAAATCCGTTCATCTGATAGGTGTCGTTGTATCGGAAGATGAAATAGTTCTCCGAACGGGTATGACCACAACCAACTCCGTTTTGGTCGTACACCTGTCCGTAATTACATGTTCCTGCTACTTGTGGATGAAAGACGTTTGCCTGCTGCACAGAGTAATCGCAGGTTGTCCAAGGCTGAAGTGAGATAGAGTCGAGCACTGCCACCATAATTGCAGGCCAAACCTGACAACCATCGTATTCAACCGGAGAGTTGTTCAGGAAATATCCGACGTTCTTAAATGTGCTGGCATTTGGACTTCCGATAGTGGTTACTTTTAAGGATTTCAAATTATATACAAAGCTGAATTCCCTTGGAATAGTGTCCATATTGATATTCTCAAGATCATCCTCTTTGAATTGAAAAAAGTGTGATTGTCCCCAGCCTGATTTTCCAGGAATATCTTTGGAATGAACTCTCCTGCCATGAATATTTTGTCGGGTCAATATTGATGGAGTCATTTGCCACTCGCCAGAAATAAACCACACTGTCGAGTAATTGGTAATTCTGCGGTGACCAGCTGATCACACCTCCACTGTCGCTCACCGTGGTGAAACGGAAGAGCGGACTGTGTTGCATTCCGGGAACGGAATCTACGATCTGCGGGTCAATCGTGTCGATCTGGAAGACGTAATTGTTTAATCCTGTAAATGGATTTGCTGTATTGGCTTTCAGAGTGACGGTGTTGTATGGGTAAATAGCAAACTTTGGCGGATAGACAGGAATAATATCTTTTGAGAAAATGAAGAAGTCGGTTGAAGCAGTGTTGTTGAAGTAATTGTCGTATTCATCTACTGAATCCGGCATGTCAACTTCAACCTTGATTTTATTTACTCCCGCAGAGCTGAATCCGCCGGTGTGAACAGTCATATTCAGTGTGTCGGCATAATAGCAATGTCCGCGGAGGAATGTGAAAACAGAATCACTTCCGTCAGGATAAGTGCGTGTTACTTTTACAACAAATGAATCCTGAATTGCTTTTCCGAAATTTCTGGTAATGATTTGAAGAGCGAAGGTGTCAAGATCCGTAGTGACCTCTCCGGGTGTAAATGAAATGCCTGATTCTTCAATGCTGTAATCCGGTTTAAGGAAATTATTAAGTCGCAACGAAGGGTCGCCCTGAAGCGACATTTCATTCGAAACAATTTTGTGAGCCGCATCGCCCATTGGCTGAATGCTTTGAATGGCACCTTTCATTAATTGACCAATCGTTGCTCCGTACATGTCGTGAGAAGCATGATTATAAAATGCCGAAGTGTAATCGAACAGATATGGAGCCTGACCCTGACCAACACTGGCAAGGAATGCAATTGCTGCCTTCTCAGGTTCCATGACGAATTTCTCACTCAAGCTTTTAACGGTAGAGTGGAAGTCACCTGCAAAACAGGAGTTGGCAACAATCAACGGATATCTTCCCTGATTGTGATAGGCTGATGGTTCATCTGTACTGGCATCAAACGATGATCCTGAAGCGTGGCCGAAGAAAGTCATGATGGCTACACCGGAATCAATTTGTGCCTGCAGAGTATCTGATAGATTGATCTGAATCGGGTCATTGGTAAATTTGAGATAGGTGGTTACTCGCCCGCCAAATAGGCTGTCTTCAAGAATACTTTTGTAGTTATCCAAATAACCGGCCAGTAAATCCTGCTGTGCCTGATCATCTCCTCCTCCAAAATGGAGAATCTCTTTCATCCACGGTTGCGGCGTACCTGCCTGAGCAGTTTCGTATTCCTGCACTTTTTGCAAATAATCCAAAACTGTTTGTCCGTTCTGCGCACTCAATCGTCCGATTGGAATTGCAGGTTCCCATACAGCTCCATTGATTCCGGAAGTGAGTAGCATGTCGGAAGATGGAACACCATAGGAGGAAACAGTGTTCATGGCATAATAAGCTGTACTGGTTCTGTAATCTGCCGGTGAAACTGA
>JAXLTM010000036.1:0-28219 GCA_046330055.1 Bacteroidia bacterium | reverse complement strand
AATGTCGGAAGTAACAGTGCAACATATTCAAATGCATCTTTGGCTAACAGTGATGTTGTCAGTTGTGTCATGACATCAAATGCAAGTTGTGTTTCAACTTCAACGGCAACTTCAAATGATGTTACCATCACAATTACAAATTCAGTTACACCGGCAGTAAGTATCGCTGCATCGGCTACAACTGTTTGCAGCGGCACGCAAGTTACATTTACAGCAACTCCGACCAATGGTGGTACAACTCCTTCCTATCAGTGGACAGTAAACGGTTCCAATGCAGGAAGCAATTCATCTTCTTTCACATCAAGTACACTTTCAACCGGCGATGTTGTAGCTTGTACAATGACATCTAACGCCGGTTGTTTATCAACTCCGACTGCCGGCTCGAATTCGATTTCGATGACAGTGAATCCTTCCGTAACTCCGACCATCTCAATTACAGCTACTCCCGGAAATGTAATTTGCAGCGGAACATCAGTGACATTTGATGCTACTGTTAGCAATGAAGGAACAACTCCTTCTTATCAGTGGCTGGTGAATGGAGTTGCAAGCGGTACTAACAGTAATACCTTCACAAGTACCTCGCTCAACGACGGAGATATTGTTACCTGTGAGCTGACTTCAAATGCAGCCTGCGCCACTTCATCGAATGCAGTTTCAAATGCAATTACAATGAGTGTTTCATCTTCTTCGGCACCGTCTGTCAGCATTTCAGCTACACCGGGAAACACAGTATGTACAGGAACAAATGTAACTTTCTTTGCAACTCCTGTGAATGGCGGTTCTGCACCGGTTTATCAGTGGACAGTAAACGGTTCTCCGGTTGGAACGAACTCGGATAATTTCTCTTCTGCATCATTGGCTGATGGAGATCAGATTCAGTGTACAATGACTTCCAATTCTACCTGTGCAACTTCTTCAACTGCGAGCAGTCAGATCATCACGATGAGCATTGTGAATAATTTTACACCATCGATTAATGCCGGTGGTGCTACATCATTCTGTCAGGGAGGCAGTGTGGATCTGGCAGCAACGGCAGGTGATTCATACTTGTGGAGTCCGGGCGGTGAAACTACACAGACGATAACAGTTACGTCTTCCGGAAATTATTCTGTTCAGGTAACAAGTGGATCATGCAGCGGCAGTTCATCTGTTGTCGCTGTAACAGTCAATCCATTGCCATCCGTAACATTGAGTGCTTTCACTCCTGTATGTTCAACTGACAATTCGTTTACACTGACCGGTGGATCTCCTGCAGGTGGTGCATATTCCGGAAACGGCGTGAGCAATGGATCCTTTGATCCTTCAGTTGCCGGAGTAGGTACATTCACTATTACCTATAGCTATACTGACGGAAACAGTTGTTCGGCTTCAGCAACATCCGATATTACAGTGAACAATTGTGGTTCATCCGGTTGTACATCTGCACCGGATCGCCCTTGGTTTATCCATGGACCACACTTTGTTTTCTGTGGACAATTGGGAGCAACCTATTTTGTTCGTCAGGATACTGCTGTAGATACCTACAACTGGACAGTTCCTGCCGGTGTAACAATTGTATCCAACAATGGAAATTCTATTGTGGTGGATTTTGATCCTTCTTTTAGTGGCGGCGATATTTGTGTTAACGGTTCAAATGATTGCGGAACCAGTGATGATCGTTGTATTAACATTCGCCTTGGTGATTTCCATTTCCCTTGGGTAAGCGGAAATCGTTTTGTATGCAGAGATTCATTGTATGCTGAATATTCATTGCCTGATTATTTCGGAGCAACTTCTGTCACCTGGTCTGCATCTGATGGCGCTGTAGTAACCGTAAACGGAAACACGGCCTCGGTAGATTTCACCAACGCAACTTCAAACATCATTGCCATTAGTATTGATGCAACGGATGGTTGTGGAAATATTCATACGCTTGTATTCAAAGTATTCATCGTACGTGAATGTGAACATCATGACGGCGATCATCACGATGGTGATGGAGATGGCGACGGTGATGGTGACGGCGACCATGGTCATGACGGAGGAGAACGCCTGTTTGTAAGCGGAGGACTTTCGTTGACAATGTATCCAAACCCATGTACAGATGGTAAGTTGAATCTTACGGTAAAATCTGTGAGCGACAATATTGCTGAAGTACATCTGACCGACCTTGCAGGCAGAGAAATCATCAGCCAAAGTGTTGAAGTAACAAGAGGCGTAAACCGGCTCTCAGTCAACACTGCCAATATCCTTCCCGGTATTTATATCCTGAAACTTTATGTATCAGGAGCAGGAATGATTTCGAAAGAGGTCATGATTCAAAATTAGCGATCAGTGATCAGTAATTAGTGATCAGTAATTAGTGATTAGAGATCAGCGATCAGTAATTAGAAAGCAATAGGTTAAACTTTCTAATTCCTGATCGCTGATCGCTGATTACTAATTACTAATTACCAATTACTAATTACTAATCACTAATTTGCCTTATCTTTGCGCACTCAAAATATTCTCACACCATGAAAAGATATGCAAATGCCAACTGGAAAGGTTCAGGCAAAGAAGGAAAAGGAGTGCTTTCAACACAGAGTACGGTTTTGAATCAGTCTCAGTATTCTTATCACTCCCGTTTTGAAGAAGGACCAGGTACGAATCCTGAAGAACTTATTGCCGCCGCTCACGCTGGATGCTTCAGTATGAAGTTGAGCTTCGTACTTGGCGCTGCAGGTTTTACGCCTGATTCAATTGACACTCGCTGTGATATCACACTTGAAAGCGGAACAATTACGAATTCACATTTAACAGTGAAAGCAAGTGTTCCGGGAATCAGTGCAGAAAAATTTCAGGAATGCGTCAATGATGCCAAGCAAAATTGTCCGGTGAGCAAAGCGTTGAATATGACAATTACTGCTGAAGCTGCTTTAGTGTAATTCAAAAAGAATATTCTACGAAAGACCGGTTTAATGCCGGTCTTTTTTTTGAAAAAGATGTCATCAAATTTCTTCCGGAATGCAATTGATTTCATGAATGTCCTCCCGAAACAGAACATACATTTTTGAATTTTTATAATGTAGAACTATCGAGCCGGAGCGATTTGATGTTTTCACTTTCGGAGTAAGTTGTATTTTTTTGTTGAAGAACGAAACCGGCAGAGTAGGGAAGTTGTTTTGAAAAATCGGGTCAGATAATTAGTCCGGTAGCGGCAATCGCAAGGGTGAATAATTCCCTTTGTGATTATTATCGGGATTTTTTTATATTGGCCTTTAAAATTGCTTCAAATTCTGAAAATCAACGCAAAAAGGCTGTTTGATTATCGCTTTTACCCTGATGCGTGAAGTTTTCAGGAAAAATCACTGTTCCATTGAAAAACTCTGACTCGGAAGTCATTCTTTTTCAGATATTGCCGCCCCGAATCTTTGGGGTTGCTTCGGGACGTTAATCGTTGATTTTAAAGCAATTTCAGGAATAACAGGATTGATGAACGAGAAAAAAGTCTTCATTACAGGTGTCACCGGCTTCGTAGGTCGGCATTTGGCTGAATACTTTCACAAGCAGGGATTCACTGTTTATGGACTTTTGCGCGATGCAGGAAAACTGCAAGAGGCTGAAATCCCGTTCGTTAAGGCTGTTCAGGGCGATTTGACCCATATTCCTGACGAAGCATTGAAAGATATTACATACTTTGTTCATGTTGCCGGAGTTATTTCGGCAAGGCACAAAGAGAAATATTACGAAGTAAATGCCACCGGTACACGTCACCTGGTGGAACAAATCGTGCGAATCTGTCCTGATTTCAAGAGATTTCTTTTGATCAGTTCACTTGCCGCCGCCGGTCCGGCCCTGGAAAGGCCCCGCTCGGTGCAGGATTCAGAAGAGCCGGTTTCTCATTACGGAAAGTCTAAGCTGGCCGGAGAGAAAGAAGTTGAATCTGTCATTAAACGATTCACCATCATTCGACCGCCTGTACTCTTCGGTCCATACGACCGCGGAATGCTTATGCCTTTCCAGGTAGCTGCCAAGTACGGTATTGCACCGATAGTTGGTAATGGTCGTTCGAAAATGGATTTCCTCTACATCGACGACTTTGTGAAAGCCTGCTATGATGCGCTGCTTTCTCCTGCTGCCGAAGGGAAAAAATATTTTCTCGGAGAAAATTCATTCAACTGGATTGACTTCTGGAAAATGATGAATACTGCGTCCGGAAAAAAACTGCGTGTGATTTGTATCCCGCAGGTGATTGTAAAAGGACTCGGATTATTTAATGATCTTACGAAATCATCAATGTTAAATAGCGATAAGGCAAAGGAATTAATTAGCCCTAACTGGACTTCCACCTCAACAGAAGCTCAGAGGGATTTTAATTTCAGACTACAGGAAGATACACAAACTGCTCTGAACTCTACTTATCAATGGTACAAATCAAAAGGATGGCTTTAGACAAAAGTAAAAAACCCTCCGGCTCCGAAGAGTCGAAGCAAAACAAAGATTTATTCAGTAAGTGTGCTTCCTTCACCCGTGCACACGAATTGATTAATGCGGGTCTGTACCCTTATTTCCACCGAGTGGAATCTCCGCAGAGAACCAACAGTTACCATCGAAGGTAAGACAATGGTTATGGCGGCTCCAATAATTATCTTGGAATGGCAAATAATAAGAAGGTGAAAGATGAATGAAAGCCATCGAAAAGTATGGCGTGGGCTGTGTCGGAAGCCGATTCCTCAACGGACTCATTATCTCCATGAAGAACTCGAGCGTCGTCTTGCCAAATTTATCGGCAAAGAAGGTGTGCTTGTTTTCTCAACCGGTATGCAAACCAATCTCGGTGTTATTTCTGCACTCGTTGGTAAAGGTGATTTTATCGTAGCCGATAAACTGATTCATGCATCGCTGGTCGACGGATGTAAATTGTCGGGCGGAAAAGTTTTCCGCTTCCGTCATAATAACATGGCTGATCTGGAACGAATCCTTCAGAATTGTCACGGCAAAGGCGGAATTCTCATCGTCGTTGACGGTGTTTATTCCATGGAAGGCGATCTTGCCAATCTGCCTGAGATCGTAAAGCTGAAAGAGAAATACGGTGCTCGTCTGCTTGTTGATGATGCTCACAGTACCGGTGTTCTCGGTAAAACCGGTCGCGGTACTCCTGAATTTTTCGGAGTAGAAGAGAAGGTCGATCTGATCATGTGCAGCTTCAGTAAATCATTCGCTGCTATCGGCGGATTTATTGCTGCTTCCAAAGAAGTCATACATTTCCTTAAACATAATTCACGCTCACTGATTTTCTCGGCATCATTACCGCCGTCAGTGACTGCCGGCGTCATTACCGTGCTCGATGAAATTGAAAAACATCCGGGCCTTGGTAAAGTTGCCGCAGAAAATGCCGACTATTTGCGCGTTGCATTGCGTGATATGGGATACGATGTTGGTGAACCTACCCCTGCCGCCATCATTCCGATCCTGCTGGGCAAGAGCCTGACGGCTTTCCAGATGTGGAGATTACTCTATGATAACGGAGTTTTCACCACACCGGTTGTCTCTCCTGCAGTTCCTGAAGGTCGTGCGATGATACGTATTTCCACCATGGCCATTCATGAAAAGAAACACCTTGATATTATTCTCAAGGCGTTCAAAGAATGCGGTGAGAAACTCGGAGTCATCGGTCATCATCATCATTCGCGTGCTAAACATCATCATGCGAATGGACAAATGGTGCCAAGTGTAGCAGTGAAATAATTTCGCATTAACATCATTCTTTTCTAACGTCATCCCTATATGGCATCACACGGTACTGTTACCATTCGTGAGGTTGTATCCTCTAAAGACCAAAAAGAGTTCATGCAGTTGCCACATCGTATCTATGCAGATTATCCTGCATGGGTGGCACCATTGAATATGGACCTGAAAAAAATCTTCAGTCCGAAGTATCCTTTCAGAGATCATAGTGAAATGAAATTTTTTCTGGCTGAAAAAAATGGTCAGGTAGTAGGAAGAATTGCCGCAGTAGTTGATGCCGACTTCGTCAAGAAATGGGATGCACGCATCGGCCATTTCGGATTCTTTGAATCTGTTAATGATCTCGAGGTTGCAAAGGCACTGATAGATACTGCTGAGAATTTCCTCAAAGAAAGAAAAATGACGATGGCGCAGGGTCCGATGAACCCGAGCACGAATTATACATGCGGATTCCTCATTGATGCCTTTGATTCTTCTCCATACATTGACATGACTTACAACCCGCCTTACTACATCGAGATGATGGAGAAGCTGGGTTACAAAAAGAATGTCGACCTGAATGCATACTTCTATCTGCCGGAAGATGTGATGGCGAAACGACTGAATGCACTGGGTGCATATATCTGCGAGAAGAATGGCATTACCATTCGCAAACTTAATCTCAAGAAATTCAAAGAAGAGCAGGAAGTGCTTCGTGAAATCTACAACGATGCATGGGATGATAATTTCGGATTCGTACCGGTAAGCCAGAAGGAATTTGGTTTTATCACCGGACAAATGAAAGATGTTGCCATTCCTGATCTCGTACTCATCGCTTACATTCATGGTCAGCTTGCAGGCTTTGTGGCTGCCATTCCTGATTACAATATTTTCATGAAACCGATGAAAGGCAAGCTGACAATTTCAGGCTTGTTCAATATCCTTTTCAATAAAAAGAAAATCAAAGCAACACGTGTTATTACGTTTGGTATAAAAAAACAATTCCGCAAAAAGGGATTGGATGTTGCCTTACTGAATCAACTCATGATTAATTGGACAGCACTCGAATTCAAAGAAGCCGAATTGTCCTGGATCCTCGAGCATAACCAGCAAATGATCCGCGAAATTGAAAAGTTTGGTGCGAAGCATTATAAGACGTATCGGCTGTTTGAAAAGCAGTTGTGAGATTTGAGTAATTAGTGATTAGTAATTAGTAATTAGGATTGCTTGAGTGTTTTTGCTTGTAGATTTTTGGTTGCTTGTGTTGGGGTAGTTGTTTTTGGTTACGGGTTTCTGGTTGTTAGTTACTAATCTATATTTACTGATTACAATTTCTTCGAATCTTCAGTGGGAAGGATTCTGCAGCTTTGAGTTACCGGTATGAGGACAAATTGAGATTTCGAATAAATATCTAAAGATGGTGGGGGATTCAGAATTGGCACCCGCAACCTCCTGTGATTCATGTTTTTAAAGGATTTTCCTGAAAAAGGGCAGGCGGGATTTTCGGTTCTGCCTAATTATTCTAATTACTAATCACCAATTACTAATTACTTTTTCAATCACAATTTCCTGAAAACGACGGCCTAAAAATTCACCTGAAATTTGCATAAAAAGTAAAATTACGTACATTTGCCATCCCTAAAGCGGAAGTAGCTCATTTGGTAGAGCACGACCTTGCCAAGGTCGGGGTGGCCGGTTCGAGCCCGGTCTTCCGCTCAAACAGAAACTCTCTCAATTGAGAGAGTTTTTTGTTTCACCCAATTGAGAAAGTGTAATTTAGTGCTAATCACACTCACACTCACACTCACGCTCACACTACTCTTGCCCGGGTGGTGGAACTGGTAGACACGCAGGACTTAAAATCCTGTTCCCGTTGAGGGAGTGCGGGTTCGATTCCCGCCCCGGGTACAGAACCGGACAACTCAAAAAAATCACTGAGTCGTCCGGTTTTTTTTTCGCGCAAACCCTTGTCAATGTTGAGGTACAGAAGCATTACCTTATTTAAAATCGGGGTTCGATATTTATTATTTTCAAAAAAGAGTTTTTCGGGAAAAATCGAACTCAATAGTCGAGTCTTTCTTTCTAATGAAATTTCACTGTATAATGTATCAAGTTGACTCAACTTCTTTATACAAGTTTCAATCATGCCGGACATATCCTTTTCTGAATCATTAAAACTTAGTAATTCGCTTTTGATCTCTATCAATTGTACTTCATACTTAGATTTTAAATTTTGATATTCAGAAGGTGTAATTGCTTTGTCGGCTAACATGTCCTGCAAATTCCCTAATCGGCTTTCGAGATTTTTTACTTTCTCATTCAAACTTGTTCGTTCTGATATTGATTTTTTCGTTTTCTGCCCTAAGCCTTCTTTTAGCATTTCACGATATAAATTAATGATATCGTTTGATGGGGTGAAAAGTTTAAGTATTGCCTCCAACTTCTCATTTGCAGGTTCTGCACGGAATCGGGTCTTCTTACAATGGTTGCAGTGATAATAAAAATATTGTTTGCCTGTTTTGCTTCTTGAGGGGCTTCCTGTAAGCAAGCCATCACAAAACGAGCATTTCAGTATGCCTCGCAGTGGCAGTTCATCTCTCTTTGTTGTGATTGAAGGTCGGTTTCGTTTTTGGTGTTTCTCATTCAAAATCGTCTGGACTTTATTAAACAACTCCTCTGAAATAAGTGGTTCATGAATTCCTTGAATTAAATAAGAAGGTTCGCCATTTTCAGCCGGATAAAATATTTTACCCATGTAAACCGGATTTCTTAGTAATTCCGAAAGTACAGATTTCGTAAAACTATATCCCTCGCTTGCTAATTCTTTTCTAACTTCTGCTTGAGAAAAACCATTAGCAATTTTTTCAAAAGCTGATTTTATCTGTTCTGCCTTTTCATTCGGCACAATGATAGGTTTATTATGAACGTCCCTCATATTTCGATAACCACGAGGTGCACGATTTATCCAACGCCCAACTTTCCAAGCTCCACGAATTCCTCCAAGAACTTTAATCGACCGACGATCATTTTCAATTTCAGGAAGTGCCAAATAAAAAGCAAGCATTGCTTTGTTCTCAGGTACCGTCATATCTAAAGGTTGTTCAATCGCCGACGGTTGAATTCCCAATTTCCTTAAGATGCCAATCATCTCGTACGCTTGTGCAATGTTTCGAGAGAATCGATCCCATGAAGTAAAGAGCAGTTGATCAATCTTCCCTTTATTCGCCTTGGCAAACTGAAGAAACTTTTTAAACCCAGGACGATCAAATGTTTTTGCTGAGAAGTCTTCCTGAAACGATTGAACAATCTCTACATCATTTCGCTGACAGTATTTTGTCAAACTGTCTAATTGCACATCCAGCGAATAACCTTTTGCTTGTTCATCGCTTGACACTCGTGCCATCAATACTGCTCTTTTCATCTTGTTTTGGATTAATATTTAAAACTGACAATTGTGCTTCTAAAATTAGGTTTAAGAAATCTCGTATCGAGATCACTTCTTCTTCAGTGTATGTGTTTCCGTTTTCCTCTAAGAGTTTTTTACATTTTTCTGTCGTTAACATTTATCGCATCAGATGCGAGCGAATGCCATTTCAAGGGATTCATTCCTGTTTTATGATAGAGCCGATCCGATCGGGTCATTTACTTTAATCTTTTTCTATTCTTTACAAACAAATGTTTTTCGTTTCGAAACTTCAATTGAATTTCATCATATTGATTTAAACCTAACAGCATGCGAATTTCCTTTGCCTTCTCATCGCGAACATCTACTTCATTAATAGCATCAATAACAATATCCCTTTCTCCTTTTGTTTGAATAATTAATTCCGAATAGTTTCGTTCACGAATTGCCATCACTACTTTTTGTTCATCTTCTGTTAGCAAGCCCAATCGAAATACATACTTCTCCAGCTTATCAAGGCTGAGCATTTCAAGTAATAGTGGTCGGAGTCCAATAGAAAGATGGTTCTTATATAGTGGGCCTTCAATAAACTTTATGGAGTTGAGTTCTTGATAAGTGTATGCAAAAAACACGAGTCCTTTTTCATCCTTCTTTCTGTTTGCTAATAAAACAACATCTTCATCAAAAAGAATCATACGAAAAACCGATGCTGCAAATACTGTTAGCATGGATTTATCGGTAATAGAATTCTCATTTAGATTTTTTCTAATGAAATCGACAGATCCTTTAATCATACTGAGGTCTTCTGAAGAATAACTTCCGGAGGCTTCCAATTTTTTAACTACTTCTTCCGAATGAGCCAGTGCCTCAAAAAAAAGTTCGGTGTCAAATAAATAATCCTTCATATGAGAAAGCTCTGAATATGGAACACCGAATTCTCTGAGTTCCTGAAGCGCTCTGATCCAGACATATTCTATCAGGTTCAACTTTACGCGATCATTTCCCGCAGCGAATGGAATCAGACCTTTCTTTTTCCAATCAAAAAAAGTCCAGGAACTGATACCAATTTCCGAAAGCGGAATTTCCTTCTCGAAAACACGAGGGTAATGGATTTTGAGCTTTTCATAGAATTCAGGGCCGATTCTAGCCATGAAATCAATTGGCGAATTCATCAAATTTGTATTTTCCAATTTATTTTATTTACATTTGTTAATGCAAATATATAAAATCGGATGAATTTCCCAAACAAAAATCTTGACCCAGGTTCATCTTATTACCGGATCTGTCCAAGTTGCCATTCACCACATATGGTTCATAACAGAGGTCGGGATTATTGCTCAGATAAATGTTACCAGGATTTTTACAATGCAACTCGCCGCATCAAACGGATTGCTCCATTGTACGCTCCTCCCAGACTTGATAATTATCCTTCGTTTCGAGAAGTAAAGGACAATGTCATAGACTTTTCGGCACTCGCAAAAAACATCAGCATTCTGAAAAGTTTATCTCTTGAAAGTGGCGAGACAAAAGCTAAGCTAAACGATCTTGAAGACGCAGGATTTAGGTTTAAGGCTTACAGCTATCGTTATCCAATCAGTATTGAACGAAACATTTATTGCGTTGAATATGGCAACTTCCAAACGCTTCTCCTTGAAGCCGACACTATTTTAATTCATATCAAAAATTAAACCTCATGCTATCATATTCCGAAATCACAGATTTATATGGAACTCCCATCTCTAAAGTACAGGCACCTCATGTGCCTTTCAAATTAAAAACTTCACATGTAATAATTGGATTGATCGTTGTGGGTTTAGCATGCTATGGGATTTATAAACTCACTCAGGTTATTAGTCAACCGGTTGCCCTCAAAAAAGAGAATGAAAAGAAGAAACATTAGGTAGCCTAATCCCCATTTTTAGAGATTTCATTTCATCAACCCGGCTTCTTCCAATAAAATTTCAAGCTATCGACTGTCTTAGCAGTCTATAGTGGCATGACCACTGCTTTGCTTATTTCACTTATTTAGACTACTGCCCAATTTTTTATTACCAAAATATTTATCGGCAAAATAAGTCCGGTGGTAAAAAGAAATAAGGTGCAGTTTTTTTTCCCTTCGCTTGTTTGTGAAGCAAGTTTCTCTAAATTTTTTTTTCAAGAAAAAATAGCAGAAAAAAAAACAAAAGAAAGGTGATTTTTTTTTGTTTTTTCCCCTTTTTTTATCCATATTTTCCGTTTTTTTTTATCGATTTCTTATTTCCAGCGTATACACAGGATTTTACAGGACTTTACAGGTGTTTTGATAAAAGGTCATTGCAGGTGATTTTGTAATACATTTGGGATTACAGGTGTTTACAGTGGTTTAGCCTAATAATGGAAGCTCGCAATGCTTGCAATTCGGTATTTCTGAATTCAGGTATTACCATTTGACTTTGAATAATTTTTACTGAAAAAATAAATTTAGAAAAACATGGAACTAAGCCCCACTCAAAAATATCTTAATCCTCATAAAGTATTTGGCGAGCAAACTTTTGATCAATACTGCGCAAGAATTCCTTCGTTCTATTTCAGAGAAGGTGTTCCTGATGATGTTATTAAGAACTTTGATGTTGTCGAAAAAATGATGGCATTAAGTTATTTCGAATATCGGCTCATTGATGAGGCATATGCTAAAGCGTTGCTTTCTTTTGAAATGGCGATGAGTATTCGGTATAAAGAGTTTTCGAAGGATAATAAATTTCGGAGTTTCAATTCTTTAATCATAGAACTTTCAAAACTTGGCTTGTTTGAAACTGAATTGGAGTATTTAAAGCATATTAAATATATGCGGAATCATTTTTCGCATCCGACAATGCATAACTTCGGGGGTACTGTGTATTGGAATAGAATCGAACACATAAGTCGATTGATCAATGAAATGTATGAAGATGTCAACCTCCGTAAAAAACGTCTTGCTTTATCAGCAGAATTTAATGAACAATTAAAGCAAGCAAATCTTGAGAAGTTCGTTGTTATGGAAATCAACGGAGAATGTACTCTCCTATACAGTCTACAATTACTCTTTGTTAATAACAAGAGGAATCCGCACACCTATCTTCTTGCATGTACACCATTATTCGATCTTACAATAGATGATGGCAGTGCAAAGGTCCCGCATATCTTCAAAGCGAACTTAACCTTACCGGAACTAAAGAACAACTGCTTGACTGGCATAAGTTTTTCAGCAAAACAAAAAGTCTCATTTACTTCTGCGAATAAACATCCAGAATTTGCTAATTTCTTTGAAGATTGGAATTCTGAGTTTTCAAAAGAAAAAACTAAAATTCATTTTACCCACGCGATATACTTTAACATCCCGGAAATACTTGTTCCGGAATTACAAATCTTTCAGCGCTCATAATTTCTTTTCCGTTTTGCATCTATTCCGATCCAACAATCATCGACAAGAGAAATAGACATTCTTGTGCCCTCCTATCCAAAGTACCTCTGCATCAAACTTCCAAACAAATTCTCCAACTCCTTTTCACTTTCTCTTTGTTTAGTGCGTAGTTGCTCCACCTGTTCTAAAATGCTTGCAAATTTTTGCTGGAGAGGAAGTGGGGGAAGTGGAAAATTTGTATCGAGTAATTTGTCTTTTGAAATGTTATACATCGAACCGCTTGTTCCTGTTGATTTATTAGCAAGAACTTCATGATAAGAATTATTCATAATTACATATCTGAAATACTCGGCTGTAATCATTTTGGGTTTGAAGATGACTTTCCAATGTTTGTCAGATAAGAATAAATCTTTGTAATCTTTATCTACAATGCAACACGCCGCAACCATTTCTCTTGTGTTGGCTCTTGTCATCAACACATCACCTTTTAATGGATATATCAATTTCCTATTGATTGAGTCTTTCAAAACCGCTTTATGTTCTTCGGGATTGAATACTCCATAAGTAACAGCACTCACTTTCAGAACACCAAATTCGCCTTTCTCTTTTAATCTTTGCTCACTTTGCGCACTCCATCCTGAAATAATCTCTTTCACAAAATCACTAATCTTTTTCACTTCCCACCCCTTCTCATTCCTTACCGGGTCGCCAAACATTTCGAGGAAGACGGATTGAAGAAATTGTTCTGTGAGTTGGTTGGCCTGTTTACGCTTTTGCCGTGCTGCATCGGCTTGCTCTAAAATGCTGGCAATTTTTATCTGGGTTTTTAAAGCAGGCAAAGGAACAGAAATTTTTTCCAATACACTTTTATTGATATGGGGAATTGTTGCTCCAGTACATTGACTACGCAAATAATTAAACTTTCCTCTTAACAACCATCCCAAATATTTTGAATGAACATTTCCATTCTTAATTCTCAATCTGGCGAGCGTACTTCCAATATATCCGTTCAAATCAAATCCAATTGTTCCGGCATTCGCACCATCCCACGCAATAACCACATCATTTTCATTAACATCAACTCCGACTTCATCTGTGTATTTCAAATTGAAATCATTTCTCAAATCCTCTATCTGAATATATCGTTTCGCTTTCCCGGTTGGAAAAGAGATAGGAGAAGAATGCTTTTTCCCTTTAGAAATTGAAACAATATCTCCAATTGTGGTTAATTCCATTTTTCAAATTCCCTTCTTAATAGTTTTTACATATTCCACAATTTCTTCTTCCAGCACCATCACTTTATCCATAAGTGCTTCTGGCCTTTCATATTCAACAGCTTTATGTTCCACAGACTTGTAGCGGGATATGCTGAGATCGTATTTGTTCTTCCTAATCTCGCTTGCATCTACCATCACAACCTTCTTGTTTTTGCTCTTTGCCGGTCGCGCATTCCACTCATTGAGTATTTCAGGAATATCATTCTCCGCAACTTTCTGCCGCTTGTCGTCCAGGCTAAAACCATCGGCCTGCATGTCGAAGAACCAAACCTTATTTGTCGTTCCGCCTTTGGTGAAGATGAGTACGGCAGTACTCACGCCCGCATACGGCTTAAACACTCCTGAAGGCATAGAGATAATACCTTCCAGCTTACAGCGGTCAACGATCAGCTTACGCACGCCCTGATGGGCATTGCTGGTGCCGAATAGTACGCCATCGGGCACAATCACAGCTGCACGTCCCCCACTCTCCAATAAGTCATAAATGAGTTCCAAAAACAGTAGCTCAGTCTTTTTCGTTTTTATAGAAAAGCGCTCGTTCATATCACTCTCATCAATACTTCCTTTAAAAGGTGGGTTTGCCAATATCACATCGTAGCATTGCTTCTCTGTGAATTGCTTACTCAGTGCATCAGCATACCGGAAATTCGGGTTGTCAACCCCATGAAGCATCAGGTTCATAGCGCCCATGCGTACCATCGTCGCATCAAAATCGTAACCCGTAAGTGCATGGCTTTTCAGGAACTTGTGAATCTTCGGGTCAATCTTATCACCAATAAGGTTGTGCGCCTTGCCCTCTTCATCATAAGTTAGAATGTCGGCAGAGGTGTTGGTTTCAAGAATATGCTCATAAGCCGACACTAGGAAACCAGCAGTACCCGCAGAAGGATCACAAATGCGCTCACCGGGTTTAGGATCAACTAGTTTCGTTAACATTCGAATGATATGGCGTGGTGTGCGGAACTGCCCGTTCTTGCCCGCCGTGCTTAATTGCCCAAGCAGGTATTCATAGAGGTCACCCTGCACATCAATGTTCTGTTCACTGATATGCATGTCGTCAATAATCTTTACAGCTTCCTGCAAAAGCGATGCTTTGGGAATGCTGAACATGGCATCTTCCATGTGCTGCGTAAACGAACTAGTTTCACTGCCCAGGTTGCGCAAAAACTCAAATACCACATCACGAACATGTCGCAGCATTTCATCACCCGGCAACTGGCTCCAGTAACTCCATTTACAATTCTGGTTCTTCTTGCTGAATATTGACTTGTAATCCTGCTTTCTTCTTTTGGCTGAGGCTGCTTTTGCATTATCAATATCCTCCAATCGTTTTAGAAAGATCAGGTAACTCATTTGCTCAATAGCAGTGAGAGGATTGCTGATACCGCCGGACCAGAAGCGGTTCCATAATGAATCAACTTTTGACTTTAAATTATTATCTGTTAACATTGTCTTTTGTTTAACGGCTATTCGCCTTGAGCGCCAGAACCCGATTATCTAATTTTGATCGAAGTTGTTGGATTTTGACTATTTAGAATGGGATATTTTTTAACTCCGCCAACCTTTTTATTCTATAACTCTTGGTTACAATTTTTTCCAAGTGTCCACGGTATTTATTAGAAACAATTCTTTTTAGTGCTTTTTGAGTTTCAATAATTGATTCATTTGCCATTTTTACTAATTCATTCTGAGCAGGAATATCATTCGCTGTAATTTTTTTTTGAAAATGGTATTCGGAGTCTTCTCTTTCCTTAATTTGATTAATATATTCTTGGTAATTCTTCTTTGAAAATGCCTTGTTTAATCGTTTGAAATTGTCAAGCGATTGCCAAATTTTATTGCTCATTCTTGTACGGATATGTTCAAACCAATAACTGTGAAAATGCCACATTGCACTTTGTACACTTTTATAGTCTTTCGCTCTCGTTAGGAGGGAGTCAAATCTTTTTATAAAGTCTAAGTAAATAAAAAAGCCCAATAATGCTTTGTCTTTATATGATTGTTTTTGAGGAGTAATTTGAATGTGTTCACGAAGCAACTCTGGGCTAAACAGAATTTTGTTTAAATCAGTAATTCCCTCTCCATTAAACCGAATATCATCAATAAAATTTAAAAATAATTCAACACGCTCATTCTTTTCAATCGTGCTATTCAAATGTGTGAATTCAACAAAAATATTCTCGGCATTTTCATCAGCCACTTTCTCGATCCAATTTCCGTTAACCCTTCTTAGAAGAAGCTGAGGAAGAAGAAGGGGATAAAATTCTTCATAATATTTACGGAGATATTTATTACCGAGTATCATCTTAATTTCCTTAACAAGCCTTGAGTCACTTTCTAAATTTATGTAATCTGCAATAGCAGCAACTTCAAGGAGTGAATAGAAAAAAAGTAATTTATCAATATTATCTCGCAATTCGATTTCTTTTCCATGAATTCCAGAAACCTTATGATTTCTTAAAAGGGTTTTCAGTTTTGTATTCCTATTATTGGTTATTAACTTGAATAGAATTTTATAACCAAGAAGTGCTTGCTTCTTTTGCCTATATTTCTTTTTAAGAAAATACAGATTTATGCTTTTTATATCTCTACCCATACCATGATGTGTTAAATAAATTTTTTTATAATGTCAATAGGTACTAAATATGGTTCGTCTTGGTTTGGCTTACAGACGGAAGTGTGAGTTTTATCATCAATAGGAATAGGCGGAGGGTCTGCACAAAAAGCATTTGCTTTCACAATTTTGTCTTTTTCTGCCCAAACAACAGCTGCAGCCTTTGTAAAACCACCCTCTCCTTTCGCCAAAAAATTGTTGGTTTCGGCTACAATGTTTTTGATTGTCAATGAATCTTCTTTTAAATCATCAAGAACTACATAGGTATATTGTCCGAGGGTAGTGAGTAATTTCAAAGGACCCGTTATGACACTTGATACCAAACCTTCAATATCACGTGCACCGTTATGAGCCGGAGCAAAAAGAATCATTTTTGTATTGTCTACCCAAAGTAAATTTTCATTCTTCCCGTTTAATAGAGCTCGCCTGGTAATTATTGCTCCTAAGGAATGAGCGACTAAAAGTATTTTTTTGTACCTGAAATTATCAGGTCGCTTACCGAATTTTTTAATGTCTTTTGCTATAAATGAAAATGGTTTGAAAAACATATCGTCAATGAATTTCTTAAATTTAATTGCACTGTATTCAGCGGCAACATTCAAACCATCATAGCCATAAAATATAACATCGCATTTCCCAAATTCCTTGTATTGACCGATTAACCCTGGAAAATTGTCCCAAGTGGATTTTGCTTTACCGTTAAAACCGTGAATAAATATTATCAGGTTATCAGGAATATTTCTACTCCAAAATGCCGTTGACTGTTCACCAACTTTCAAATCTTGTTCTGGAAAATACAATTGAGCCATGTTGATTAATAATAGATAATTTTATCAGATGCTAAACAATATTCGAAGTCCGTATTAAAGAAGGTTGCAATTTTAGGTAGCGATTTTGAAATTCTCATAAATTGCAATGAATCTATAATTATTAATATGGACCTTCTATCATATTCTTTGAAATATAAGAAATAGCCTCTTAGTTATGTTTCTTGTATTTAATATAATTACCATAATCTCGAGAGATAAATAATTTGAGCAGATAAAACTAATAATAATCAGGTTGTTCTATTAATTGGAGAATCCGCTCAAAGTGATCACCAAATTCCGCTGCAAACTGACCACCTAATTCCGGAGCAAATTGACCATCGTATTCCGCTCCAAAGTGACCACCTAATGTAAGAAGAAATGAGATTGGTTGACATCAATTATTGATTCAAATAGGGCTAACATGCTGTCCTAAACAATCAATAATTGATGGCTAATAAACCAATACTCATGAGCAAATTAAGAATCGTATTAAAATTACATTGTCAGGGGTGTAGTAAACTCCACATCAGTACAGTTACGGGACCGTAACACGGTCAAGAAGTTCTTACCTCCACATTTTTTCCGGCTTGCACTCTACCTGGGAAGAAGTCAAAGCACTTAGGGATCAGGAACTGGATGAACTTTGCAAAGAACCTGAAGTGGTTCCGGATGAAAGACTCACTCAACTTCACGAGTATTTTAAAACCAATGAGAATCGTTTAAACGTTATCGCGGTGTAACGCGTATGCAATTGTATGAGGACTATCATCGTCTTTATCCTGTAGGCTACAAACGCACTGCTTTCGAACATTTTATTATGGAACGAATGCGCTGCGCCAAGCATGCACATGCATTTCCACAAGGCCGGCGATAAAATGTTCAAGCTGATTTTGCCGGAGAACCCTGAAATCGTTGATACCGATTCCGGCGAAATTAAAAGATGGAAGTCTTTGTACGTTCTTGGCGGGAGTCAGTGTCACGTATGTAGAGGCTGCCATGGAGAGTCAACGGGTCGAAGATTTTATTACCTGCTGTGAGAATGCACTCCATTTTTTTGGTGGTGCGCCCACTGCGATTGTCTCTGATAATTTAAAATCGGCAGTCATCAAAACCAATCGGTAATGAACCAAAGATCAACAGCAACTTCGCGGCCTTTGCAGATCATTACGGAATGGCTGTAATGCCGGCAAGAGCCTACAAGCCCAAAGACAAATCCCTGGTTGAAGGAGCTGTGAAGATTGCCTACATACGTATCTTCTCTCAGCTGCCCAGAGGAGTTAGCCACTCATCGCAAGAACTGGAACGTATTGAGGGGTTATTACTTGAACACAATCAAAAAAATTCTTAAATGGCTTGACTACTCAAGACTCCAGCAGTTTGAGGAATCCGAAAAATCTGCACTGCAGCCTCTTCCGTCCGAGCGATTTGAACAGCGTTCCACAAGTGGCCACTGTGATGAAGCACGGTCATGTACACTTAAGTGCAGACAAACATTAATATAGCGTGCCTTTTGGATACATCAGCAAAAAAAGTTCTATCCTGTTCAGTAAATCTAAGGTTGAAATATTTTATAAATACGAATGCATTGCTACGCCTACCAAGCACCCCGCAGTCCGCACAATTACACGACCGACAAATCACACATCTGGCTACTCAGCATCAGGCTGAGTGAATGGAATCCGGAATATTTTTTATCGCAGGCGCGTCTGGTCGGCAAGGAAGTTGAGTTTTATCGCCTAGGTCCTGCAACGCAAACAACATCCCGAACAAGGATACAAATCCTGTCAGGGCATCTTATCGTTTGCCAAGCGTGTAGGACATCAAAGGCTTATTAAAGCTTTAGGAACGGGCACATGCGTACGGCCTTTATCATTACAGAGCAATCGAAGATATTTTAAAGAAAGGACTCGACTTGTTGGATGTGGAAGAAGACAAAATCATTCAAATGCCCGTTCATGAAAATATCCGTGGAAAGAATTATTATCAATAAACCTATAGTTAACCTTCAAAATCAAAAACACAATGAACGAACAAACCATTAAACGAATGAAACTCATGAAACTTACAGGCATGGTGCAGGCTTTCTGCACCAGCCTGGAATCGGGCAAGGCTGCCAGTTGTACAGCCGATGAACTGTTATCCATTTTAGTGGACTCCGAATGGGATCAGCGGTACAACCGAAAATTAAATCGAAGTATCTCCAATGCACACTTCCGACAAAGCAATTTAATGAACAAATCAGTTTTGACTCCGATCGGGAGCTTGATAAGAATCATGTACTTCGCTTAGCCGATTGCGATTTTATCAAGAGGAAAGAGAACGTCCTGATCACGGGCAGTACCGGTATCGGAAAAAGTTATCTGGCTTCTGCACTGGGGCATCAGCATGTTCACTCGGATACAAGGTGATGTATGAACATACTTCCAAACTATTTGCACGTCTGAAGATGGCCAAAAGCCGACGGCAGTTATCTGAAGGAAATTACAAAAATGGAAAAACAGGATTTATTAATTATCGACGATTTTGGAATACAACCGCTTGATCAGCAGAGTCGCACGATTTTAATGGAAATCATTGAAGACCGACACGGAAAAAGATCTACCTATTTACTTCACAAGTTCCTGTAAGTAACTGGTTCGGAAGTAATCGGAGAACAAACCATTGCCGATGCGATCCTGGACCGTATCATTCATGATGCGCACCGATTAGAACTGAAAGGAGAATCTTCCCGTGAAAAAAAAACGGCTACAGGTCTTTCCGGATAAGTATCAGAATCCCAAAACCAGATTTCATCTCCATTCGTCATAAAAGCAAATGGACGAAAAGATTGTTTTTTCTCAATCTTCGTTACGTACTGAAACACTTGCTCCTTACCAACTCTGGCATCGCGACTCGTTTTCTTCGCTTCAACAACGGCCAACACTTCACCATTAGCTCTATAAAGACAATAGTCGGTTATCCCGTTTTGGGGAGAAGCATCATAACCATCAACCGGAATTTCCAATCCTACAGAGCTGCGGTCCGCCAGATTCCACCCCATTTTCACCAATTGAGGATCGATGAGCTTTATCCTCGTATTTGATTCATTGGGCCTGCCGGGATTCATAAAAGGTGCGTTCGTATAGCAAAAGTTGTTAAGTGCAAGATTGAATTTTTTTGGCAAAAAAGCAACAAAAATTGGGCATATGCTTGGCTGGAAAATTTTATTGAAAAAGTGTGATTCTATTAAAATATTCAACTATCACTCAAGCCATCTTAGACTTCCTGATTGGCCATTTCTACAGGCGCGTCTTTACAGGAATTGGCCTTTTGCATTATTTATTCTTTCTAAAACAATTTATAATTGATAGGCCCGAGTATGCTTCACATTGTAGAAATTTACTAAACAAGCAAAACATTGTTCCAAATTCTCGATCGTCGCCACTTTTTTGATTTCACATCTCGCTGAATTTGATTGTCTAAAATCAGTTCTGCAACCGCTCGTTTGAGGCGGCAATTTTCCTGTTTCCAGTTCTTTCAACCTTCGAAGTTCATCGACCGAAATACAATCGTACTTTTTTCCAGTTGTGATATGTTTGATCGGCTTTGGCATGTTTACCGCAAATCCCTGCCACCTTTAATTCCTGTTCTCGTTCCTTAAGAATGGAAATAATCTGTTTCTCTGTTAATAATGCCAATTTCATCGTTGTTTTTGGTTGAGATTAAGATATAAAATCTATTTTTAACCTGTCCGAATAATCGGGGTCAAATACAAAATGACGTTAAAAACAAATCAACACGAAATCGGCTTTATAAAATCCTTTATAATTAAGGAAAAACAAGATCGACTTCTTGCTTTACTTCAAATGAAGAACAGTAGGAATAAAATACGGGCACTCATAGCTCATGAAATATATTTAAATAAAATGTATAGCTTGCCGATAAAAGGGGAATTAGACAACCCTAGGTCCATACATAAATACCTTCGAGAAAAAGGAGCACCCACAAACTGCTATATCATTTGCGAAAATGAATCTTTTGATCAAAAAGAAATGGCATTGAACGACGCTCTTGAAATCATTTATTACACTGATTTAGGAACAATAATTTCTTGTATACCAGGAAAATTGGCATACTTTCAGAGCGAGGAAACTCAGAGTAAGACTATACTAGAAAAAGCTACTTTTTGAAAGTATGAAAATTCCCAAATTGAACTAACCCAGTTTTTATTACCTCATTAGCGAGGTAAATGATACTGTTTTTCAATCTATAATTTTTGCTTCTTTCCAAAAGGTTCTCAATTTCTTCAATTTCTATGCATTCTAGTCCTAATTTTTCAATTGCGTCCTTAGCTTTAATATGATAATCATTCATACTAGTTGCAATTGCTAAAATATTTACATATGCAGCTCTTGAATCACCTAAGATATCGTTATCAAACTTATTCGTGACATGAGCTAAGCCAATCCAAATATTTTTATGGATATTCATGATGTGTGCTATTAGGTATTTTTTGACCTTTACCATCAGTCGCTTGATAATGTTGATTTCCTTTTTTAGGAGATGTGTGGTTGACTGGGGCACCTTTCCCTTCGTTCCTTGCAGCGTCTTTAGCCGCTTTCCTTGAAGAATGTTCAACTGTATTAAGTTGTGGTTTGCCGCTAGGGCCTAATTTATTACCGTGTTGGTCAGTTGCTTGTCCTGATGATGTTTGATGATCTGGTTTTTTAGATGTTGTTGATTCGTTCTTCTTATCTTCAGGCAGTTTACCTTTACCTGTAGCAAGATTTTTTGTCGCTGTTGCCATCATTACACTGCCATGCGCAGCCAGTAATGTTCCAGTTCCAACTGCAGCTCCTCCTGCTGCAACGACAGCGGTTGAAGAACCCGCGCTTGGCAATTCAGCAGTTACTCCAACTGCCACGACAGCTGTTCCGCCCGCAATCATGTCTGTTCCAGCAGAAATTTCCCCACCTCCAATCGCAACAGCTGCAGCATCGCCGGTGGTCAATCCATTATTATAGTCCTTTTCGTCGTTTACATACTGTGAAGCGTAATCTCTTACAGGAAGAACACCTCCTGTTGCATCATCAACAAAAGCTGCAGCAATTCCTAGAATAACATCCCAACCATTATTTCCATCAGGGTCTATTTGTCTTATCGGATTATTTCCAACATATACATAAGGGCTTGTCGAAAAATAACTTTCTGCTTGTTGATCTATCGAATACCATTTAGCTCTGACAGGATCATACATGCGGGCCCCATAACTCACAGCCCCCCAATTTAATTCATTCTGCAACTCCTTTCCATTGTATTTATAACAGTTTATCTTACCATTTGAAACACCTTTTTTAGAGCTTAATTCATCAATTACCTTACCATAAGGATAATAATGATTCTCCTCCAGAAGACTTCCAGTAAGATGTATAATTCCTGTGTTGTTAAAATTAACAGTTTTATCACTTTCATTATTAGTGTAAACATAAAAGTATCCTGTTTCAGGCATTTTAATGTTAAGAACAGCCAGTGAACCCAATGAATTAGGGTCTTCAACTTGAAGAACTCCGCTTGCTTCCGGATTGAACTTATAATCTTTATTGTAAAACAAATATACTAAAAAAGCTTGAGGCTTCGCCGGGTCATTTATGGTATTATTTCCAAATGCGTTATTCAAGAATGAAGTGACATCTGAATTCGAGGTAAACGATTTACTCGCCCAATTCAGCTTTTCGTCCTCTGAATATCCAATCATGGAAGGCGAATTAAAAATAAAAGTGCTGGCTAATGAACTTAATAAATCATTGATTGAAACATTGTAATTGTTGAATTGGTAATCATTGAAAAAGTACTTCGTTTCTATACTTACCTGATCGCCCTGAGTTACAGATAGTGATTTTGCAACTCCTATTGTCTTTCCGTCTGCGGCATTAAGCTTACTCACCTTGTAATCCGGTGAGTATGAAGCGTCGGTTGGTTCATCAGCAGGTTTATTCTCACGTGTACTGTCTACATTATTAAACAATAATCTTTCCGCTGCACCATTTTGATTCTCCATAGTTGCATAATACTCTGTTTTTGAGTTTTCTTCAGTGAGTACGGCTCGAATGCTACCCAGGTGGTCCTTTAAAAAATAGTCGTAAATAAATTGCCTAGGCAACTCAGGGGTTAAGGTGTTGTCATTTCGTTGCCTAATTCTTCCTTCTTCGGTGTTTATAAATAATAATTGTGGCCCTAGAGATGTGCTCTCATACTCAATCCCATTAACATAGTAATGATCTTTTCCGTCGTAACTTTTCTTCAATTTATTACCTAATGCATCATAAACAAATTCCAGGGCACTAGGAGTGCCGGAAACAACAACTCCATTATAGTTAACTTGTGATGGAAGTTCCAGTTGATTGTACTCAATAAGAAGGGTCTTATTCTTATCTTCAATCATACTCCCGTTTGAATTGTATTCATAATCGTTACCTGTATTAACTCCATCTCCAAAATCATTTGAGAAGTGGATTAAGGAATTATCGGTTACTGAAAGCAGCTTATTTCCATCATATGAGTAATCTAAATTATCAACCTCTCCATTAGAATCATACCGAATCAAATGTGCAATATTACCCATCATATCATAAGTTTGCGATTCTTGAAACTTATTTATCTCCTGATTGAAATACTCTGGTTGGGTAATATCGTCATGGGCATAATATCCGGCAGTTAATCGGCTTAAATCATCATATCTAAAAACATATAAATTTTCATTACTCTTTATGGCGTCAATTTCCGGTGATCTAATTTTCCATTTTATCGCGGAAATATTTCCATTGTACTGTTCTGATGCCTTGATCAGACTCTCGTCAGTTTGCACTCCACTTATATCTTGATAGAAAAGTTCTTCTCCAAAAGCATCATATTCATCCGGATTAATTTGCGGGTCACTCTCCAAAGAAGCGTTATTAATGCTGGTCAACCACCCTTTTATATTATATCGATAGTCAATATACTGCATAAAATCAGTGCCAACCGTAAGGTCATTATGTAAAGCCTTTTGCGTTAATTGACCTAAGTCATTATAAGTTTCAGCTGAAAGTTGGATTTCCTGATCATTATTTACCTTTTTATAAACCGCTCTTAATCGGCCAGAATGATCATATTCATTTCTGGTTTGAATATTTAATTCAATATTTTCTGTTGGCTGATAGTGGAGATTTAAAACCAATTTATTCGTGAAATCATATTCGTAAGATAGTCGATCCCACGAGAGCAGAGTCATCTTCTTCTCCTGAATCAATCTCGCTTTGGAGTCATAGAAATTAATATTTTGTAAGTAATTAGACGTACCCAGTACCCTTACCTTACTAGAAATTGGCAAACCAAATACATTTTGTGAAAATTCGTTCGTATTGTGAAACGGTTCAAAACTTTGCCCATGGTTGTCAAAATCATAATCATCATACAAATTGTAGATATCGACATTTTCAACATTGAAATTGCTGGCTTGTGGCAAAGCATTATCTGAAAAAAGATTCGTTCCAGAAATTCTGCCTTCCCACAATGGAGCAATAGAAGCTGATGCTTGATTTTCTAAAATAGTTCGGTTCGAAGTTGAGGATATTACTCCCTGTTCAATCTCGCGCCCTAGAACATCATACTTATAATATGTCCATTTACTTTCATTCTTTTGTTGTGGCGTTTGAGCTAAAATCTGTTTATCTCTATTATCATATACGTAACTGTTGAAATAATCTTGCCCGGGAATCTTCTTTTCAACCAATCTTCCTTTTGAATCATAATGATATCCATAGATGTAATTTGAAAAGACCTGATCCGTTTCGGAAAAAGCTCTGCTTGCGAATAGAATTCTTGAGGCCTTTGGAGGGATTACATAAGTGAGTTCACCAAGATCATTATAAACATAATAGGTATCAAACTGGTAATAACCAGAGTTAGAAACACCATTGCCATTAGATCCTAACTCATCAAAAGTATTTACATCATCGCCATTCTGGATTCCATGAACCATTTTTCTCTCGAGTATGAGCTTTCCACTCATGTCTTTGAAAGTGATGGTAATATTCTCACCCTCATCAGTTGTGATAGTTTTAAGTAATGAATTATCAGGATAAAAATCACCCATTTCTGATAGGCAATTGGCGCCATTTGAAAACCCTGTTGTAGGTTCATAGCTAACCTCCCACAATAAAACATCATCAGAATTAGCAGAGCTATTATTCCAATACTCATTTCGAGTTGTCCTATACGTTCCTGGTTGCCATTCATCGCCCTCTGTGCCCTGCTCGATAATTCGATTAAAAGGAGATGGCTCAAATACTGCTGCACTAAATGGCGTATTAGATACAGGAATACCATTATATAGATTTTGACTGTTACTGTAATAACTCGCTTGATCAGTAAGAGCGTCAGTATAAAATGACCCATCGCTTGCCCCTTCTTTAAACAGGAGATACTTCGTTCCTTCCCGACCAAAAGCATCATATACATTAATTGCTACCAGATCCTTCCCATCCGGAGTAGATGCAGCTTGTACCGTTTGGTTAGACCTTCCTAAGCCATCACAATACTGAATTGTTTTTAAGTAATCTGAAGAATTTAAACCTGCTAAAACATCGTTGTACTTCTTAGCATTCAAAAGACTAGTTGAAGCTATATAGTTGTGATCGTTTGCGTTGTTAAAATCAAGATAGTGATAATCATTAATAGCCAATACATTTCGATCCTGATCTTCTGTCCTTTGTAGACGTTGGTTTGCATCATAAAAAAAGTATTGTGGCAGGGACCTTTCATTACTTATACTATTTGGTAAATAGAAATCATTATCGTAAGTAAATGATTTAACAAAAGAAATATACGGGCTGAATCGGATATCATCAATCAAAATTATATTATTCGGATCATCATTATGAACAAAGCATCGTATTCTAAGAGCGTTGTTTGCTGGAGTGGATGCAGCTTGCCTGACTGCTCCTAAATCGATTACTCCTTCAATATATTTCCATTCATTTCCAGTATTACTAAAATTAATACTTATTGAGCTTCCCTGAACAATAGGATAATTAGATTGATCTGTATTACTGTCATGTTTAGTGTACATTTCCAATTGTCCAAGATTATTTCCGAGTCCATTCGGAGTTTTTACCCAGCAGGAAAAGCGGAATTTCTGATTCTGATTTTCAGGTTTAAAATCCTTAGTAGGGCCATAAGAATGAGGTGGGACTGAATAGCAAGTAGTTCCACAATGATATTCGCTATTGTAAGGAGAAACTCCCCAATTATCATTATTACTCTCTGAATCTTCAAAACTTGTAAAGCTGCATTCATTTCCAATAATATCTTCCGAATACAAAGCATTTTTGAAAATCGCAGTCGGTTTATTCAATGATTGATTCCATTCGATCGACTCGTTAATATCGTTCGCTTTATTTAAATTCAATAATTTATACTTTCCATTGTAATTCGAGTAGTTAACTTTCTCACTAAATTGACTACTAAAGTTGAAAACACCAGAAGAATTAATCGTACAAAGTCCATTGATAAGGCCAGAGGTAGTAGCCATCGGGCTATTTATATCAAAAGTGAACTTCTTCAACGGCTTTGGATTTCCACTAAACAAATTGAATAACGTTAAATCACCGGACACAATGAACTCCGAACCATCCGGCTTGACGATGCTATTAATTGAATAAATTGGTATGGCATCACAATGCTTTTCCACAAGGCTTTTTACTGCTATTGAATAATTGTCGGAGGCCCCAGCCGTATTAAAATCCTTAGGATATTTCAAATAGGCAATCGATTTATCACCATTTGACAAATTTGAAATTACCCTTGTTAATTGCTTATGCGTAATATTGTCATGGTGATATTCGGTTCGTGAATATAGAGGATTACCTCCATTTTGATCGTAGCTGTAATTTTCAACTGCACTATGGTAAAACCAAATCGAACTTAGCTCATGCCAAATAGGAGAGTTGACTCGAATTGAAGGGAAATAATTGGCCCAATCATTTGTACCAATAGGCTCTTGAAGGCACTGAGAAATCGATATACTTCCCACAGTTAAGCCGCTAAACCTTTCCTGCGATGAAGACTCAGAGGTATACTCATTTACTACTTTGCTCAAGAGAATATTATCCGCTCTATAAACACTTTCCTCATCAACTAATCCAGACAGCCAGAATGGCTTTGATTCATCTGGAATATTTAGATCAACCATTTCATATAAAGTTACCATATATCCATTTTCATTGGATAAACCATAGTTCGTTCTAATCGTATGATATTCCATCTCTGGATCAGGACATCTATATGTGGCTGAAAGTGTGAGTGTCGGTGAGATAAATTCTGCATAAGTTAATTCATTTCCATTATACATCAAACAAGGTGTACCATTCATTTGACAACCTACAGTTGAAGTAGCATATATTTCCTTAAAAACATTATTTTCCGTGTGCGTTTCGTAGTGAGGTCTTTTTACTACCCCCCCTTGATATTCGTAATGTGTTATAATTGGGACTCCTGTTGCTGATTCAAATATTTCTTTGGTTGATAATCGTAAACCACCCACATAGTTCCTTTTAACCGAATAATATGGAAGGTGAAAGCGGAGAATCCCGTTCAAAGTTGATCCATTTAGTTGTGAATATAGCTTAACTGTGTATTGAAAACCAACTTGCATCGTAAATGAACTCAGATCCGTAACTTGATTCGCGGAAAAATAACCCGTCAGTATTATTGAACTGGTTCCATTAACTTGATCAATTTCATATATTTCATAATAGGGCTTAAAATGATTGAGCAAATAAGAATCTGTAGTTCCAGGAGCATAATGAATCTCCGCTTCTGCACAAACTCCTTGGTTGGTTAGGCTATTGCTCGGAAGAATCATCGTCTCTGATGATTCAGCTGATTCAAACGTACCATTTTGAGAAGAGCTTTGTATCCATCCGACCAACCACATATTGTCATATCTAAAACTAATTTTTATTCTGCAAAAAGCAAAATTTAAGGAAGTAATTCTTCAAGTTTGTTTGCAGGGTAATCCGGAAGCACCTC
>JAXLTM010000035.1:0-30688 GCA_046330055.1 Bacteroidia bacterium | reverse complement strand
ATTTTAATTCTTCCGGGACAAACGGTAGACATTGTTACAGATACTTTATATGATGGTGCATTTAACTTATCAGTCTTCCCATTCGTATTTCCTGTTTGTACGTGGGTTTCAATTCCGAATAATTTTCAGGACAAAGATCATTCAAACGATTATCATTGCGATACCGCTTATATTTATCCGATCAATAGCATCTCCGAAATAACCGAAGGAAGCTTCCGACTTTATCCAAACCCTACTACAGGGACAGTTAAAATTATTAGATCGTCAGGCCCAATTGCTAAAGAATATTTCATAGAAGACATCTCAGGAAGAATTATTACTTCAGGAAAAATTGAAAACGAATCAATAGATCTGTCTACTTTGACATCAGGAATCTATTTCATTCATTTTAATGATGAATCATTCAGATACAAAGTTGTAAAGCAATAAAATAAAATTCTGAATTCTGAATTCAGAATTCAGAATTTTACTTTGTGTTTCGATTATTTTGAAATAAAGATTATTGAGTTAAATTTTCAATTGATCATCAGGCCCCTCTTAAATTTTGAATTCAGAATTTTACTTTGTGTTTCGATTATTTTGAAATAATGATGATTCAGTTGGATTTTTAATTGATCATCAGGCCCCTCTTAAAGTTTGAATTCTGAATTCTGAATTCTGAATTCAGAATTTAACCCTACCATCCACTGCTACAATCCTCCCCCCTTCCGCCAAAAGGGGATTGATGTCGAGTTCCTGAATTTCAGGGGCGGTTTCGAGTAACGCAGAGAGTCGGGTAATGATGTCAGCGAATAAATTAATATCGATTCCTGCTTGTCCGCGTGCACCTTTCAGAATCGGGTAGGATTTCAAATGTCGAATCATTGATAAAGCTTCTTCTTTACTCACCGGTGACAAGGCAGAAGATATGTCGCTGAAAACTTCTACGAAGATTCCTCCGAGTCCGCAGAGAATGACGTGGCCGAAAGGTTCTTCTTTGGAAGCGCCGATGAAAATTTCGCGGCCCGACAATTGTTCCTGCATCAACACCGCTTTAGCATGATCAAGTTTCATGAGAGCAGTGAAAGCCGCTTTTACTTCTTCTTCATTACGAATATTCATTTTTACTCCGCCTGAATCTGATTTGTGAACCGGCCCGATTACTTTCATTACCACCGGATGATTCATTTTGTTGAAGACATCAATCGCAGCTTCTGGTGAAAGTATGGTCTCTTGTTTGGCCATGCGAATTCCGGCAGCGGTAAACAATGCGTGAGTTTGATCAGCATCGAGATACCCTTTTTTTGCGGAAGAAATAATGTTCCGAACCTTGGTTGTGTCAATTGTTGGGAGAATGGCATCTTCAAATGCTTTTTCACGACGATAAACTCTCGATAAAACATATCCGAAACTTACTTCGTCGGTGAAGTTTACATTTCCCATGCTGTGAAACATACTCACTTCTTCGGCAGCTTGAATTACAGAAGGAAGTATCGGAAAGATTGGTTTGCTGCACGAATTCATTTTTTCGTGAAGCACTTTGTAAACGTCGTCAACTTTCCACATTCCGGTAGTGCCGAAAACGACAACGGCAGCATCGATGAAAGCAAAATCATTTTCGACAGCATCAAGAATTCTACCTAACTGTTCTGCTGTTCCGGTGGCGAGAAAATCGATTGGATTTGAAACCGAGGATCCCGGGAACAATTCTTTTAATAATGCATCTGCTTTGGGACCTTCAATTTTGGGAACTTTCATTCCGCCTTTGATGAGTTCATCGGTTAACATTACACCGGGGCCGCCGGCGTGAGTGATGACGGCGATGCGATTTCCTTTCAAAGGAGCGAAGGTGAAAATCGCAGCCATGTAAACCAATTCTACACGGGAAGAACAACGAATCACTCCGGCTTTTCTAAACAGAGCACTCACGGCAACATTTGAACCCGATAATGAACCCGTATGAGAAGAGACAGCACGCGAGCCTTCGTCTGTTGCGCCTGATTTGATTGCTGCAATGCGACAACCTTTATTTACGAGCGAACGAGCATGTTTCAAAAATCTTTTCGGATCACGAATCTTCTCCATGTAAAGAAGTTTGATTCGCGAACTTTTTTCCGGATGGAAAGTCAGATCCCAATATTCAAGTACATCTTCAATTCCAATTTGCGCAGAATTTCCAATTGAAAAAATATTTCTGAATATCAATCCGCGTGGAATTGCCATTTCAAGAATATAAACCATCGTTGCGCCCGACTCACTGGCGCAATCGCAGCCTCGAGGATCATATTCAGGAATCGGCCCTGCAAATACACCTTTGTATTTTTCGGTAATAACGCCGATGCAATTCGGACCAATTAGTGTTCCTCCGTTTTCTTCAACGATGTCAACAATTCTTTTCTCCAGTAATTTTCCTTCTTCACCGATTTCGCCGAATCCTGCAGAGAAAAGAATGAACGCTTTGCAATTTTTTTCTTCAGCGAGTATTCGAATCGTTTCCTCTACATATTTCGCTGCGATGGCAATGATGGCGAGATCTACATTTGGCAGTTCTTTACTTTCACTATAAAACTTCACACCCGGAACTTCCGTAGGTTTTGGATTGACGCCAAAAAGTTCTCCTGAATAATTGTGATCGAGTAAATTTCGAATCACCTTTCCGCCTGGCTTAGCAGGGTCATCCGACGCTCCGACTACAACGATGCTTTTCGGATCAAAAAGTACCTCTGAAATCATGCTGCCCAAGTTAGGGCCATTGCAGGGACTTGTAATTGACAGAAGTCATATTTGGTTGCCTGGTTGCTTAGTTGCTTAGTTGCTTAGTTGCCTGGTTGCTTAGTTGCCGAGCAATTCAATATTTCAAGCCGCTTTCCGTGATTTCAAAATTTAATTTCTGTGATTGAGCAAGGTCCGCCGTGGCGGATGGGAAATAATTAAACAGTACCTTCGCTTCAACAAGCTCCTCTTTATGCCTCTCACACCCTTCCTTCAAAAGTACGCCTCCTTCAACCTCTGGTCAAATCAACAATTTGCTTCACTTCTTGAAAGTTTGCCTGAAGAAATTCTCACCCAACGCACACCCTCCAGCTTCAACACCATCGGGAAAACCATTACCCATATCATGCAAGCCGAAAAATTCTGGATGCTATTTGTTACAAAGAGTGACTTTTCTAATTTCAGCTGGCGCATTCCTGCACAATCGAAGCAGGAAACGTTGAGTGATTTTATTTCGACCTCGCAAAAATTAAAAGAGCTCAGTATGCAATTTACGGAAGCAGACCTGGAAGAAGAATTAGTGCTAGATATGCCCTGGGCTAAAAACCGGCAGCCGAGATATGATTATATCATTCATGTGATAAACCACGGCACCTATCATCGTGGTCAGTTAGTGACCATGCTTCGGTCGCTTGGTGTTACAGAAAACATTCCCGGGACAGATTATAATATGTTTAGCGGCAGCAATTAGTAATTAGTAATTAGTAATTAGTAATTAGTAATTAGTAATTGGTAATCAGTAATAAGTAATCGGTAATCAGATTGCAACCGCAATCTTTTTTATTACCATTTTTTAAAAACCACAATCACCCGGAGTTGATTATAAATTTACCACAAGACTACAAGGAGCACAAGACATCACAAGAAAATCCGTGATTTCAATTTTATTTCCGTGATTGAGCAAGGTCCGCCATGGCGGATGGGAAAGGAAACTCATTTACTCATCGAAAACGGCAGAGTATTTATTATCCCAATCCCCGCATCATATCTCCACAATCCCGTCATTGTCGTATGCCCCGTATTCATTTTTCCTGCAAGAATAAAATTAGTTGAACCACTTGCAGCGTAAATAATTATACTATCCGCTCCGATCATTTGATAATTCCCTTCGAACTTTGCCACATTCGAGCTATTTGTGTCAGCCAGAGTCGCATCATAGAAATCGATTAAATATCGTGCAGTGCTATCACTTCGTAAGATACATCCGTGAGAATATTGACCGGAATTGACGGTGCCTTTCCACATACTTCCGCCTCCGCCACCTGTATTGTTGTTATTGTTCGTCGTTGTAGTTTCGTCTTTCTTGCACCCTGCCATTGCCAGAATAATCATAAGGAATGCCGGTAATAATGTGTGTCGGAGTCTGATAAGTGTCTTCATTTGTGCTTTTCCGGCAAACCTATAGATACGATGGGAGGGGGTAAATACTAAATCTTATGTAGAAGCATAATTTCGGTGCCGGGTCAGAGCAGGATAATAAGGTCACCGTTTTCGGATCAGCATGTATCCTTGCAGAGTAAATTCGAAAATTGTAAAAATGCAAACAGCTATTCGTGCTACACCATTCGTCACTCTTTTTGGTGTCATTAATCATTAATTATTTGCCCGCCTGCAGTCTAATTTTGAAGAAAAATTATCAGGTATGAGAAAAATAATCTTACCCGTTGCAGTGGGCATTATGCTGATTGCTTACGGTTGCAGTAGTCCGACGACTGAAAAGAAGGAGGGTGAACAAGCGAGTGTGAATTCTGTTGCGGATCAGGAACTGCTTGCAAAAGCAAAGGGAATGATGGCTGCATTACCGGCAACTGCTGACAATCCGGAAAACGTAAGTTCGCCTGAAAAGGTAAAGCTTGGCAAACAACTGTACTACGACACACATTTGTCGATGAAAGGAAACAATAGTTGTAATTCATGTCACAACTTATCGACTTACGGAGTCGATAATCAACCTACATCAAAGGGGGATAACGGTGGGCTCGGTAACCGAAATTCACCAACAGTATTGAACGCTGCATTACACTCAATGCAATTCTGGGATGGAAGAGCGAAGGATGTGGAAGAACAAGCAGGAGGCCCTATTTTGAATTCGAAAGAAATGGCTATGCCGAATAAGGCACTTGTGGTAAAAAGAATAAAAGGGATGAAAGATTACACAGAGATGTTTAAGGCTGCATTTCCGAATGAAAAGGATCCCGTTACGTATGAAAATCTACAAAAAGCAATCGGTGCATTCGAAAGAACATTGCTTACACCGGCGCCTTTTGACAAATTCATGAATGGAGATTTGACTGCGCTTAATCAGGCGCAAAAAGACGGTTTGAAATCATTTATGGCTGCAGGATGTACAACCTGTCACAACGGATCAAATCTTGGTGGTACAATGTTGCAGAAATTCGGATTGGTGGCTGATTATCGTACCTATACAAAAAGTAAGAATACTGATAACGGTAAAATGGATCTTACAAAGCAGGAAAGCGATAAGGATATTTTCAAAGTTCCCGGCTTGAGAAATGTTACAAGAACACAACCGTATTTTCATGATGGAAGTGTATCCGACCTTGGTGAAGCAGTGAAGATTATGGCAAAAGTTCAGTTCAACAAAGATCTCACCGATGTAGAAGTGAAAAACATTCTTGCCTTCCTCGAATCACTGACCGGCGAAGTGCCTGCTGATGCTAAAGTGGCACCGGCTGTGATTGCAGAGAAGTAGGTGGTTTCTTGGTTGCCTGGTTTCTTGGTTGCCTGGTTGCTTGTTTGTCTGGTAGGGAAGTGGAAAATCGTAATTAGCAGATTTGCAAATTAGCAGATTTGCAGGTGCATTTTATACAATCTGATCGCCAATCGCCAAACCAAAGACCAAAGACCAAACACCAAGCAACCAGGCAACTAAGCAACCAAGCAACTAAGCAAGCAACTATCTTTACTTTTTCTTTATCCCCCTTTCCCTACCTTTGCTCAATGTTTCGGACGAAAGCATTGTCAAGGCAGTTTCTGATGGTGGGCGGAGTTGTGGCCGGTGTTGCATTGCTTTGCTTTTTGGGAATCAATTATGTCGGCTACAAATCGGCTGCACTGATTTTGTTGATGACTGTAAGTCTGCTTGCAATTTTCTTTGACATCTTACCGGTTCTATTTGCTGCAGCGCTGAGTGCATTAATCTGGAATTATTTTTTCATTCCGCCGATTTATACTTTTCACATTGGCAATGCTGAAGACTTGCTTTTATTTTTAATGTACTTTGCTATAGCGTTGATCAACGCAGTGCTGACATTTAAAATCCGTGACCGTGAACAAAAGATTCGTGATAAAGAAGAGAAGGAGAAGTCCATCAAATTGTATAACACACTTTTGAATTCTCTTTCACACGAATTGAGAACGCCGATTGCAACCATCATCGGTAGTGTAGATGCTTTAAGAAGTGGTGATAAAAGTATTTCTCAAAATGATAAGGAAGAATTGCTAAGTCAACTCGAAGGAGCTGCGTTAAGATTAAATCGTCAGGTCGAAAATTTGCTAAACATGTCCAGACTTGAAAGCGGAATGTTGAAAGTTCGCACCGACTGGTGTGATATTAACGAAATTATATTTTCAGTTATTCATAAGTTTCAAGGCGTTAACACACACAAGATCCAATTCACTACCAATGATTCATTGCCGTTGATAAAAGTGGATCATGGTTTAATCGAACAGATTCTTCAAAATCTGATCAGCAATGCAATTCTACACACAAGGGAGGGGACAATCGTCAATATATCTTGTCAGTTGAATGAAAACAAACTCGATATAATTGTTGCTGATAATGGCGAAGGTATGTCTGATTCAGAACTCGAAAGTATTTTCGATAAATTCTATCGTTCCCCAGAAGCGAAGAGCGGTGGCACGGGCCTGGGATTGTCGATTGTAAAAGGACTTACAGAAGCTCATGGCGGAATGGTAAGTGCAAAATCTGAAAAGCAGAAGGGTAGTGAATTCAAAGTGAGTTTGAATGTTGAAACCAGTTATCTGAATCGTCTGAACAATGAATAAAACGGAATTACTTATCATCGACGATGAAGCGCAGATAAGAAAGCTGCTTGAAATCACATTGGAGAATAACGGTTACAAGGTGACGAGTGCAACTTGCGGGAAAGAAGGCATAACTATGGCTGCAACTCGTCCGCCTGATGTCATCCTTCTTGATCTGGGCCTGCCTGATATGAACGGACAGGAAGTATTGACTCAATTACGCACATGGTACAATAAGGCTATTCTTATTTTATCGGTTCTTGATGATGAAGAAGAAATAGTTCGTGCGCTCGACAACGGTGCTACCGATTATCTCACCAAGCCGTTCCGAACAGCTGAATTGCTGGCGCGAATTCGATCTGCTATCCGCCATCATCATTTGCCGAATGAGAATACGATTATAAAGACATTTAGTCTTGAAATCAATCTCACCGATCGTATCGTTCTAAAAAATGGTGAAGCCATTAAACTAACCAATACCGAATACAAACTATTGGTTCTCCTCGCCCGCAACCAGGGCCGCGTTCTCACGCATCACTATATCCTTAAAGAAATCTGGGGAACCGGCTATCAGGAGCAAACGCAATATCTCCGCGTCTTTATAGGTACACTACGAAAAAAAATTGAAGACAACCCTGACGATCCAAAGCATATTGTTACGGAAAGCGGGGTGGGGTATAGGTTTTCGTAAACCTAATTAGCTAATTGAATTCCGGTAGATTTCTTTATCATTTCTTTATCCCTTCTTTAAAAACTTTACACTTTCCCAACTTCCCTTCGCTCATCTTTGCTGTAAAATTACAGCGGATGAATTCGCATAGGGAGATTAATAAGGAAGTCAGCGTGGCTTCTCTTTTAGTTGCACTTGGGATTATATATGGAGATATTGGTACGAGTCCACTTTATGTACTGAAGGCCATTGTCGGAGAAAGACAGATCAGTGAAGAGCTCGTTTTTGGCGGAGTCAGTTGTATTTTCTGGACGCTCGTTTTTCAGACTACTATAAAGTATATCTGGCTTACTTTAAAGGCAGACAATGAAGGTGAGGGAGGCATTTTTTCATTGTACGCTTTGGTGAAACGATACGGAAAGAAATTGGCGATTCCAACTATACTCGGCGCAACAACACTACTGGCTGATGGAATCATTACACCGCCCATATCAGTAGCATCAGCTGTGGAAGGGTTTACAATGGTTCACGGCTTTGAAAATATCCCAACCGTTCCGATCGTGATGGTGATATTGTCGCTGCTGTTTTTCTTTCAGCGGTTCGGAACACAAAAAGTGGGAATAGCATTTGGCCCGGTGATGATGATTTGGTTTACGATGCTCTTGATCATCGGCGGAGTACAATTGATACATTATCCGTCAGTACTTCGCGCGCTCAATCCGGTTTATGCATACGAATTACTCGTGCAATACCCCGGTGGATTCTGGTTACTTGGCGCAGTCTTTCTCGCAACAACAGGAGCAGAAGCTTTATATTCTGATCTCGGACATTGCGGCAGAAGAAATATTCGCATTACATGGGGCTTTGTGAAAATATGTTTGATGACAAATTATCTCGGGCAGGCAGCGTGGATATTGCGTAAAGGCGGTGAAGAGCTGAGCGGGAGGAATCCGTTTTTCGAAATGATGCCGAATTGGTTTTTGGTGCCGGGAATATTTATTGCAACCGCCGCTACCATCATAGCATCTCAGGCTTTGATTAGCGGCAGTTACACACTTATCAGTGAAGCCATGAATTTGAATTTCTGGCCGCGCGTTGCAGTTCGTCAACCATCGGAAATGAAAGGACAAATTTACATTCCAAGTGTCAACAATATTTTATGGATAGGCTGTTTGCTGATGATTCTTTACTTCAGAACATCTACTCACATGGAAGCAGCGTACGGATTCTCAATTACCGTGGCCATGATGATGACAACAATTTTATTGTCGTATTTTTTATTCTACCGTTTGCATTGGAATAAAATTGTAGTAGTTTTGTTATTGTTCGTTTTTGCAACGGTTGAAACAAGTTTCTTTATTGCCAATGTTGCCAAGATCAAAGAACGGTGGATGTTTTTGTTTTTTGAATTGTTCATTTTTTCAACTATGTATGTCTGGTATTATGCCCGTAAGGTGAATAATCGCTTTACCAAATTTGTCGATATCGGAAAGTACGTCCATCAGATTGAAGAGTTGAGCACCGATGAGGTTGTTCCGAAGTTTAGTACACATCTGATTTATCTCACAAAAGCGAATAACAGACATGAAATTGAAGAGAAGATCATCAAATCGATTTTGTCACGTAAACCGAAAAGGGCCGATGTGTATTGGTTTGTTCACATTAACAGAACAGAGCAGCCATATACTCTGACTTACGATGTTTCCGAGCTCAAAGACGATAAGGTGATCAAGGTCAATATCAATATCGGCTTTCGGATTCAGCCGAGAACGGAATTATATTTCAAAAAAATTGTCAGAGAGTTGGTGCGTAACAAGGAATTAAATCTTCACATGCGTCCTGATGGCTCAACGAAGTACAATCAGGACCCGGATTTCAAATTTGTTGTCATCGAGAAGTTTCTTTCTGTCGAAAACGAATTTGCACTTCGCGAGGGAATTTTGCTGAATTCATATTTCATGTTGAAACAATGGGGGCAAAGCGATGAAAAGGCATTTGGTCTCGACAAGAGTGATGTAATCGTAGAACATGTTCCATTAATTGTACAACCGTATTCTAAAATTGAACTCACAAGAAATCTTCAATCCTAAATGAAAAGAATTCTACCTGCAATCTTATTGCTCTTAAGTGCAAACATAAGCAACGCTAACCCCGGCATGTCTGATTCAACAGTTGATGTAAAGGCTGAACCCTTCTCCGACATTGACCTTACCTGGGCAAATGGCAATGACCGCCGCTCTGAAAATATCTGGAAGGATTTGAAGTACTTTCAGCCTTCAGTGATGATGGATGTGAGTTACACACATTCCTATAACAATCCGATTGATAATACTGTAATTGGATCAACCGCACTGGCGCGAAACAACGAAGTGCAATTGGCAGCATTACATTTTGGAGGAGATTTTAGTTATGACAATGCACGCGGAAGAATAATGACGCAGTTTGGAATGCGAAGCACCGTTGTGCCAAGAAACGATTATAGTCCGTATCGCGGACAGTACAATCTGGCTACTGTTTATCGATATCTTTCCGAAGCCTATGCAGGTTACCATTGGAATTATGCATATGGATTGAATATCGACGCCGGACTATTCATGTCATACATCGGTCTCAATTCTTTTTATCAGGTTGAAAATTGGGAGTACCAGGCATCATTCACCAGTGATAATACACCCTGGTTTTTCAACGGAGTACGCATTCAGTTTTATCCGACAAAGCATTTTAAGATTGAGCCGTGGATAATTAATGGCTGGCAGAGTTACGGGAAATTTAATTCCATGCCGGGTATTGGAGGGAATCTAACATGGGCACCATCATCTAACTTTAAAATTCTGACGAATGATTATTATGGTACAGATGCAGCAGGGCTTCCCGGGAGAAAGAGATTTCACAGCGACAACAGTTTGCTCGTTCGTTATTTGTCAAGACCAAATTCAGAAGGAATTTCACAGGCAGCCTTTACACTCACCACTGATATTGGATTTGAAAGGGGTGATGGCGTAAATGGTTTTACGGATGGCGATGCCATGAAAGGTCCTGCACAGTACTTTGAAAGCATTATGTTTTACCACCGCTTGTGGTTTAAGCAGAATCATTTTGCATGGACATTCGGCGGAGGCTGGATGAAAAACCCGGGACGTTATCTTGTTTTATATCCGACCGGAGAAGCAAGTCCGTTGCCCGATCCGAATGACCCGACAAAAACAGAAGGCGCTTATCCTTTCAGCGCAGCGCCGGGCGATCAATTTGAAGGGTGGGATTTTTCAACCAATCTGGATTTCATGCCGAATCAAAGTCTGACGTTCAGATTGGAATTTGTGCATCGCCATTCAAGCGTTCCCTACTTTGCGGGGCATGGAGGTGTTACCTCGCCAACAGGATATTCGACTACGCCATTGCCGTCTGATTGGCGGCCGGATTTGGTGAAGTCGGAAAGTAGGATAATAGCAGTTTTGTTGTTCAGGATTTAGGTTTGTTTCCCGCAGAATCCGCAGAAAAATAAGTGAAATGCACAGAAACACTCCGTGTCCCTTCGTGTATCTTATGATCTCTGTGGTAAATCTTTAATTGAAAGCAACACCCTTAACCCGAATACGCTGAATAGACAAAGTAACAATTCAGCAAGATATAAACCGAAAGAAGAATTCTCGAACAAATTCTGTCGAACTTGTTGGCTTTTTCACTGCTGTTTTTTTTCACGTACCGCAGGGAAATAATTGTTGCAACGATGATCAGAAAAATGGACAGCAAAGTAGTACCATGCAATGAGTCAACCAATGTTTGAGATACAGAGTCGGGAAGAGAAGAGTCGATGATGTATTTATTACCGACTGCAGCAAAAAGAGCTCCTACACTAAGTCCGAACCTTGCTTCAACGCTGCCGGAGTGAATGTAAAAACCGACGAAGGCAATAAAGAAGGCAACATACATTCCCAGGAAAATTTTCCAGAACAAAGTCCATGGCGCTTGCCGTGCGATACCGATTCTTACTTTGAAAGAACTATATGCCGTGTATGGTTTTGCAAGCGATTCATCACCGAAAGCTGTTTTATAAGGCTGGTTCTTTACAAGTAGTTTTAAACTGTCAGATACTATATCCCATCCGCTGATAGTAAATCTTCCAAAGTGTTCACCGCTTGAATCAACAGCAAATACAAGAGAGGTTGTGTCGTATTGTGAATTCTCAAAAGATAATCGCAATGTTTGGAAATCAAAAGGGAACCGATCGATCTTCCATGAATCCTTCATTACGCATTGCAATTTCATTAAGACATAGATTTTTCCGTCTTCTGTCGTGTCAGTCGTAGTGTATGCAGTTGAAAATGATTTTGCATTTGGAATCTCCAGATTTTTCGTAAAATCAAAATCAGGATTTCTGTATTTCATCCAGAGCCAAAGATTCACGGAGTATTCTTTATCACGAAAATTGATATCGTGGATCCTGGTAATATAAATGCACGTGTAAACTGTATCAGGGTGTTATCGTTTGCTTTTGTAACCTGCAACTGAGACAGAAAAACAAAAAGGAGTAGAAGAACTCTTAACTTCATAATTTCAATGGGGTGAATTTGTGTTGGTAAAATACCTATTAATCCGGGATCTCCATAATTTCAGGTAATTTTCTTTACCAGCCAACTCGCCAAAAAAGCTTCAAGCAAGCTTAGCGGAACAGCGTATGGAAGAATACCAAATGGAAGCACATTAAGATTACCGATCACCAACCACATCATAACAAATCCCGCAAGCCAGCTGATGAAAGTTGTTTCAAGCAGTGTAAATTTTTTTGAAATGATGAAAATAAATATCGCAAACACTAATGACCATACTCCCCACATTGCACCATTAATTGATGCCGCCGGAAAAGCAAGCCCCATGGATTGATAATGATTCACCCAATAAGATTGCAGTAAAAACTGATTTCGTACAAATTCTGAAATGCTGATCCATCCCATAGCAGCGAGGATTGCGAGAATAGTTTTTTTCATAAAGCACTTTTTGGCAAAACAAAAATGCGAAAAGAAATCAATCGAAAAAATCTCTTATAAAACCAAAATACTTTTGCCCTGCCAGGCTCTGCAAAACGCATTCAAACTATAGTCTGCGAAGTCCATTTTTTTTCAGCGAAGTCAGCGGGAAATCTATTCCGTGATTTCAATTTTAATTTTAGTGATTTCCGTGGGAAAAATCAAATAAAGTGACCCCGGAGAGACTCGAACTCTCGACCCGCTGATTAAGAGTCAGCTGCTCTACCAACTGAGCTACGGAGTCAAAAATGGACGACAAATGTACAGTTTTTCCACTTTCAGCATCCTTCAGGTGCGAAAAAGCAGCACTTCTGCTAAAATTTAATACACACTAAATGAGCGGGTTATATATCCTAAAAGTTAATCAAATGATTAAAACACTTGATTAATCAAAATTCTTGCCTTTATCTTTGCCCCACAATGATGAAAAGTAAAAAAGCAGCAAAAGTGAAATCGGATACTTCGGCTGAGCAGCGGATTATTAATGCCGCGCGGAAGGTGTTTCATGAAAAAGGATATGACGCCACGCGTACGCGTGACATTGCAGAAGAAGCCGGAATTAATCTCGCCTTGTTGAATTATTATTTCCGCAGCAAAGAAAAATTGTTTGACATCATAGTTTTTGAAACGATGGAAAAGTTTTTTCAATCACTCAAAGAAGTTTTCAATGATGAGAAAACATCTATTGAACAAAAGGTTGAAGCTTTAGTGGAGAAGTATGTCGATTTACTCTCTCGTCATCCGGAAATTCCGTTATTCATATTAAGTGAAGTTCGTAAACGCCCTGCTGAACTTGTTCAACGAATTGGAATGAAAGAATTGGTAATGCAGTCATTCTTTCTTCGTCAGTATATGGAAGAAGCCAACAGTGGTAAAATAAAAATGCTTCACCCGCTTCATTTCATTATGAACATTCTTGGCTTAACGGTTTTCCCGTTTATAGCTTCACCAATTTTGCGTTCCATCGGCAATCTCAGTCCGGCAGATTGGAACGACTTAATGCAGGAACGAAAAAAAATGGTCCCTCTTTGGATCAAATCAATATTAAATCCTGAATCACTATGAAGAAAATTCTGATTGGTTTTTCTTTTTTTATCTGTGCAATCGCAAGTCATGCACAGAGTTTGTCATTAGATTCATGCTACGCAATTGCAAGAAGAAATTTTCCGCTCATCCGTCAACTGGATCTGGTTGAGAAATCAAAAGAGTATTCAATTGAAAATGCCAATAAAAGTTATCTGCCACAGATTGTAATCGCCGGACAGGCTACTTATCAGTCGGATGTAACTTCTCTGCCTGTTAAGTTGCCTTTTGTGAGCATCCCTGAAGTGAGCCAAGATCAGTATAAAATCTTCGGAGAAATTAATCAAGCCGATCACCGATTTGTTTAATGTCAAAAATCGGCGTGCGATGGAAGAGCTCAATGCGGATATCGAATCGCAAAAAGCAGAAGCGGAACTGTACAAGCTGAAAGAGCGGATCAATAATATTTACTTCGGAATTTTATTGATCGACGGACAAATTCGTCAGACTGAATTACTAAAAAAAGATCTTCAGGCCGGTATCAACAAAACTCAGGCGGCAATTGATAATGGAACAGCTTTGAAAAGCAACTTGAATATTCTGAAAGCGGAAAATTTGAAAGCCGATCAGCGTCTGATTGAATTGAGCGCAAACCGAAAAGCATTTGTAGAGATGTTGTCGCTTTTTCTTCAGCTACAATTGCAGGAGAATTTTAGTCCGACAATGCCGGAAGAAATTACACTTGCAGAAACGATCAATCGTCCGGAGTTGCAGCTGTATCAATTGCAGAAATCAACCGGTGATATCCGCAAGCGATTGCTGAATGCAAGATACTTGCCGAAAGCGTCATTGTTTTTTCAGGGTGGCTACGGAAGGCCGGCGCTGAATATGCTGAATAATGAATTTGATACATATTATATCACCGGGCTTAAACTTAATTGGAACATTACCGGCTATTATACACTTTGTAAAGAGAAAAAAATCATTGACCTGAATACAGAATCAGCCAATGTTCAGGAAGAAACATTTCTCTTTAACACCAAACTATCCATGACTCAGCAGAAAAGCGAAAGCGGAAAATATCGCGAGTTAATGCAATCGGACAATGAAATAATTACCCTGCGTCAGAGTGTAAAGGAAACGTCAGCGGAGCAATTGAAATTCGGAACCATCACAGCGAATGATTACATCGTCAATGTAAACGCTGAAGATCAGGCAAGGCAGAATTTGCTCTTACATCAGATTCAATTGTTAATGTCAGAGTATTCATACAAAACAACTTCAGGAAATTAATACTTATGAAAAAATATTCAATCTTACTTTTCTCAACGGCGCTTCTGCTGTTCAGCAGTTGCGGAAAAAGCAAAAACGACTTTGATGCCTCAGGAACTTTTGAGGCGGAGGAAACTATCATATCAGCCGAAGGAAGCGGAGTTCTTAAACAATTTAATGTCGATGAAGGGAGTTCATTAACGGCAGGGCAATTGGTCGGTTATGTCGACACGATTCAGCTTTCATTAAAGAAAAAGCAACTGGAAGCGCAGATCAATGCATTGTTGAGTAAGCGTCCGGACATTCAAAAACAACTTGCTTCTTTAAAGGAACAACTTGCAGTTGCTGTGAAGGAACAAAACAGAATTGCATCATTGGTCAAAGTAGATGCGGCAACAGCAAAACAACTCGATGATATAAACGGTCAGGTTGAAGTAATCCGTAAACAAATTGAAGCGCAGGAATCCACACTGTCGATTACTGCAGATGGAATTAATAAAGATGCTGCGCCACTAAGTGTTCAGATTGCTCAATTGAATGATCAGATCGAGAAATGCAAGGTCGTAAATCCTATTAATGGAACGGTGCTTTCAAAGTATGCAGAAGAAAACGAAATGACTGCAGCCGGAAAACCACTCTACAAAATTGCAGACCTGACACAGATTAACCTTCGCGCTTACATTACTGCGAATCAATTACCGCTCATTAAGCTCAATCAATCCGTTCGCGTCATGACTGACGACGGCAAAGGTGGGTATAAAGAAACAAAAGGAACTGTAAGTTGGATCAACGACAAAGCAGAGTTTACTCCAAAGACAATACAAACGAAAGACGAAAGAGTAAACACAGTGTATGCAATCAAAGTACGGGTAGTTAATGACGGCACCTACAAAATAGGCATGTACGGAGAAATTAAATTTCAGTAATGAGCGAAGTTCACGTCCGCAGTTTAAGGAAGACATATAATAAAGGCGCAATCACAGCGGTCGACGATGTTTCATTTTCCGTGAAGTCGGGAGAATTGTTCGGGCTCATCGGCCCCGATGGCGCGGGAAAGAGCAGCATCTTCAGAATGCTCACGACCTTGCTCTTGCCCGATGGCGGAAGTGCGGAGGTGGATGGTTGTGATGTAGTGAAAGACTATCGAACCATTCGCAGGAGTATCGGCTACATGCCGGGAAGATTTTCACTCTATCAGGATTTATCTGTTGAAGAGAATCTGAATTTCTTCGCCACCGTTTTCAATACGACGATTGAAGAGAATTACGATTTCATAAAAGACATCTACGTTCAGATTGAACCATTCAAAAATCGTCGTGCAGGAAAACTCTCGGGAGGGATGAAACAAAAGCTCGCTCTGTGTTGCGCACTGATTCACAAACCGAAGGTTTTATTTCTTGACGAGCCAACCACCGGTGTTGACACCGTTTCAAGGAAAGAGTTTTGGGAGATGTTGCGAAAGTTGAAAATGCAAGGGATTACCATTCTTGTTTCCACACCATACATGGATGAAGCGACCATGTGTGATCGAATTGCACTCATTCAAAACGGGAAAATTCTTTCGATCAACAAGCCGGATGAAATTACGGCAGCATTCCCGGAAAAGTTATTCGCCATAAAGGCGGAAAAGATGAGCAGGTTACTGGAAGATTTAAGGAATCATCCGCTCGTAGATTCCTGTTATGCCTTCGGAGAATTTCATCACATCACTTTCAAGAAGAATGCCGATGAATCAGCTTCGAAGTTGTTAAGCGACCTGGCAAAGCAGGAGAAGTCTACTGTTACCATACAGCCTGTTCATCCCGGCATTGAAGATTGTTTCATTCGACTGATGCAAAACAAATGATGTCCGACATAGTCATACATACGGAAAAGCTGACGAAGAAATTCGGAGACTTCATTGCAACAAATGAAATCACATTCGATGTTCATCGGGGCGAAATCTTTGGTTTTCTTGGAGCCAACGGCGCCGGAAAAACCACAGCGATGAAAATGTTGTGTGGACTTTTAGCACCAAGCAGCGGCAAAGCTACCATTGCCGGCTTCGATGTTTATAAAGAGACGGAAAAAATCAGGAGAAATATTGGTTACATGAGTCAGAAGTTTTCGCTCTACGAAGACCTGACGATTGTCGAGAACATCGACTTCTTTGGCGGCATTTATGGACTGAAGAGAAGTGTAGTGAAGGAGAAGAGCGAATCGTTGATTCTTCAGTTGGGGTTGGAGGAAGAGAAAAATAAATTGGTTGCTTCACTTCCTCTTGGCTGGAAACAGAAGCTTTCATTTTCAGTTGCAGTTTTACATGAACCGAAAATTGTTTTCCTTGATGAACCAACCGGTGGTGTTGATCCGATTACCCGCAGGCAATTCTGGGATTTGATTTATGAAGCGTCCGATCGCGGCATCACAGTTTTTGTAACAACACATTATATGGATGAAGCCGAATATTGTGATCGAATATCAATGATGGTAGATGGAGTGATCAAAGCACTCGATAAACCAACCATCCTGAAAGATAAATTTGGCGCTGCATCAATGGATGAAGTGTTTTTTGAATTGGCGCGAGGAGCAAAAAGAAAAGCAGACTGACATGAAACAATTTTTCACTTTTGTAAGAAAAGAGTTTTATCACGTATTCCGTGACAGCAAAACCATGCTTATGCTGTTTGGTTTGCCGATTGCACAAATCATGCTTTTTGGTTTTGCATTGTCAAATGAAATCAAAAACTCAAAATTTGTTGTCTGTGATTTTTCGAAAGACGAAGCTACTCGTCAGCTTACCGAACGAATCAGTGCAAGTAAGTATTTTGACTTAACAGGAAATCTGAATAGTGTGCAGGATGTCGAAGCATCATTCAAAGCCGGAAATGTAAAGATGGCTATTGTATTCCCGCCGGATTTTGAATCGGATCTTATTCATCACAATAAAACGCAGATACAGTTGATCACCGATGCCAGCGATCCGAATCTGGCCACCACGCTGACAAACTATGCCGGCTTTATTATTCACGATTTTCAGAAAGATTATCTGAAGCAAAGCGATCTTCCTTATCAGATTAACATTGAAACCAGAATGCTTTACAATCCCGAGTTAAGAGGAGCGACCAATTTTGTTCCCGGAGTGATGGCGCTGGTGTTAATGCTTGTATGTGTGTTGATGACATCTGTTTCTATTGTGAGAGAAAAAGAAAAGGGCACGATGGAGGTACTGTTGGTTTCGCCGTTTAATCCATTTTTAGTCATCATTTCAAAGGCAGTTCCGTACTTTATATTATCAATCATCAACCTGATTGTCATTTTGCTTCTCAGTGTCTTCGTGCTGAATATGCCATTCAACGGAAATATTTTTCTCTTCTTCGGAGTGAGCAGCATCTTTATTCTAACCTGTCTGTCGATTGGTTTGATGATTTCCAATTCAACGGCATCAGAACAAATGGCTATGTTGATTTCATTGATGGGGATGTTAATTCCAACATTGCTTCTTGCCGGTTTTATGTTCCCGATTGAGAATATGCCAATGCCGTTGCAGGTTATTTCAAACATTGTTCCTGCACGTTGGTATTATTCAATTGTAAAATCGATCATGATAAAGGGACTTGGCATTGCAGCGATTTGGAAGGAAACATTAATCCTTACCGGCATGATGCTATTTTGTCTGGTTGTGAGTTTCAGGAAATTTAAAATTCGTTTAGCATGAAGCAGATTTTTTATTTGGTGAGGAAAGAGTTTCGTCAGATTTTCCGGAACAAGTCAATACTTCCGGCCATTTTTGCTATGCCGATCATCCAGCTTCTCATCATGCCATTGGCGGCCGATTATGAAGTGAAGAATATAAACATCGCTGTTGTAGATCATGATCATTCAACCTATACTCAAAGAATGATTAACACGATCACCGGAAATGGTTACTTTAAATTGGTTTCATATGGAGAATCGTATCCGGAAGCAATGCATTTGATCGAAAAAGACAAAGCAGATTTAATTCTGGAGATACCGGCAAATTTTGAAAAGCGATTGGTAAAGGAAAACGAGCAGAGCGTGTATGTTGCCATAAATGCAATTAACGGAACGAAGGCGAATGTAGGAGCAGGATATTTGGGAAAAATTCTGATGGCATTTAACAATGATGTCAGAATGCAATGGATTCCTCAACAACGAACCATGCCAATGCCGACAATTGAAATTGCATCATCGAACTGGTTCAATGAAATGCTGAACTACAAATTTTTCATGGTGCCGGGAATTTTGGTTGTGCTGGTGACGATGGTTTCTGTCTATCTCTGTTCACTAAATATTGTAAAGGAAAAAGAAGTTGGCACCATTGAACAAATCAATGTAACACCCATTCGAAAACATCAGTTCATTCTTGGAAAGCTCATTCCTTTCTGGCTGATCGGTATTTTTGTTTTTACGATCGGAATGTTTGTCGTCGGCAGGTTGATTTACGGAATTGTTCCTGCGGGAAACATGCTTGTTGTTTATGCATTTCTTGCTCTGTACTTAATTGTCATGCTCGGTTTTGGATTGTTGATTTCGACTTTTGCACAAACGCAGCAACAAGCTATGTCGGTTGCTTTCTTCTTCATGATGATTTTTTTATTGATGAGCGGATTGTTTACTTCTATTGATTCCATGCCGGATTGGGCGAGAATGATTGCGCGATTTAATCCGGTTACGTATTTTATTGAAGTAATGCGAATGGTGGTTTTGAAAGGAAGTGGGTTCAGAGATATCGGTAGGTATTTTCTGATTATACTTGGCTTTGCAGTTTTCTTTAATGGATGGGCGGTGGTGAATTACAGAAAAACTTCGGGGTGATTTTGTTTCCCACGGAAACGCACGGAAATAAAAATTGAAATCACGGATTTTGTATCAGTGAAAGAACTTTTCTTGTAATTCTCCGTGCATCCATGTGGGCTCTTTTGCCCCCAAATACAATTTGTATATTTACAAAATGAGACGCGGGTTAAGAATTATTTTACTTTGTTGCTTTTTTATGCCGGCATCACTATTTGCCACTAGTTGGCATGTGGGGTTGTTACAGATGTACACTCATCCAAGTCAGGTTAAAAATCTCGTTCAGGATGGCGATACGATTTATATTGACGGCGGAGTTTATTTGAATGACGCCGTGAAGTGGACACATCGCGATTTAAAATTCATCGGACTTGGTAGCGGAGCACAGCGTACAGTTTTACAATATTCGGGCGACATTCCAAACGGGAAGGGAATTTTTGTTTTTGAAACACCCGGCAGTTGTGATAATGCATATGTAGAAAATATCATTTTCGATGGGGCTCAAGTATCAGATGCAAATGGTGCCAACGGAGCAGGCATTCGTTTTCAGGCGAAAGATCTGACAGTTGTGAATTGTAAATTTGTGAATTGTCAGAATGGAATTTTGGAGGGCAATGCTTCAGTCAGTACGAGCAATGTTACACTTCGCAATTGTGAATTTGAAAACAACGGCTATCAATTGCCGAACGACCCGACATATTCAGGCTATGAGCACCACATTTACATCAGCGCAAGCACGGATACACTCTTAGTAACCAATTGTTATTTTCACGACCCTCGCGGGCAGGCGAATTCGCTGAAGACCCGTGCTCAGAAAAGTTACATTTTGTACAACTACATCGACGAAGCAAACGGATACGGAAGTTGGGAGATTGACATTGCTCAAGGCGGCATGAATGTGATCATGGGGAATGTGATTGTGCAGGGATCTTCAGGAGCGAATCACGGCATTATCGGCTATGATGCTGTCACTAATCCTATCGAAGAATTTTACTTCGTGAACAATACTGTCATCAATAAATTTTCGGGAAATGTTAAGTACTTCAATTTAGCACCAACGGGAATCAATGTTTTCAAAGTGTACAATAACATATTCGCTTCTGTGATTGGTGCGTCAACAAATTTCATGACGGGAAATATTCCTGTGGCATTAGATACTGAATCAAATCAGATTTTTTCAGATTATATGAATGTGGGTTTTGTAGATCCTGCCATCGGCGACTATAATTTATTGTCGTCTGCAACGAGTGTAATTGACGCAACAGTAAACGCTGGTTCGACGAACGATGGCTTTCTTCTCTCCCCCGATTCATTCTATGTAAATTTTCAAAACGCTCTTTCGCTGAGAGTAATTTACGGAAACGCCTTGGATGCAGGAGCCTTTGAATATAGCGGCAGCTCAACGGTTTCTGAAAGTGCAGAAAGAGAATTTAGCGTGTATCCAAATCCGGCAAGCGAATATTTGATGATTGAAACGAAAGGGAAGTTTGATTATGTTCTGAGAGATTTATTTGGAAGAGCGTTGAGGCAGGGAATAAGTAATGAGTTGGTGAGAATTTCTCTAAGTGATATTTCGACGGGGTGTTATTCCCTGGAAGTGGATGGGCGATTTTTTAATCTGGTTATTAATTGAATATTGATTTCCCATCCGCCAAGGCGAACCTTGCTCCATCTCGGAAATAAATATTGAAATCCCGGAATTTGTTTCTACGAGACAATTTTTCTTGTGAATCTCAGTGCAACTCAGTGGTCTCTGTGGTAAAAAAAATTATTCCTCAATCACAATCAAAAAAGTTCCGCTAAGCAACCAAGCATCAAAGCAACCAAGCAATCAACCAACTTTTCTTCGTACCTTCGCGCCCCAATAACTTAGTAAAATGCTGACAGTTACCAATTTATCCCTGCGCTACGGAAAGCGTGTATTGTTCGATGAAGTGAATTTGAAGTTCACGCCGGGGAATTGCTATGGCGTCATTGGTGCCAATGGTGCCGGAAAATCCACTCTTCTGAAGATTTTATCGGGGGAAATTGAAGCCACGACCGGACAAGTCTCCATGGCCTCCGGCGACCGCATGAGCGTTTTGAAGCAAAATCACTTCGAATTTGACGATAAAAAGGTACTTGAAACAGTACTAATGGGTAACAAAAAGCTTTGGGCGGTAATGCATGAAAAAGATGCTTTATACGCGAAGGAAGATTTCACGGAAGAAGATGGCCATCGCGCAGCAGAGCTGGAACATCAGTTTGGCGAGATGAATGGTTGGGATGCAGAAAGTGATGCAGCAAATTTGCTGAGCGGGTTAGGAGTGAAAGAGGAAATTCATCATACACTGATGGCAGAGTTAAGCGGTAAAGAAAAAGTTCGAGTGCTTCTCGCACAAGCACTATTCGGTAATCCGGATATTCTGCTTCTTGATGAGCCAACGAATGACCTCGACGTTGAAACAATTACCTGGCTGGAAAATTTCTTAGCTGACTTTCAAAATACCGTAATCGTAGTCTCTCACGACCGACATTTTTTGGATGCCGTTTGTACTCATGTGGCCGATATTGATTTCGGAAAAATAAAACTCTTCACCGGAAATTATTCGTTCTGGTATGAGTCGTCGCAATTGGCACTTCGCCAGCGTAGCGACCAGAATAAAAAAGTAGAAGACAAGCGAAAAGAGTTGCAGGAATTCATCGAACGCTTTTCTGCGAATGCCTCTAAATCGCGACAGGCGACGAGTAGAAAAAAATTACTTGAGAAGTTGGTAGTTGACGACATTCAGCCATCGAATCGAAAATACCCGGCTATCATATTTAAACCTGAACGTGAGTGTGGCGATCAGATTTTATCCGTCGAAAATTTATCGAAGCGATCACCGGATGGAAATGTATTATTCAGCAATGTCAGCTTTACACTGAACAAAGGCGATAAAGTAGCCATACTTGCGAAAGATCATCTTGCCGTAACAACATTCTTCGAAATTATTAATGGAGAAGACCAGGCTGATGAAGGAAAATACACATGGGGAACTACGATTACTCGTTCCTACTTACCGAATGAGAATTCAAAATACTTTACCGGTGAATTCAATCTGATCGATTGGTTGCGTCAATATTCGAAAGACAAAGACGAAACATACATCCGTGGTTTTCTCGGCAAAATGTTGTTCAGCGGCGAAGAATCCTTGAAACGTTCCGATGTATTAAGCGGAGGAGAAAAAGTTCGCTGTATGATTTCGCGAATGATGCTGATGAATGCGAACTGCCTCATTCTTGATGAACCAACCAATCACCTCGATCTCGAATCCATCACCGCCTTCAATAACGCACTCAAAGACTGGAAGCACGTTGCGCTTTTCACTTCCCATGACCACGAACTTACGCAGACGGTGGCCAACCGCATTATTGCCATCGGTCCTGATGGAGTGGTGGATAAGCGGATGAGTTACGATGAGTATCTGGAGTTTCAGGAACTTTCATACTTAAATTAAACGGCGGAAATGATTCCACGGCCGATCTTCGCGCCATGGGACTTCGCAACCACAAAGCCTACTCGGAGTTTTCCATTTAATTCTTGACCACAACTATATTTTAAACGGTAGGGTTTTGTGATAATATATTCTCGGAATTGACCATCTACAATCTACGAATGTATGGATTGTACCATGCCATGATTTTTCTTTCTTTTTGTTTTCGCCCCGGCGAACACATCGCCAAAAAGAAAGAAACAAAGAAAAAGGCGACCACGCGCAGCCTCCTTCTCGGCCTACATTTTTATTCAGCTTTCTATGTAGAAGCATTTGTTCTTTGAATAATGTTCTTTCTTCGAACCTTCACCGAGAAGGAGGCCGCACGCGCGTGGACGGCCCCCCACAACATTCTGCTTCTTATATTCCATCTTAATATTTTGGTATTGCTGGTTTAATTTTCAAATTCACAAAATCTAATCGTTCATAATATCATACTGATTGGCTACCACTATTATGCTTTGTAAGCCTTAGTTTATGAATAATCGTAGCGCATAACGTCACGATTTGAACGTATTACTTTGGAAAAATTTTAACCAAGTCGGGAACATTCAAAAAAAACTCTCCTGCACGGGCGCCTTTTACTTATCCAAATCCTGAAAGGATTTAATACGCATCACCCCGCCTGAAAGGCGGGGTTCTCCAAAAAGCCCGGCTCGAAATCCTGAAGGGATTTAATTAAGCAACGATTAAATCATATTGAAGCAAAAATCAGTTTTCCAATTCTTTCGGAGTGACTTTGATTGATAAATTCCTGCTGAAATTAAAATGTAGTTGGTATAACCGTTGCCGGGCATCTCGAAATTGTGCGTGATAGTTTGCTTTTTTGCCTGGATAAATTTCATGTTTCTCTTCCGGCATATGTTTTCATGCCGACACATCTTCACATGATTTTAGTGTTCGAGCGAAAGTTCAAGCTTTCAGATTTCATGCGTGACTTCAAAAAGTGGACATCAGTCAAGATCCTCGAAAATCTTCACAATGAAAATGAGTTTAAGCTGCTCAGGAAAATGAAATACCGGCTTCGGGAACAGAAGCACAAAGTCTGGCAGGACCGATTCGACGGCTATTCATTAAAACATCCTAATGTAGTTTTTCAAAAGATGTTGTACATTCATCAGAACCCGGTGAGGAAGAAATTGGTGGAAAAGGCGGAAGATTACTTCTATTCATCTGCCGGATTCTACAAAGGACACCAAAATCTGTTCATGCCGGTCAACGATCTGTTTGAAGTGATGGGGTGGGATGAAAGGACGCTGTATCTGTAGGCCCCCTTTGGAGTCAGGTCTACAGACCTGACTCCAAAAAGGGAAATTCCTATCTTGGGTCCATGAAACACACCCTCCTCCTCCTCACCGCCTGCCTTTCCTTCATTCTCTCCTGCCAGACTAAAAAGGAAGTGAAAAACACAAACGCAAACCCTCAACTGGATTCTCTTCTCAATCAATACTACGAAGAGCGACTGAATTATTTTCCTTTGGAAGCAACAGCAATCAACGATCGCCGCTTCAATAACATTCTTCGAATTGATATCAGTGATGCTTATCGTGATACTTTGAAAAATTTTTATTCAAAGTATCAGGAAAAATTGAAAGCGATTGATCGTTCAAAGTTGGACGGACAGTCTGTGCTGAGCTATGATGTTTTCCAATATGAAATGAAAATGCAACTGGAAGGCTTACAGTTTCACGATAATCTGATGCCGGTGAATCAATTTTGGTCGATGTACCTGACCTTCCCGCAACTTGGATCAGGCGCCGGCAATCAGCCTTTCAAGAATACGGAAGACTATGATAATTTCCTTGGCCGCATTCACGACTTCACGATCTACAACGATACAGCCATCAGCAATATGCGTCGAGGTATGGCTATGGGAATTGTTCCGGCAAAAGTTTTAATGGAACGCGTACTTCCGCAACTCGAAGGAATTATTGTATCTGATCCGATGAACAGCATTTTGCCGATCCGATAAAAAAATTCCCTGATTCTATTGTGCAGGTTGATCGCGACCGGCTGACTTCGCTTTATAAGAAAGCCATCACGGATGAAATTGTTCCGGCGTTTAAAAAGATGCACGATTTCATTCGCGACGAATACTTACCGAAGTGTTTGCCAAATGCAGGAATATCTAATGTTCCGGGTGGTAAAGAATATTATGCTTATCTGACTCGCTTTTGGACTACTACTGATATGACTCCTAATCAGGTGTATGAAATTGGTCAGAAGGAAGTGGCACGTTTGCGCGCAGAGATGGAAAGAGTGAAAGAGAGTACAGGCTTTAAAGGAACGCTCAAAGAATTTTTCAATTTCATTCATACCAACAAGCAATTCTTCCCATATAAAAAGCCGCAGGAAGTAATCGACGGATATTATGCTATTGAAAAACGCGAAGAGCCGAAATTGAAAGAGATGTTTAATCTCGTGCCGAAAGCAAAATTCGAGGTGCGCCAGACAGAAAAATTCCGCGAAGCTTCTGCAAGTGCAGAATACAATCAATCGGCACCTGATGGTTCTCGTCCCGGAATTTTTTACGTTCCGATTCCGGATCCGACAAAATACAATGTCGTAGGCATGGAAGATTTATTTCTGCACGAAGCAATTCCCGGACATCACTATCAAACTTCTATTCAGCAGGAAAACGAAGACCTGCCTAAGTTCCGTCGCTTCGGCTGGTATGGGGCGTATGGCGAAGGCTGGGCTTTGTATACTGAATCACTCGGAAAAGAGCTGGGCTTGTACACCGATCCGTATCAATACTTCGCTTCTCTCAGCGAAGAAATGCATCGCGCACTTCGACTGGTAGTTGACGTTGGTATGCACATGAAAGGAATGACGCGTGAAGAAGCGATTCAATTGTCGCTGGAAAATGATGCAGAGAGTGAAGCCGACATCACGGTTGAAATTGAACGTTACATGGCCATCCCGGGACAGGCGCTGGCGTATAAAATCGGACAAATGAAAATTTTAGAACTCCGTGCACGTGCAGAAAAGGAACTTGGTTCAAAATTTTCAATCAAGGATTTTCATGACGAAGTGCTAAGAGATGGTTGTTTACCGCTTGCGATTTTTGAAAGGAAAATGCTTGATTGGATTGAACGGAAGAAAAAGTAATTTTCCGCTTTGGATAATGGAAGGAAAATCGGTTTCATGATTGAATCCTGTCCGGTTGTTTAATGATATTAGTTGCAATAAGTGTAAACATTCAAATATACGTTTGATTAGTTCTTTTTTGAATTCAAAAAAGTTAATTTCCAATGTTGCCACAACACATTCAATATATTCGTATAAAGCTATCTGAAAACAAGGAGTTGTTTAAAAACCTTTTTTCACGAATCAATGATGAAGAAATCTTTTGGAAACCGGAACCTACCGCGTGGTGCATGCTGGAAATTCTTTGTCACTTATGTGATGAAGAGCGGGAAGATTTCAGAGCCAGATTGAATCATGTACTGACAACTCCTGATGCACCTTTGCCGCCAATTGATCCGCAAGGATGGGTGGATTCGAGAAAGTACATGTTGCAGGATTTCGATCAGAAGCTGAATGAGTTTTTCACGGAGCGTGAAAAATCAATTGAATGGTTAATGAATCTGGACAATCCCCAATGGGATAATTACTACGAACATCCAAAATTTGGAAAAATGTCGGCGAAGTTGTTTTTTACAAATTGGCTTGCTCATGATTACCTTCACATACGTCAGATCATAAAGTTGAAATTTGACTACCTGAAATTCATATCGAAAGAAGACTTGAATTATGCAGGCAATTGGTGAACACGATCAATAACTGTTATATAATTTACGAAGTGAACGCAAACGAAATCATCTACCACAAGGCAACTCCGGAAGATGCCATTCTTCTCGCTGATTATAGAATTCGATTTGCCACGGAACTTTCCGGTCCGCAATCAGAGGAAACTGTCGTGGCATTGCATAACCAGCTTAAAAATTATTTTAAAGATGCTGCTGCGAAAAACCTCTGCGTTTCTTTCATAGCAAAATGTGATGGCAAAGTTGCCGGCATTGGCTCCATGGTCTATCGCGAAATGCCGGGCGGATTCAAAATAGTGTCCGGAAAATGGGGTTACATTATGAATATGTACACGCTTCCGGAATTTCGCCGCAGAGGAATTTGCAGATCCATTCTCAATTTACTTGTTGAAGAAGGCAAAAAGAACGGTGTAGGCGCCTTCGAATTACATGCTACAAGCGAAGGCGAGTTCGTGTATAAGCAATCCGGGTTTCTAAAACACAGCGAACCGACTTACAGAATGTTTAAAGCAGCACAATAGGTTGAAGACGCAGCTAATTGTTGTTGCAGTCTTTTTTTAAGTGCATTTTTCTTTACAATTCTCATTTTTCAGAGCAGATCGGGAGCGATTTACCAATTGATAAATTATTATATTTACAGATGTACCTTACTTAAATATTATGTGTGGAATTGTCTGTGCCTTCGAAATATCGGAGGATATTGAAAAACTAAGACCACGGGTTCTCGAACTGGCGAAGAGAATTCGGCATCGGGGGCCTGACTGGAGTGGAATTTACTCTTCCGAACGAGCCATTATGGCTCACGAAAGGCTTGCCATCGTTGATCCCGCAAGTGGAAAGCAACCACTCTACTCACCTGATGGAAAAGTAATACTCGCTGTCAACGGTGAGATTTACAATCATCGTCAGCTCAGAGAACGCTTCAATGGCAAGTATCAATTCAAAACAAAATCTGACTGTGAAGTAATACTGGCCTTGTATCAGGAATTCGGAGAAAATTTTCTTGATGAATTAAATGGAATTTTTGGCTTTGCTCTTTATGACGAAGAAAAGAATTACTACCTCATTGCAAGAGACCATATAGGCATTATTCCACTTTATATTGGGTGGGATAAGAAAGGGCAACTGTATGTTGCATCTGAATTGAAAGCCCTGGAAGGAATTTGTCACAAAATTGAACCATTTCCGCCCGGCCATTATTATTCATCAGAGAAGAGAAAGTTTGTACAGTGGTATAAAAGGCCATGGCGTGACTATGAGAATGTCAAAAATAATTCTACGGATATCGGAAAAATCAGAAAGGCGCTGGAAGATGCAGTTCACCGCCAATTAATGTCGGATGTGCCGTATGGTGTTTTACTTTCCGGCGGATTGGATTCTTCAATAACCTCTGCGATAGCAAAGAAATATGCCGACAAGCGTGTGGAGAGTGGTGACACGGAAGCAGCCTGGTGGCCGCAGTTGCATAGTTTTGCCGTTGGCCTGGAGGGCTCGCCTGATGTTGCTGCCGCAAGAAAAGTTGCAGAGCACATCGGCTCGGTTCATCATGAAATTATTTTTACAATTCAGGAAGGGCTCGATGCGCTTCGTGATGTCATTTATCATCTCGAAACGTACGATGTCACAACAGTTCGCGCGTCAACGCCGATGTATCTGATGGCCCGTGTAATTAAATCGATGGGAATAAAAATGGTTCTGTCGGGTGAAGGCTCGGATGAATTATTTGGCGGCTACTTATATTTTCATAAGGCTCCGGATGCAAAGGAATTTCATGACGAAACTGTTAGAAAGCTTGATAAACTGTACCTCTATGATTGTAATCGGGCAAATAAATCTTTAGCCTCATGGGGCATAGAAGGCCGCGTGCCATTCCTTGATAAGGAATTTATGGATGTAGCGATGAGCATCAATCCTTCCGATAAAATGGTTACGAAGGATCGTATTGAAAAATGGGTTTTACGAAAAGCCTTTGAAGATTTATTGCCGGCTTCAGTGGCCTGGCGACAAAAAGAACAATTTTCTGATGGTGTGGGATACTCCTGGATTGATACTCTGAAAGCCAAGGTGAGTGTGGAAGTAACGGATCAAATGATGACGAATGCACATCATCGCTTTCCATTACAAACACCTGCTACCAAAGAAGAATATTTCTACCGAAGTATTTTTGAAGAGTTTTTCCCTTCGGATACTGCAGCGTTAACCGTACCTTCTGTACCTTCGGTAGCGTGTTCAACACCTACTGCATTGGCCTGGGATGAAAGTTTCAGAAAGATGAATGACCCTTCAGGGCGTACAGTTAAAAGCGTTCACAAAGATTCATTAAGGAATGATTAATACAGGAGAGTAGCTGGTGAGATAAATGAATGAAGAAGAGTTAACAATTAAAATGAGTTCACTTTGTGAAATAATTAATACTATACTATGAACGCTTAGATTTTGTGAATTTGAAAATTATACAAGCAACACAAAATATTAAGAAGGAATACAAAAAGCAGAATGTTGTGGGGGGCCGTCCACGCGCGTGCGGCCTCCTTCTCGGTGAAGGTTAGAAGAAAGAAGAATATTCAAAAAACAAATGTTTCTACATTGAAAGCTGAATAAATTTGTAGGCCGAGAAGGAGGCTGCGCGTGGTCGCCTTTTTCTTTGTTTCTTTCTTTTTGGCGATGTGTTCGCCGGGGCGAAAACAAAAAGAAAGAAAAATCAAGGCAATGCACGATCCATACTTTTGTTGATTGTAGATGACCAATTCCGAGAATATATTATTACAAAACCTTCCATTTTAAAGCATAATCCAACTAAAAATGAAAACCTACTGTTTTACAACTCTTCTTTTTCTTGTTTCCTGTTTTAACTTATCTGCTCAGGTGAAATTTCAAAAAACCTATGGCGGAGTAGGCTTTGATTTCGGCACAGATTGTAAAATCACACCTGACGGCGGAGCAATTGTTACAGGAGGTATGGGGACACCGGCTTCATCACGTCCGGTGATGTTTTTAATGCGCCTCGATATGAATGGCGACACATTGTGGATGAAAACATACGACGACAGCGATGATTCCGGTGGCCGCTCAGTAGATCAGACTTCAGACGGAGGATTTGTTGTTACAGGTTTCTCGAATTATTCGAATACAATAATTGTGTGGAAGACGAATTCCACCGGAGATCTTTTATGGACGAAAGGATATTATTATGGCTTCTCTTCAGAAGGCGAATCCATCATGGAAACTTCCGATCATGGATTTCTTGTTTGCGGCTATGGAGGCAATGCAATCAATTTGGTTAAAACCAATGATGTGGGTGATACACTTTGGACACGGATAATCTCACCGAATGCACCTTGTCGTCCATACACACTTTGCGAAACCACGAGTGGAAAATATGCTGTTGCAGGATATACTTCTACGTCTGCCAATGGCACAGATTTTTTTCTGCTTACTCTTGATGCAAGCGGCACTCCATTATCATTTTCAACTTATGGCGGAACAGGCGATGAGCAATGTTTTTCTTTGATAGAAACACTTGATCATGGGTTTATGTTAGCCGGTAGAACAGTTTTTAATCTTGGAAACCCATATGACGATGCATTATTAATTAAGACGAACGCTTCCGGTGCCGTGGAGTGGGCAAGTATATATGGTGATGCAATTGACGAATACGCATATGACGTGAAACAAGTGTCGGATTCCGGATTTATTGTTACGGGACAAAAACTCAACATTCCTGACAATTCACCTGATGCATATTTATTTAGAATAAATTCTTCCGGAAATGTAATGTGGTCAAAAACTTATGGGGGTCACGGAAATGACCAGGCGGCAAATGTTCAAATATTATCTGATGGAGGATTCCTGCTGACA
>JAXLTM010000034.1:0-31202 GCA_046330055.1 Bacteroidia bacterium | reverse complement strand
CACTGATAAATATGCCGTTCAAATATTAGGTGCGGACTGTCATTAAGCCAATACATTGATTTTAAGTATTAAAAACACGCAAAAAAAACCATAAAAACTTTCGGCAAAAAACAAAACCAGCCCATAACAGCAAATAAGCTCAAGCAGGGTTTTCGTGCTTCGTAGGACAGGAAGGTGCTAAATTTGAAGTTCAGTTCTTCGTAGCGACTTTAGTGGGTAAACTCCCTGCCTGCGCCTATTTGCAAACCGTTATAAGCAAGCCTAAAGACGATCGTTCATCCTTCGGGCGGACACCAAAACAACTAGACTTTAGACTTCCAAAATAACTTTCGGACGACAAAAGATCGGTTGCCAATTTCGCAGTAACTCGACACCAACCCAATTCAAAGCATATCCATAAGAAACTACTTAAAATAATTTGACAAATAATAGTGGACAATTATATCCACTATTAAAATAATTGTTTACCTTTGCCCAATAAAATGTCAACAAATGTTTTCGAAAGCCTGTGAATATGGAATAAGAGCATCAATTTACATTGCTCAACAATCGCTATTGGACAGGAAAGTGAATTTGAAAGAAATTTCTGAGGCAATTGAATCGCCAACAGCATACACTTCAAAGATTCTGCAAAAACTATCGCGGAATAGCCTTATTAATACTGATAAGGGTCCAACTGGTGGCTTTTCTATAGATAGAGTTAAATTAGAAAAAGTTAAACTAAGTTCTATAGTCTTCGCTATTGACGGAGAAAACATTTATCACAGTTGTGGTTTAGGATTGAAAAAATGCAATGAAAAAATGCCTTGTCCAGTACATAATCAATTTAAATTGATTAGAGAGGAATTAAAAAAAATGAGTGATACAACTACCATTAAATCATTAGCACTCGACTTTGAAAAGGGATTAACCTTTTTGAAAAGATGACGAAAAAACATTGATATGAAATCAAATAATAACCCGAAAATGATACGTCTTGAATTAGGAAATACATTCAAGGTATTGCAAGTTACTGGAATTGCCGGGATGAATATGCCTGAACATATTAGCACTAAAGAGGCCGTAATCATTGTTCAAAAAGGTACAGCCATCCTAAAAATGAAAGGAATTAACCATGCACTAAAACTAAACGAATCATTAATTGTACCAGCAGGAGAAAAACATGAGTTACAAGTAACTGAAGATTTTCAGGTGGTTGTAATCATGGAAAGTGATTCTGAAATCAAATTTATAAACAGTTAAAAACATAAAAAATGAAAGGAAATCAAATTATTGGAGAATTGGTAGCAAAAGACTACCGCACCGCATCAGTATTTAAAAAATACAGTATCGACTTTTGTTGTCAAGGCAACAGAACTATTGAAGAGGCTTGTGAGAAGAAAAATATTGATACAAAGAAAGTATTAGAAGATTTAGTTGCTATGATGGAGTCAAAAAGTGAGTCCACGACCGATTATCAATCGTGGCCGCTTGATTTATTAGCAGATTATATTGAAAAGAAACACCACAGATACGTTCAAGAGAAAACATTAGAAATACAGCCTTATTTAGATAAAATATGTAAAGTTCACGGAGAACGCCATCCCGAACTACTTAAAATAAAAGAAGAATTTAATGCTAGTGCAGGTGAGCTTGCTGCTCACATGAAAAAGGAAGAACTGATTTTGTTCCCCTTTATACGGAAAATGACACAAGCAAAAATGGAAAATATCAAAGTAGATGCCGCACATTTCGGGACAGTTATAAATCCTATACAGATGATGATGGATGAACACACTGTTGAGGGGAATCGCTTCAGGAAGATTGAAGAATTAAGCAATAACTATACGCCACCTCAAGATGCCTGCAACACCTATCGTGTTTCGTTCTCTTTACTTAAAGAATTTGAGCAAGATTTGCACCTACATATCCATTTGGAAAATAATATTCTATTTCCAAAAGCCATTGAAATAGAAAAAGAATTAATATAAAACCTGTATGCATAATTACGAAACAGTAAGCGAAGCAATAAATGACCTAATTAAAAGAGGCTATAAGCATGACTTCAATATTCATTTAGAAGAAGAATGTTTAGTTTGCAATAAAACCATGACTCAACTTTCTCCTGATGATTTTGAAATTGATGAAACATATCGATTTGAAGGGAATACTGACCCAGGAGATGAAATGATTCTATTCGCAATTTCTTCCAAAAAGCATAGAATAAAGGGTACTTTACTAAATGCTTATGGTTTATATTCAGACTCTGCTGCTACCAAAATTGTCGAAAAATTAGAAAATCATATCACAACTATGAAACCATTAAAAAGAGCAGAATATCTTAAAGCATTGAGCAGAGAACACCATCATGGTTTATTGCTCTGTTGGAAAATAAAAACTGGTTTTTCAAAAGGCGTTTCAGTTGAAAGAATGAAATTATACCTAGATTGGTTTTTTAAAAATCATTTACAGCCACATTTTGAAATGGAAGAGAAATATATTTTCCCAATACTGGGAAATGAAAATATTTTTATCAAACAAGCTGTCGAAGAGCACAAAATAATTACAGCTTTATTTTGCGATACGTCCCAAATTGAAATTTCTATAAAGCAAATTCAAGTTGATTTAGAAAAACATATTCGATTTGAAGAAAGAGTTTTGTTTGATAAAATTCAAAATGCTGCTTCGCCAGAGAATATGGAAGTAATCAAAAAACTTCATTCAAGTGAAAAATTTATTGATAATAGAAGCGATGCATTTTGGGAATAATCATGAAAAAGAAAATAATTGTTATTGGAGGCGGATTTGCAGGCATTCAGTTTATAAAAAAAATTGACGAAACGCTTTTTGATGTTTTACTTATTGATAAAATCAACCATCACCAATTCCAACCGTTATATTATCAGGTAGCCACCTCGCAATTAGAACCTGCAAGCATTTCATTTCCACTTCGAAACATATTTAAATCTAAGAAAAACCTTCAAATCCGTTTGGCAGAAGTTCTCTCCATTGATTCGATTAATAATAAAATAGAAACTACTATAGGCGAATTTTTCTATGACAAACTTGTAATAGCTATTGGCTGCACAACAAATTTCTTTGGAAATGATGAAATAAGAAGTCATGCTTTTACCTTAAAAACCACTTATGATGCTATTAATATTCGAAATCACATACTTCAAACTTTTGAGAATATTATTTCAGCCGAAGGAAGTGAAAAGGAAGGTCTGTTAAATCTTACAATTGTTGGTGCTGGACCAACTGGTGTTGAATTGGCTGGAGCATTTGCCGAAATTAAAAACAATATCCTACCAAAAGATTATCCTGATATTGATTTCTCTCACTTCAAAATTAATCTAATTGAAGGAAGCAAAGATACATTGAATAGTATGAGCATTTCAGCTAAAAGAACTTCAAAAAAATACCTTCAAAAAATGGGGGTGAATATTATAACCGAGACTTTTGTAAAAAGATATGATGGAAACCTTCTTGAGCTTAGCAATGGAAATATAATGAAATCAAAAACAGTTATTTGGGCAGCAGGTGTTATTGGTAACACAATTAAAGGGTTACCAGACAATGCACAAGTAGTTGGCAATAGAATAAAAGTGAATCGAACTAATTTGGTTGATGGCACCCAAAATATTTTTGCAATTGGCGACATTGCATTAATGAAAACTCCCAAGTATCAAAAGGGTCATCCGCAGTTAGCTAATGTAGCAATCAATCAAGCTAAAAATTTGGCATTTAATTTCAATAAGAATAAGACAAATGAGTTTGAATATAAAGACCTCGGGGCAATGGCAACAATCGGACGAAATAAAGCTGTTGTTGACCTGCCATATTTTAAATTTAGCGGTTATTTCGCATGGTTAATTTGGATGTTTCTCCATCTTATGCTAATACTCAGTGTTAGAAACAAACTTATTATTTTCATTAACTGGGTGTGGGCTTATTTAACTAAAGACACTTCGCTAAGACTGATTTTAAAACAGAATAAAAAATAATTCATTCAAAAAAAGACTAATTAAATATGCAACTTTTAAAAATACTTGCAATTCCATAGCCATAAATTAATTTAGAACTCTTGACGGACTAACTATATTAATTCATGACAGAAAATAGGCCAGCTTATAACACGGGTTTGGCAAAAGTGGCGGTTCTGTTCTCCGCAGACACATTTGTGGTTAATCAAAGTTTGGTTAACCGCTTCAACATTTGTGGTGTAAATCGCCACCTTCGCCAAGCCCGAAACCGTTATGCGTCAGCTTAAAAGACGACAAATGAGAAACAAACTGACATATTACATATTGACCTTTGCGGCAGTAATTTTTATTGGTTGTGGGATGGACAACAATAAAGCGATTACAACAGTTGACAGCACCAAAACATCTGTTAAAGTTGACAGTTTGCAACATGACACTGTTGAGCTCAAAGAGACATTTAATCAAGAAGATTTACCAGTTAACGAATACTTGACTGAAAGACTTAAACCAATACGAACCAACTTCAAGAGAATTAACTCAATTGCAAACTGGACAACTATTAAAACCAAGGACATTTGGGAGACGACTGAAGGAGGCGAAGCGAAATTTTATTATCTAAACGGACAATTAGAAAAAATTACGACCCGACATTTTGGAGAAACATTCCAAGTATTAACTGAATATTACTTACTACAAGGACAACTTTCATTTGTGTTTGAAAAGTCATACAAATACAACAGACCAATATATCACGACTCGACAGCAATGAAGGAAATGAATGACACGGAAACCTTTGACTTTGAAAAATCTGAAAAAATTGAAGACCGAAGTTATTTTGACAATGGGAAACTACTTCATCAAATAAACAGCCAAGACTGCGGTTCACCATTCGCAGCCGACTACTTACTTGAAGAGCAAAAGAGAATTAAAACGGACTTTGAAAAACTTATTAAACTTGGGAACACAAAATAAAAGCCGAACGCATAACAGCAGTGACCGTTGCACAACTCCCTCTCAAAAATAATACCCCCGTTTTTATCCTTTAATTCGCTGCATTACCTTCGATTAGCCGACACCAACAATTCGATGTTTCAAACGAATTGAAAAATGATGACCCGGCAGATTCAATCTAATGAATCCATAAAAAAGCATTTACTGATTTTTATTGTAGGTGTTATAATCGCCATCACACCTGTATGTACTTTTTTACCTTTCCATCGAAGGAGTTTTTTAAGATTGTAGGTGAGGGCCGACATCATTACATGTTTGTTAGCTTGTTTGATTCCCCGGGTGTTAACTCTTTTCAGGTTTAAAAAATTAAGCATTGTACCCAGTACCGGCTCTACAGTACTCCCTCTCTTTTTAAATATTCTTTGCGCCTTTTTGCTCTTAAGTTTTTCATGCATGGCATCATATAAAGGTTTGTGAATGCTATGTTCGATTTTCTTAAAATCACTTTTACCAATGCAGGAACTACGCAGCGGACAGTCTTTACATTTGCTATTTCCGCTCCGGTAAACTTTCATGGCGTGTTTGTCGTGACTCCATTTTATCTTTCTAAAAGGTAATATGGCTTTGTTCCCTAGGGTACATTCAAATTGATCGAGCTCTGTATTGTAAATAAACCCTTCCCGTTCATTTATGTATTGTCCAAAATTTGGTATGTACGCATCGATGTTTTTCGACTCACAGTAGTTTAATACTTCACCACTGGAATAGGCTGTGTCAGCTAAAATCTGTTCAAGAATCAATTCGTTCTCCTGAAGATTTTTGATCGTTTGATCCAATATTCCGGGCAGGCATTCACTATCTCGTTTATCGGCAAAGTCGGCACCTGCACCGGTAATGACGTGATTACTTTCATCTACTGCAATCTGGGCAAAATAATTCATCTGTCGTGCCTTTCCGGGTTTTACAGAAATCCTGGCATCCGGATCCGTCGTGCTGAAATGAGTATGATTACTCAAATACTTTGGGCGAATTATATTGTCGTTTTCGTCTGTCTGATCATTGTCGTGTTTACTTGCGGTACGATGACCGGGCATATCCTTATACTCTTCCTTTTTCCAGTCATGATGTTGCTCCACAGATTTATTTTTTTTAGTGGTTACGGTTGTCCTACTTTTATCAATCGGAGTAATCGAATCCGGTCTGATTTTGAACTCACTATTTTTATTTAATTCTTCTGCATATTCAACAACGTCATCCGTAATTTCTTTCAATTGCAAACTATCAAGACTTGCATTTGCTTTGACGAAAGCGCTATCAATGGCTTGTCGCTTTCCGCGTACCATGCCTTGCTCAACGCAGAGTGAAAGCACTTTTTTAAATAATTGCATAAATATCTCTTCGCCGTAAAGTTGTCGTGTCCGGCTGATGGTCGAGTGCCAGGGCAATTGTTCATCGAGATCATATTTCAAATACAGCCGCACATCTAAGCAATTGCTACAAAACTCGATTAAACGGCGATCGCTATTGATATTGTTCAGATAACTGGAAATTCCGCTCAAACTGACCCCTACTTTTCGGAGCAAAGTGACCCCCTTATTTCGGAGTAAAGTGACCCCTGGTTTTCGGGGCAAACTGACCCCTGCTTTTTGATGGTGACGATGATGATTTGATCCTGTATTTTTTTCGGTTTCGATGGCTAAACTGCCAATCGAAATTCCGGAAGAAAGTATGGCAAACAAACCTATCATCATGAGTAAAATTCGACAAATTCTAAAGCTCTATGCAAAGGGAATTGGCAAGAAAAAGATTGCCGGTCGGCTGAGCGTTTCCAAGAATACGGTGAAGCATTACATCGAATTCTTTGTGAAACTTAGAATGCCATTGTCAGACCTGGAAAGGAAGTCTGACCTTGAGTTGAGCAACTTGTTTCATCCGCCTCTGGAAAAGGATGTGGGCGATAAATTGCAAAAGCTCTATGAGTTTTTCCCCCGACCTTGAAAAGCAATTGCGCAGACGGGGAATGACGCTTGCCATACAGTATCAGGTCTATAAGAAAAAATACCCGGACGGTTATCAGCTGACACAGTTCTATCATTATTATCGTTTATGGAGCAGTAAGGTAAATCCAACGATGCCGATTCAACACAAGTCGGGCGACAAGATGTACATCGATTTTACGGGTGAGAGATTACCTTATGTGGATCCTGACACAGGTGAAATAAAGCAGGCAGAAGTCTTCGTGGCGATCTTAGGATGGAGCCAGTACTCTTATTTTGAAGCAGTGCCTAGTCAGCGCGTCGATGATTTTATCGGGGCTTGCGAAAATGCACTGCATTATTTTCAAGGGGCGCCATTGGGAATCGTTCCTGATAATCTCAAAAGTGCGGTGATCAAAGCCAGCAAATACGAGCCGGAGATCAATGAAAACTTCTTAGCCTTTGCTTCGCATTACGGAACGACGATTCTTCCTGCACGTGCACGAAGTCCACAGGACAAGGCTCATGTGGAGAATATGGTGAAGATCGGTTATCAGCGAATATTTACTTCCATACCGGAAGGCCGGATGTACACTCTGGAAGAGCTGAACGAGTTCATTAAACAATCGCTTATTCTTCTTAATGAGATGCTCTTAACGGGAAAGGATTGCTCTAGAAAAGATCAGTGGCTACTTGAATTGCCTACGCTTCATCCGCTACGAACTGATCGGTATGAGATGAGACAAATCAAACAGGTCACGGTGATGAAAAACGGACACGTGCTTCTCTCTGAAGACAAACATTACTACAGTGTACCTTTTGAATTAATCGGAAAAAAGTTAGCCCTCCATTATTCCAGATCGCAGGTGGATATCTATCAAAATTATCAGCTGATCGCTTCGCATAAGCGTGTACGGAGTCGCGGAAATTACAGTAGCGATCCCACGCACATGTCTCCGCAACATCGCTATGTGACCGAATGGAGTCCAGATTTTTTCTTAAATAAAGCCAAAGCTATTGATCCGATTGTGGAGCTCTTTATCAAGGAAGTTCTTCTTAGAAAGCAACATCCGGAGCAGGCTTATAAATCCTGTCAGGGCATCTTGTCTTTTGAAAAACGTGTGGGGACGAAACGCCTGATCAACGCCTGTAAGCGAGCATCCGATTTTGGGTACTACAATTACAAAATCATTGAAGATATCCTGAGGAAAAATCTGGATCAGTTCGAGGAAGATCCCTCGCAGAATAAAATGCCGGCGCACGATAATATCCGTGGCGCCAATTATTACCAATAATTAATCTCTAACAATTAAATCAAAAAACGATGAATGAAGCATTAGAAAAATTAAAACAAATGAAACTGATTGGAATGGCAAGAGCCTTCCAGCTGACGATGGAATCCGGCAAGAATGAAAAATTTACTGCCGACGAAATGATTGCACATCTGGTAGAATCAGAGTGGGACGAGCGGTACAATCGAAGACTGTCCCGTTCCACGATGCGCGCTAAGTTCCGTTACAAAGCATCGCTCGAACAAGTTAACTACGATGATGGGCGCATGGATAAGAACCAGATACTTCGATTATCGGAATGTGACTTTATTAATAAAAAAGAGAACATCATAATTACCGGGAGTACCGGAATAGGAAAAAGTTTTCTTGCTTCGGCAATCGGTCACAAAGCCTGCTCGATGGGCTTTAGAGTATTGTATCAGCATCATTCTAAAATCTTCGCAAAACTGAAAATCGCCAAGGCCGACGGAACCTATTTAAAAGAACTTGCTAAAATCGAACGGCAACATCTGTTACTGATCGACGACTTTGGTCTTACGCCATTAGATGCACAGAGCCGGGCAACACTGATGGAAATAATGGAAGACCGACACGGAAAAAGCTCTACCATTATTACCTCGCAGCTACCGGTAAGCAAATGGTACGAAGTAATCGGAGAACAAACAATCGCAGACGCCATCCTGGACCGATTGGTTCACGACTCACATCGGATCGAGATGAAAGGAGAGTCTCTTCGAAGAAAACGAATACCGGAAACAGAAGAAAAAATTGAACTTGATAATTTAAAATCTTAACTTAGCCTTACGATCAAAACATCATTGTCATCAACTCAAAAACAGCAGTTCAAAATGAGGGGTCAGTTTACACCGAAAAGTAGGGGTCTGTTTGGTCGGAATATCCAGAGAAAAGCAAATTGATGGAAATGCACAACGTGGGCATTGTAGTAGAATCACTTGACAACGCAATTGAGTTCTTTTCAGAAATCGGGTTGACTCTTGAAGGTCGGATGATGGTTGAAGGGGAATGGGCCGGTCAAGTAACCGGACTCGGCGACCAATCTGTTGAAGTTGCCATGATGGTTACTCCGGACGGACATTCCCGACTGGAACTTTCACAGTTTTTACGACCGAAAACAGTTGCTGATCACAGAGCTAATCCTGTAAACTCACTGGGCTATTTAAGAGTAATGTTCAGGGTAGATAATCTAGATGAACTTTTGACCAGACTTGAAAGGCACGGCGCCAAAGTCGTTGATAAAGTTGTTCAGTTCGATGATGTGTATAGACTTTGCTACATTCGTGGAGTAGAAGGATTACTTATTGGTTTAGCTGAACAGCTGGGCAACAAAACTGCCACCGATGTCCTGGAGGAGAAGAATTACTAGGCCTTGTACAGATCATACTGCTATATGGAGAATAAATCTGATACTCAGAAACTCATTCTATTTATTCCTGTAGGATATATTTATTCAAAGTCAATTTGTTGATTTAGTAGTTCACCGTAATGCTATTAATATCAGTGACCGATACGTCTTGTTTCAATTTGACGTTAGAAAAATAAAGTGCAATCTTCATATTGAGGTTCAAGACTGTAGTTTAGGGAACTTTGTGGTTTATTTAATTTAAAATAGCGAAATAGGAATGAGTAATTCAATGCGATCATTATACATATTGCTGTTTTTATTTTTCGCAATCCGGGCCTATGGACAGCAAGATAAAATTGAAGTCACTTTGCATTCAAGGGTAGATACCTCGAACAGCGAAATAAGACAAATTGCCAACCTTTGGATAAACTACCTGAATTCTCAACCTGATAGTTTATACGACAATCCATATTGGAATAAAGCTGAAAAGCTAAAATTCAAAAACTTTGATTTTTCTGCCCGTTATTTATATCAGTTTTCTTCAAAGCAATTGCTCAGGTACTACAAGCCGACCATTCTGTCAATCGAAAAGGAAAGTGATCATTATGAAATCAGAACTATTTTTTCCGCTGATGGTATGCAGCAAGTAAATCAAAATTCAAATCTATGGTGTATTACAAATCTTTACGCTGTTAAGGAAGATGGAGAGTGGAAACTTAAAAATGCACTGCCTTTTATTACAGAAAATTGGAACAGACGAAGGATAGGGAAAATAACTTTTGTTTATCCACCTCATCATAAATTCAATGATGCCATGGCTAAAAAGGCAAACGAGTTCTGCAATGAAATTTCAAATGAGTTTCTGTTTGCAGATTGGACGCCTTTTGAATTTTACATCACTGATACTCCGGATGAAATGGGTAGGCTCTTAAATTTTGATTTCTTTTATGCCGGCTATACTACCGGAATAGGAATGAATGACAACCGAATTCTATTCAGCGGAATGGGGTCGGAATATTACCCGCACGAATTTGTACATCTGCTGATCCCAAATGGAAAACGGCACGGGATGATTGAGGAAGGTTTTGCAACATGGAAAGGCGGACAAGGTGGAAAGACATTTGAAGAAAGTGTCAGGCTGCTGGCCGGAGAGTTAGTAAAAAATGACACCGTTACTTTCTCTGATGTTCTGGAGGGAGAGTGGGGTTGGCAATATGCTTCTTTCTATACAACCGGCGCAATCTTATTAAATTCTGCGTATAGAAAAGGAGGATTGGCTGCAATTAAGATTTTGCTTGATGTGCCAAATGACAATGCGAAATTAATGGAGACGGTATGTAAATTGTTTGAAATTGATGAAGGGGATATCGATCGTTTTTGGAGAAATGAGGTAATGAATTTTAAAGCGAAATGATCCATAGATTGAGAAAGGTGAAATTAAATGAAAACAAAAAAGGCTGCCTGTTGAGGCAGCCTTCATAGTGTGATTCCGGATTCGGAATGAGATTATTTTTTTGCAGGACAGTTTTTACCGTCGCATTTCATGCCGTGAGCTTTGCAGGCTTCCATGCAAGCCGGTGTACAACCGCCTTGATTCATGCCGCCCATCTTGCAACCTTCCATGCCGCCTTTTTTGCAGCAGTCTTTTTCTTTACTGCAATCGATGCCCTTTGCTTTGCATGCAGCCATACATTCAGGTGTACATTTTCCACCGTTCATGTTGCCCATCTTGCAGCCTTCCATGCCGCCATTCATTTTACAGCCTTCCATGCCGCCGTTCATTTTGCAGCCTTCCATGCCTTTACCATTCTTGCAGCAATCTTTGTCGCCGCACTTAATTCCTTTGGCTTTGCATGAATCCATGCAGGCTTGTGAACATTCTTCAGATTTATGACCGCAGTTGTTGTCACCCATCTCGCAACCGCCGGCTTTCATGCAGGCATCTGCTTTGATGTAGCATTTTCCTTCTACACATTTCACACATGCTGTGCTGTCTAATTTTCCTTCAGCCATCCATTGAGCACATACTGCTGAGTCAACAATGCAATTGCCTTCTTCGTCCATCATACAGGCATTCTCTTGCATGTCCTTGCAGCAATTCATCTGCGCATGACATTCCATTCCTTCGCCTTTGCATTTGTCCATACCCATACCACCGCCATGATTCATAGCGATGAGCGGTGCAATGGTCAATCCTACCAGTGAAGAAAGTTTAATGAGGATATTCATCGATGGACCTGAAGTATCTTTGAACGGATCACCAACAGTGTCACCAACAACAGCGGCTTTGTGCGGATCAGATTTTTTGTAGAATGTTTCGCCGTTAATGCTTACGCCTTTTTCGAACGACTTCTTCGCATTGTCCCATGCACCGCCTGCATTGTTCTGGAAAATCGCCCAGAGCACTCCGCTCACTGTAACACCGGCCATGTATGCGCCCAGTGGTTCAGGACCCATGATGACGCCGATAAGAATAGGAGTAACGATGGTGATGATACCGGGTAACATCATTTCACGAAGTGCAGCTTTTGTCGAGATCTCAACGCAACGTGCATATTGTGGTTTGCCTGTACCTTCAAGGATACCCGGTATTTCACGGAACTGACGACGAACTTCATTTACCATGTCCATCGCTGCACGACCAACTGAATTCATTGCAAGTGCAGAGAAGACAACAGGATCATACTGCCGATAAATAAAGCAGCAAGTACTTTCGCATCAAAGATGTTAATACCCCTGAATACCTGTGAACGTCACATAAGCGGCAAAGAGTGCAAGCGCAGTTAATGCTGCAGACGCAATTGCAAATCCTTTTCCGATAGCAGCCGTAGTATTACCAACTGAATCGAGTACGTCTGTTTTCTCGCGAACTTCTGATGGAAGTTCACTCATCTCTGCAATACCACCTGCGTTATCGGCGATCGGACCGAAAGCATCAATCGCTAATTGCATTGCTGTAGTTGCCATCATGGCAGAGGCAGCAATTCCTACTCCGTAGAAACCTGCAAGTGCATATGCACCCCAGATTGCTCCGGCAAAAAGAATAACCGGGAAGGCAGTTGAAAGCATTCCGGTTCCTAAACCTGCAATGATGTTGGTTGCAGCACCGGTAGCTGATTTTTGTACAATTGACATTACAGGCTTTTTACCAAGTCCTGTGTAGAATTCAGTGATGTATGAAATTGCACCACCCACAAACATTCCGATTACGACTGCCCAGAATACATTCATTGATGTAGTAGTGAGTTGTGTAAACTCGCCCTGGTTAAATACGCTCATCATGATGGTCTCAGGAAGCATCATTTTGATCAGGAAGAAAGAGGCTGCAAGTGCAATGAAAATTGAAATCCAGTTACCGCTATTCAAGGCAGCCTGAACTGTGTCTGTGTTTACTGTCGCGTTTTTAGAAACACTCACGAAGAATGATCCGAGAATTGATGCGATGATACCAACGCCGGCAATTGCCAGCGGAAGGAGAATCGGACCAATGCCGCCGAATGCATCCTGAATACCTGACATATCACTGATGATGTAATTTCCTAACACCATTGATGCAAGCACGGTTGCAACGTATGAACCGAAAAGATCGGCGCCCATACCGGCAACGTCACCTACGTTGTCGCCCACGTTATCTGCAATCGTTGCAGGATTGCGTGGATCGTCTTCAGGAATTCCTGCTTCAACTTTTCCAACAAGGTCAGCACCAACGTCGGCAGCTTTAGTATAGATACCACCGCCCACACGAGCGAAGAGTGCAATTGACTCGGCACCTACGGAGAAACCGGCTAATACTTCGAGTACACGTGTCATGTCTTCGTAGCCTGTCATGGTACCACCCATGAAATATTTATAAAGGAGAATGAAGATTGAACTTAAACCCAGCACAGCCAGACCGGCAACACCAAGTCCCATAACCAATCCGCCGGAGAAAGAAACACTTAGTGCTTTTCCCAGTGAAGTACGGGCAGCCTGTGTTGTACGTACGTTGGCCTTTGTGGCGATTTTCATTCCGATGAAACCTGCCATCGCACTGAAAATACATCCTGTGACAAAGGATGCCACAATAAGAATGTGTGATGTTTCAACGATCTGAGACAGAATTCCGAGCGCAGTACCGGCAATCACCATATAAATGGCAAGAATGCGGTATTCGGATTTCAGAAATGCCATTGCGCCGTCGGCAATCGCTGATGCAATTCCCTGCATCTTGGAATCGCCGGCATCCTGCTTAGTAACCCAGCTGGCCTTGATGAACATGTAAATGAGTCCGACTACACCCAGCAGCGGCACTATGTACAAGAAATTTTCCATTTTTTAACCTTTTTTTCGAGGGGTGCAAAGGTATTAGAAATGGTGAAAATAGCAAGGGTGGAGGATAGTTGGGATATTGCGAGTTCGTTGCTCACTTCTCAATTAGCTAATTAGCTAATTAGCTAATTTTTTACCGGTTTGAAATTGAAAATCAGCATAACACAAACCCGGGAATGGAATTCCCCTCTTTTTTTCCTACCTTCGCGGCCGCTTAACTTAAGAAAGCGAATTAACTTCATGCAAATCAGGAATATCGCAATTATTGCCCACGTCGATCACGGAAAGACGACGCTCGTCGACAAAATGCTTCATCAGGCTAAGCTTTTTCGTGACAATCAACACACTAACGAGCTCATCCTCGATAACAACGACCTGGAACGTGAACGTGGTATTACCATCGTAGCGAAGAATGTCTCTATCAGATATAAGGACATTAAAATCAACATTATAGATACTCCGGGCCACGCCGATTTCGGTGGCGAGGTGGAGCGCGTACTTACAATGGCCGACGGTGTACTATTATTAGTAGATGCTTTTGAAGGTCCAATGCCTCAGACTCGTTTCGTGACGCAAAAGGCTCTTTCTCTTGGACTTCGTCCGATCGTCGTAATTAATAAAGTGGATAAGGAGAACTGTCGCCCCGATGAGGTTCACGAAGCAGTATTCGATCTTTTCTTCAACCTCGGAGCAACGGAAGAGCAGTTGAACTTCCCGACACTTTACGGTTCATCCAAGCAGGGCTGGCTGAGTAAAGACTGGAAAAGACCAACCGAAGATATCACTGAATTGCTGGATGCTATCATCGAACATATCCCGCCGGCTCCGGTTCATGAAGGAACACCTCAGATGCTTATCACTTCGCTTGACTATTCAAGCTTCGTTGGTCGTATCGCTATTGGACGTGTTTTCCGCGGAACAATGCGCGAGAGTATGCCGGTTTCACTCGTGAAACGCGATGGTACCATTCTCAAATCAAGAGTAAAAGAAATTCATAGCTTCGAAGGACTCGGCCGCAGCAAACAAACTGCAGTGGACGCAGGTGACATCTGCGCCATCGTTGGTCTCGAAGAATTCGATATCGGCGATACAGTTGCTGATTTTGAAAACCCGGAAGCACTTCCAACGATTGATGTGGATGAGCCGACAATGAGTATGCTCTTTACGATTAACAATTCACCGTTCTTTGGTAAGGAAGGTAAATTCGTTACATCCAGACACTTAAGAGATCGTCTGTATAAAGAAACTGAAAAGAATCTTGCCCTGCGGGTTGATGAAACCGGTTCGCCGGATGCCTACAATGTTTATGGCCGTGGTGTACTTCACCTCTCCATCCTCATTGAAACCATGCGTCGCGAAGGATATGAATTGCAGGTTGGACAGCCGCAGGTAATCATCAAAGAAATCGACGGACAGAAATGTGAGCCGGTTGAGACACTAACAGTAAACGTACCCGAAGAATTCTCCGGAGCCGTAATTGATCAGGTTACTCAGCGAAAAGGTGAATTGCTGGTGATGGAACCAAAAGGAGATGTATTGCACCTTGAATTTTCTATTCCTGCCCGCGGAGTAATTGGTCTGAGAAATAACCTTCTCACTGCCACTCAGGGTGAAGCGATTATCGCTCACCGTTTCAAAGGCTACGAGCCATGGAAAGGCGATTTGCCCGGCAGAATCAACGGTGTTCTCCTTTCAATGGATAAAGGAAAATCAACAGCTTATTCGATCGACAAACTTCAGGATCGTGGTCGTTTCTTCATTGATCCGGCTGAAGAAGTTTATACCGGTCAGGTTATCGGCGAAAGCATCCGCCCTGGCGACATGGTCGTTAACGTTACCCGCGCCAAACAGCTCACCAACATGCGCGCCAGCGGTAGTGATGAGAACGTTCGCATCACACCGAAAATTAACTTCTCACTGGAAGAAGCCATGGAATATATCGAGAAAGACGAATACCTTGAAATTACTCCGAAAGCCATCCGCATGCGCAAGATCATACTCGATGAAACTGAGCGAAAAAGGGCTTCCAAAAATAATTAACAATCCTTTCGTATTAAGTAAATTAATTGCAATATTGCGCCCTGAATTCACCTTCAAATAATCTATCTCCACGCGAAAAATGAACAAACTTAAAACCTTATCCTACATTCTGTTAGGTCTTTCGATCGCAGCTTGTAACGGCTTGGGAAAAATGGCCAAAAACTACAGCCAGGTAAAGCACGAAGTAACTCCGAATCCTCTTGAAATGCATGGCGACAGCGTTGCCATCTCAGTAAAAGGAACCTACCCTGCAAAATACTTTGCTAAAAAGGTTGATGTTACCGTTACTCCGGTTGTAAAATCTTCTACTGCTGAGCATAATTTTAAATCTATTACCGTTGTGGGTGAAAAATCTACTACCAACGGTACTAAGATTAACTACAAGGCCGGCGGAAGCTTTACGTACACTGACAAGATTGCCTACACCCCTGATATGAAAGCATCAGACGTAATGGCTAAGGCTACTGGTGTAAAAGGAAAAACAACAAAAGAACTTGGTTCAACTAAAATCGCTGACGGTGTAATCGTTACTCCGTTGCTGGTGAAAGCTGATGAGAAAGTGATCATCGGTAAAGATGCCTTTGTTCGTGTTACTCCTGCAAACTTTGAAGGAACGATCTACTATCTGATCAACACTTCAAACGTTAATCCTAACTTCAAAAGTGAAAGATTGCAACATCAGCAACAAAGCGGAGTTCGCAAAACTTGACAGCGCTGTGAAAGTACTTTCTGTTGCTCCATATGCAATCAAAGGTTACAGCATCATGGGTTATGCTTCTCCTGATGGTACAGAAAAGCTGAATGCTTCTCTTGCTGAAAATCGTTCTAAATCATCAGCAAAATATCTTGCCGATGCAATGATGAAACGTATGAACACAGGTGTGAAACCAAAAGACCGCGTGAAGATTTCACCAGACAGTTCATTGTTTACTCGTAGCGCTACTAATGAAGATTGGGGTGGATTCCAGCAATTGATGTCTGCTTCAAGCATGCCACAAAAAGATATGATCCTTCGTATCGTTGCATCTAACACGGATGCTGATGCCCGTGAAATGGAAATCAAGAAAATGGGTAAAGCGTACACTGAGATTGCTGAAGGTGTACTTCCTAAACTTCGTCGTTCTGCCATCACTATCAATGCTGAGAAAACAGGCCGTTCTGACGAACAAATTGCTGCTCTTGCAAAATCTAATCCTGATTCTTTGAGCGTTGAAGAAATCCTTTACGCTGCCACACTGACTCAGGATAACACTGAAAAACTTTCGATCTACCGTGCTGCTGAGCGTATCTATCCTCAGGACTGGAGAACTGCCAATAACGTTGGTTCTATTCTCTTCCAGAATGGTGATGTTGACGGTGCACAAACTGAATTCACTAAAGCTGATCAGTTGAGCAACGGAAATGCAATCGTGAAAAACAATATCGGTGCTGTTTACAGCCGCAAGGGTGACCGTGCTAACGCTGCAATCAGCTATGCTGCTGCTTCAGGTGCAGGTAATGAAGTTAACGAAAATATGGGTATCCTCGATATCCGTAATGGTAACTACTCTTCAGCTGTTAGTCACTACAGCGGTTCAAGTTCATTCAATGCTGCTCTTGCTAAACTTCTTTCAGGCGACAAAGACGGTGCTCTCAGCACTATCGATGCTTCTCCTGATAAAGATTCAGCAATGGGTTACTATCTGAAAGCAATTATCGCTGCCCGCAAAGGTGATGGTAATGGTGTTGCTTCAAATCTTTCTACTGCTTGCGGTAAAGATTCAACTCTGAAAGCAATGGCCTCTGAAGACCGTGAATTCATTAAATGGTTCAAAGACGCTAACTTTATGTCAGCGATCAAGTAATAAAAAACTAACTTAAAAGTGAAAGCCCCTCCTCAGGAGGGGCTTTTTTATTGCCTAAAATTTTGTGTGACTGCCCGTGTAGAATTTTTACCAAACGCCATGACGGGTAAGCGGCGTTCTCGTATCGTTCAAAAGAGAAGAAGGAGTTTCACTGTAAGCCGGTTTCCTTTACGATGAAATAGATGCAACTGCCCGGGATTAATCTTTTTCACCACAGGGTGCACATAAGACACGAAGGCATCCAAAGATTTTCTGCGCAAATCAAACTTATTGTCAGCGAGCTCTGCGGGAAACCCAATTTAGGGCTTCGAAACCGTAACCCCCGCCTTCGCATTATTCTCCATCAGTGAATAATCTGCTGATTCCACTAAACCGTCTCCCGTCACATCCTTCACCTGATACCCACTCAGGAATGTCTGCGTCGAGCTTTCAACTCCTGTGAAATCGGTCGTATCAATAACCCCATCCTGATTCGTATCGCCATTGTACACCGAGAATGTTCCGTCGCCATTAGAAATCATTTTATTTCCAAATGCCTTACTAAGTGCTATGGTGAAATCATAACTCATCGCCGTTCCACTCATTGTAATCGCTGATGCACTCCATGTCTGAAGAGAATTGCGATGCTGAATAATCAGATAATAACTGTTACCAATTACATTGTAAGGGAAGTTGAATGTTCCTGTACCTGTTGTGCTGAGAGTACTTTTTACAGAGAAGAGTACTGTATACGGACTCGTAGTTTGCGCTAATGAAATTGTTACCGTATCACATAGCGTAGGGAAGGAGACCGGATTTACAACTGCAGCCATCGCCGAAGCGCCCCGATAGAAGCCCTGGATAAATGCTTTCACAGTAATCGGATAAATGACAGTGAATGATGTTGCACTCGTTGCTGTACCACATGCCGTAGTTACACTCACAGTTCCGGTAGTAGCTCCTGTTGGCACTGTAGCTGTAATTTGAGTGGCAGTGTTAACCGTAAATGTTGTCGCACTCACGCCGTTGAATTTTACGGAAGTTGCTCCAGTAAATGCAGTTCCGGTAATGACAACCGATGACCCGATTGCTCCTGTGCCCGGCGAAATTCCGGTAATTGTCGGTGCTGCTGTCACCGTCATGGTAAGTGTGTTGGATGTAGCCGGACTACCTGTCACACAACTTGCATTGCTGGTCATCGTGCAGGTAATTGTATTTCCATTGGCCAAAGTTGCATCACTGTAAGTTACACTGTTTGTTCCTACGTTCACGCCATTCTTTTTCCACTGATATGCAGGAGAAGCACCTCCATTGGTCGGAGTAGCAGTAAAGGTCACATTCGTACCTGAACAAATACTTACAGAAGGACTCGCAGCAATGGAAACGCTCGCTGCCACATTCGCATTCACCGTCATTGTAATTGTATTCGATGTTGCAGGGTTGCCGGTGACGCAACTTGCATTGCTGGTCATCGTGCAGGTAATTGTATTTCCATTGGCCAAAGTTGCATCACTGTAAGTTACACTGTTTGTTCCTACGTTCACGCCGTTCTTTTTCCACTGATATGTCAGGAGAAGCACCTCCATTGGTCGGAGTAGCAGTGAAGGTTACATTCGTTCCCGCACAAATGGCCCCGGATGGGCTCGCTGCAATCGACACACTCGCTGCCACACTTGTGTTTACCGTCATTGTAATTGTATTCGACGTAGCCGGACTACCTGTCACACAACTTGCATTGCTGGTCATTGTACAGGTAATTGTATTTCCGTTGGCCAGTGTAGCATCACTATAGGTTGCACTATTAGTTCCAACGTTCACACCGTTCTTTTTCCATTGATATATTGGAGAAGCACCGCCATTTGTTGGAGTAGCAGTGAAGGTTACATTCGTTCCCGAACAGATTGCCCCTGAAGGACTCGCTGCTATGGAAACACTTGCTGCTACATTTGCATTTACTGTCATAATGATTGCATTCGAAGTAGCCGGACTTCCCGTCGCACAGGTTGCATTGCTGGTCATCACACACGTAATGACATCTGAATTGGCTAATGCAGCATCGGTATACGTAGTGCTGTTCGTTCCCACATTGCTGCCGTTCTTTTTCCACTGATAACTTGGCGCAGCGCCACCATTGGTTGGTGTCGCAGTAAATGTCACGCTTGTACCTGAACAAATGGTACTTGAAGGGCTGGCAGAAACAAAAACGCCGGCAGCCACATTTGGATTTACAGTCATTGTAATGGCATTCGAAGTGGCCGGACTACCTGTCACACAACTTGCATTGCTAGTCAATACACAGGTAATAACATCTGAATTGGCCAATGCTGCATCAGTATAAGTGGTGCTGTTCGTTCCCACATTGGTTCCGTTCTTTTTCCACTGATAAGCAGGTGCTGCACCACCATTCGTTGGTGTTGCCGTGAACGTTACACTTGTTCCCGAACAAATTGCCCCGGATGGACTCGCTGCAATGGAAACGCTCGCTGCCACATTCGCATTCACCGTCATTGTAATTGTATTCGATGTTGCAGGGCTGCCGGTGACGCAACTTGCATTGCTCGTCATCGTGCAGGTAATTGTGTTTCCATTTGCCAATGCAGCATCGCTGTAAGTTGTGCTATTTGTCCCAACGTTCACGCCGTTCTTTTTCCATTGATAAGTTGGAGATGCTCCGCCATTGGTTGGAGTAGCAGTGAAGGTTACATTCGTTCCCGAACAGATAGCCCCTGAAGGACTCGCTGCTATAGAAACACTTGCTGCTACGTTTGCATTTACTGTCATAATGATTGCATTCGAAGTAGCCGGACTTCCGGTCGCACAAGTTGCATTGCTCGTCATCACACACGTAATGACATCTGAATTGGCTAATCCTGCATCGGTATACGTAGTGCTGTTCGTTCCCACATTGCTACCATTCTTTTTCCACTGATAAGCAGGTGCTGCTCCGCCATTGGTTGGTGTAGCAGTAAAGGTCACACTCGTTCCTGAACAAATCGCACCTGAAGGGCTGGCGGCAATGAATACACTTGCTGCCACACTGGTGGTCACCGCCATTGTTATAGTATTTGAAGTGGCCGGACTACCTGTCACACAACTTGCATTGCTGGTCATTGTACAGGTAATTGTATTTCCGTTGGCCAGTGTTGCATCACTGTATGTTGCACTATTAGTTCCAACGTTTACTCCATTCTTTTTCCACTGATATGTTGGAGATGCACCGCCATTGGTCGGAGTAGCTGTAAAAGTTACATTTGTTCCCGAACAAATGGTTCCCGATGGACTCGCTGCAATCGAAACACTGGCTGCCACATTCGCATTCACCGTCATTGTAATTGTATTCGATGTTGCCGGACTGCCGCTTACACAACTTGCATTACTTGTCATTGTGCAGGTAATTGTATTTCCTGTCGCAAGTGCAGCATCACTATAGGTTGCGCTATTTGTTCCTACGTTGACTCCGTTTTTCTTCCACTGATATGTAGGGGAAGCTCCGCCATTGGTTGGGGTTGCCGTAAAGGTGACATTCGTACCTGAACAGATGGCTCCGGCAGGACTCGCAGCAATAGAAACACTTGCTGTTACATTCGGATTCACAGTCATGGTAATTGCATTTGATGTTGCCGGACTGCCTGTTGCACAAGTTGCATTGCTTGTCATCACACAGGTAATTATGTCAGAATTTACCAAAGCGGCATCTGTATAGGTAGTGCTGTTTGTTCCTACGTTCGTCCCGTTTTTCTTCCATTGATAACCTGGTGCAGCGCCGCCGTTTGTTGGAGTAGCAGTAAATGTCACACTTGTACCTGAACAAATTGCCCCTGATGGACTCGCTGCAATCGATACACTCGCTGCAACACTTGTTGTTACAGTCATCGTGAGTGTGTTGGATGAGGCCGGACTTCCTGTCACACAGGAAGCATTGCTGGTCATTACACATTGAATGGTGTTACCATTGGTCAGCGCAGCATCACTGTATGTTGAACTGTTTGTCCCGACATTGACTCCATTCTTTTTCCATTGATATGAAGGAGAAGCTCCGCCATTGGTTGGTGTAGCTGTAAATGTTACGTTCGTACCTGAACAAATACCGGTTGAAGGACTCGCGGCTATGCTGACAGATGCAGCCACATTCGGATTTACTGTTACACTCAAGGTGCTCGCAGCGCTGGATCCGCATGTATTATTTGCTGTTACACTAACCGTTCCTGAAGTACTTCCGAAAGTAACTACGATTGAATTTGTATTTGCTCCGGAAGTAATACTTGCTCCGGTTGGAAGTGTCCATGTATAACCGGTAGCACCACTAACAGCAGCAATGCTGTATGCAACTCCGGTTGCGCCCGAACATACAGAAGCTGAACCGGTAATTGCACCCGGTGTTGCCGGAGCACTGCATGCTCCATTTACCTTGGCCCACCATGTTCCCCAGCGATCAAATCCTCCGGAAGGTGTAAGAGCATATTCCTGGCATGTCCAGAAGTCAGTCTGATTGGTTGGGTCAACAACTACTGTTGTATAATCTCCCCAGCGGTTTCTGGTGCCACTGTAAGTTTTATAGTACGATGCTAAACCTGATTTGAAAACATAATCGGTTTGAAATGTATTTACTGCATCAGATGAAAAACGAACAGCATAGCATGCACTTGCAAATGTGGTGGAAGAAAACTTTGCACAACCAATCACTGCATCATTGTTGGTGTTGACATCAATACTCGGGAATGCATAAAAGTTGACGCCTGTTGCATCATCAATCCGGCCTCTTTGCGTAATTGCTGCAGCTGTTGTCACCTGCCACCATTGTACTGAAGCTCTCGTTGGCGTCGCCGCTGGAAGAAAGACTGTATGTAAGCCCCAGATACTTCCGTTTCGGTAAATTACTTTTTGCATCCGACTGTCGTTGGTGTTGATCAAATGTGCACTGCCTGATTGTGGTGCAAAATCGAGTGTTGATCCGCCGGCACTGCTTGCCCAGGGATTCGGTGTGCTGATTAAACTTCCGGCCGTTACAGTTTCTGAACCTATCGCTCCGGTAATAGTATACATTCTGATGTACCCGCTGCCACCGGAATTACCATTGTAATTCTGCAACATGTAAATCGTAGAAATAGTATTGTCATAGGTGATAGCCGGACAAATTGTACCGCCGCTGCCCGCTAATGGAATTCTGGTCAGGCCCGGTGAAACCACACCACTATACAGATCGGCTTTCTTAAAAACGAAAAACTCTGTTTGCACAAATGCTCCTGCAGCAATAGAAAATACGTTGCCATTTACAACTATCCAGTCTTTGTTAAAGCCCAGACTTGGATAATCAAGCCAGTTAGTACCGGTAGCATCGTAAAGAACTTTATAGAGTTTCCATGTGCCGGTCGGGTCATTGGTAACTGAAACTCCCATCAAAAGTGAAGATGTAGAAACGCCGCCATTGGCAGTAGCCGTGAAAATCCATCGATTGTTGAATGGATCATATTGCAGCTTCGGATCAAAGACACTCGGATTCCCAAGTGTTGCCCAGAAAGCGTCTAAACTTACAATGCTTAATTGTGTGCCGGCAAGGTTTGATATCTTTACCTGACTATTTACCGCTGTCATGATATGATTAGGACCAACAGCGCCGGCTACGTCAGGAGGGATCGTTGAAATATTATCATCAATGGCATTAAAATTCAGTGCCGGTGGAGCTGAATTCGTTGTTGCACTTCCCTGTGCGCCGTTCCGGTGTGTCGTCATCGTTCCGAACGGATCTCTTTCTATTATCGCCTTACGTGGTACACGTAATTCCGGCATTACATCGCCTTCTTCCTCTTCTTCTTCAAAACTGTTTCCACGGAAGTTTTTTCTGGTTTCCGGATGGGCACGATCATAAGCTTCAATCTCCTTAAAGGTGACCGTCGTGGAAGTAATCTCTCCGCTTGAAATGAATGGTTTTTTCCCAAAGACTGATTGATCAGAAAGGATCAATAAAATTGGCAGCAGGAACAGAACGATTTCTTTCCTGAAACGTAAGGAAGCAGTAGGTATCATAGGCTGAATGAATGCAACTCTTACGAAGCTTTGACTTCGAGCGTTGCATGGTGTGGGTAAACAAACTTAGTAAAAATCGAGTAAAATGCAAATGCAAAACAGCTGAAGTCCGCATTGGTGGCGGTATTCAGAAGAACAGAAGGGCACTTAGAATACGGGGCTGGCCGGAACCTTATTTTCCGTTATTGAAAGGATTGACAATCGCCCTTAAGGAGGTCTCGACTCCTGTACTTTCACGGAAAATTTCGGCACGGCGTGCGGGATTCACACTGGCTTTCCTTGGTGCTGAAAGCTCCGAATTTACAGGATGGAAGTGATGGTTAGGATGCAATGCATCAACATCAATTCCCAGATTCTCGGCTAAATCCTCAATCGATCGGAAATAATGAGTCAGCCTCGAAAAATCCGGATGTTTTTCGATGGTAAGTTTCATTCGTGTTAAGTGTACTAAAAAAAGTAATGTGTGTTTGTTTGATGTACCCAAGTAAGGAAATTTATCCTTACCAATCAACAGTATAAATACGGAAAAAGGGAAATTGAGGGTATTACTTGTTACCCTGACGGTTAAAAACGTATTGAATGAGATTCGCACCCATCTTAAGGGCTTTTTCGTGCAATTCCGGGCTGTCTTTGTGCACGTCATAGTCTTCCCAGCCATCACCCAAATCACATTCGTAGCTGTAAAAGACAACCAGCCGCCCTTCGTAAATCAATCCAAAACCCTGTGGCGCTTTTCCATCGTGTTCGTGGATCTTTGGTAAACCATCAGGGAATTCATATTTCTGATGATAAATAGGGTAGGAGAATGGTAATTCAACAAGATCCAACTCCGGAAATACTTTCTTCAATTGCGGCCTCACATACGGATCAATTCCGTAATTGTCATCGATGTGAAGAAAGCCACCGCTGATCAGATACTTGCGCAGATTCTCAGCCTCTGCATTCGATAAAACCCAGTTGCCATGACCTGTCATGTGCAAAAATGGGTAATTGAAAATTTCCGGACTGCCGACTTCAACGATGGCCTGCTCCGGGTTGATATTCGTTCCCAGATTCTGATTACAGAATTTGATGAGATTCGGTAAGGAGGTCTCAAGATTTGCATACCAGTCACCGCCTCCGTTGTACTTCAACAATGCAATTTTGTAGGATGGCTCAGATGCACCGACCCAAAGGCAAGAGAAAAATAAAATGCTGACCAGTATCTTTTTCATCTATTCAAAGATAGAGCTTTTCTTTTTGTTCTGACTGAATCACGATTGATTTAAACAACCTCTCTCGTAAACTTAATGATTCAGAAAGTTAAACCACATGCATGAAGCTAATGCAGCAGTCTCTGTTCTCAGTCGTTCCGGACCCAGGCTGACTAATTGATACCCTTTTGCTATTGCCATCTCTATTTCTTCCGGATGAAAATCTCCTTCCGGTCCGATCATAACGATAGCATCTTCTGAGTGATTAATCATCTTTTTAAAATGGTTGTCAGATGGCGCCGTCATCGTTGCTAACAATTTCTTCCCTTCTAAATTCCGGTTCACAAAATCGCTGAATGAAATTATTTCATTAATGACAGGTAAGTGATACTTTCCGCTTTGTTTCATTGCTGAAACAGCCACCTTTCGGATTCTGTCGGTCCGGATTTCTTTTCTTTCGGAATGACGACAATTCAAAAAACTGATGGTCTGAATTCCGGATTCAACGGCTTTCTCAGTAAACCATTCGATACGATCGATGTTTTTTGTTGGAGCAATTGCAATGTGTAAACCTGGCGTTTTTGCCGGTACGTTTGTGAATGAAAGTACTTTCAAAATACATTCATTTTTTTTCAAACTGACAATTTCAGCACGGTACTGATTGCCCAGTCCATCGGTTGCCAGTAATTCTTCTCCAACATTTTTTCTCAGTACTCTTAAATGATGAAGCTCTTCTTCGTCGAGAAGAAGTTGGTTCCTGTCAATTGCTCTTGCAAAAAAAAGATCCATCAGCAGAATAGTATTGAATAAAAAAAGGAGGATTGCTCCTCCTTTTGTATTTAGTGTTTTCGATTACCTTATGCATTCACTGCAACCTTGGGAGCTGCATTGAGAATTTCTTCAGTAGCAAATTCTGCATACTGTGCGAAGTTCTTAACGAATGATGCAGCCAGACTGTTTGTCTTTGCATCGTATTCGTTCTTGTCAGCCCAGGTATTGCGTGGATTGAGAATTTCAGTTGGTACGCCCGGACAAGTTTTTGGCATAGCCAGACCAAATACAGGCATTTTCTCAAATTCTACTTTGTCAAGTTCGCCATTCAGTGCAGCACCGATCATAGCGCGTGTGAAAGAAAGTTTCATTCGACTTCCTACACCGTAAGAACCGCCTGACCAGCCTGTGTTTACTAACCAAACATTTACTTTATGTTTCTTCAGTTTCTCACCAAGCAGCTCAGCATATTGAGTCGGGTGAAGCGGCAAGAATGCTTTTCCGAAGCAGGCAGAGAACGTAGTAGTTGGCTCAGTAATTCCAACTTCTGTTCCCGCAACCTTTGCAGTATAACCGGAAATGAAGTGGTACATCGCTTGTCCTGCATCCAGTTTAGAGATTGGAGGCAATACACCGAAAGCATCGCAGGTGAGGAAGAAAATGTTCTTCGGAATTCCTGCTACAGATGGTTCAACAGCATTGTCGATATGGAAAATCGGATACGCAGCACGAGTGTTTTCTGTCTTACTGATATCATCGTAATCAACCGTTGCTGTTCCTTCAATGAATTCAATGTTTTCAACCAGTGCTCCAAACTTAATGGCGTTGAAAATTTGTGGTTCTTTTTCTTTCGAAAGGTTCACACATTTTGCATAGCAACCGCCTTCGAAATTAAAGACTGCATCTTCTGACCAGCCGTGCTCATCATCGCCGATCAAACCGCGGTTTGGATCAGCACTCAAAGTGGTTTTACCTGTACCGGAAAGACCGAAGAAGATTGCAGTGTCATTGTTCTTGCCGATGTTGGCAGAGCAGTGCATCGACAATACTTTTTTCTGATGTGGAAGAACATAATTCAACACTGAGAAAATTCCCTTCTTGATTTCACCTGTGTATGCAGTTCCTCCGATGAGGATGATTTTCTTGGTGAAATTCAGAACGGCAAAATTCGCCTGACGTGTTCCGTCAATTGCAGGGTCGGCCTGGAAGCCCGGAGCACAAACGATTGACCATTCTGATTTAGGTGTATTCAGGATTTCTTCCTTCGTAGGACGAAGGAAGAGATTGTATGCAAAAAGATTCTGCCATGGTGATTCAGTCACCACGCGAATGTTCAAACGATGCTTTGGATCTGCACAGGCATAGGCATCGCGAACGTAAATAGTTTTGCCCTGAAGATATGCACACACTCTGTCATACAGTTTGTCGAATTTTGCAGGGTCGAATTTGATGTTGATGTCACCCCACCATACTGAGTTTTCGGTGAGTTCATCACATACAATGAATTTATCTTTTGGTGAGCGTCCGGTAAATTTTCCGGTATCAACTGCCAGCGCACCTGTATCGGTGAGCATTCCTTCTCCGCAGAGAATAGTTTCTTCTACCAGTTCAGCAGGATTGAGATTCCAATAGGCATCTGCAACGTGACGTAGACCTAAGTCGGCCACCGTTGCATCTTTAGCTTTCAGGCCAAATTCATTCATGATAAAGGGTTTTTTAGGCAGCACAAAGAAAGTGAAAATTTGTCAATTTCCGACGATTACCTCCGTCCCTGATGTAAACACGGGGCGTTTTCATTGACATGCACCCATTTGGCGTCTTTCAGGTAATTCTTTGTTATTTCAACAAATTCGGCTTGTTGATCGTTGGTTAGCTCCTTTAAACTGAGGCAAAAATCGGTTTCACCTTCACGGTTTTAGCTTTTGAATAATCTATGTTTTTCCCAATTTTGGCTGAGTAGGATCCAATCTTATCCTCAAACCGGTAATGAATTCGCTCAGTACCGGAACCGATTGAATAGAAGCTAACGGTGAGTCGGCAAAGTGAGTCTGCAGTAGTGGCAGTGCCGGCATTTTTGGGTGTACTCGCCGTTGTAGTTGCCGTTGTTCCCCGCGTTCCTGTTTTGCTTGTGTCAGTTGCGACCGTTGAGCTCTTCTTTAGGTGATTTGCATGAGGTTCCAAGAACTAATGCAAGCGTAATGACGGAGAAATATTTGCGGTATTATTTTCTTACAGAGATTGTAGCTAAAGTGCCAGCCTGAAATAAAGCATAAGCCGCCTATAGGAGTGATCGGTCTGATGATTTTTTGTATGCCATCCAGACCGTTGATTTCCATCGTCGCCAGCAAATAAAGCGAACCGGAGAAAACACTATACCTGCTGTCATTGGAATCAACCCGCAGTGTTGATTAATTTATTTTGACAATTTTTTCGGATAAAAATTCCAACGCACACACGCAATAGGCATGAAAGAGCTGAAAGTGTACACCCTTCTCGAAAATCTCCAGATGATAGGCAGAGATATGATCTTTTACGGTGTATACCGGGTGCCTGAGACCACATCGAGGCCTGAAAAGCGCTCCGATAGTGAGGAAGTTTTTATTCATAGACGGGTAAAAAAGAGCCTCGAAGGAGCTCCGTATGCTATCGACCTGAGATGTATCTGTTCAAATCTTCTTTTACCGAACTTTCAAACTCGAAAAGCATCGTTGACTTTGTAATAATTGCCTTTATCATAAGTGTGATCGTAGGCATATTTGGCATACTCAAGTTTTGTGTTTTCAAAATCAAACAATCCAAGCACTTCTTTTACCTGCTGTGCTGTAAGACAGTTGTTTTGTAATACTTGTTTGGCAATTGAAAGCTTTGTGTTTTCAAAATCCTTTGAACGGATAGTTTCTTTCATGCCTGCGAAATCAGTTGGATTCATCGGAACCGGACAACCGATCGGACCATTGTATCCCGGAACATAAACTACTGTAGCAGGCTGTGCAGGAGGAGGTGTTGACACTACAGTACCTGAACTTGAACTTGAACTTGAACTTGAACTGCTGTGTGTTACTGTATGAGTTGTTGTAGTAGTAGTTGTGGTTGAACTTCCTGACGTCATGCCGCCATCACCGTCCATGCCTGATGCATTGATGCTGATACTGCCACCCTCACCGCCTACATTCATTCCAATGTTCATATGTACATCGTCGGAACTACCGCCGGTAGTTGTGGTTGTACTGGAATGCTGAACAGTGGTAGTTGTAGTGGTTCCTTCAACAGGAGCAGGAGCTGCAGGCGTAGTCGTGTAAACTACAACGGTTTGAGTCGGAGGTGTTGGAGGTGCCTCAGCAATGCCTACTTCACTGACCCAGCGGGTAACATATTCTCCTTTTTTATTTTGCTTGATATTCCATGTTACTTCATTGCCCGGATTCGGGAAGAACATGTTGAAATCAACATAACCGAGTTTGGTATCGGCAAAAATAATCCGGCACTTGTAACTGTCTGCAACAAGGCCGGTCATCTTAACATTGGTTTCAGGATTTGAGTTTTGCAAAATTCCGTTGAGAATTACCTGAAATTTCTCTCCGTTTTCGGTGAAAAGAATTGCATTGTTTGATTGAGCAAAAACAGATGCCGTAACTAAAAGAAGCATCCACGACAGGCTGAGTACTTTTTTCATAGTGATGGTAGGGGTTATGGAATAAATAATTTTTTCTGACGGGGTGGCGTTTAACTAAAAGTGTGCCAAACGGCGCTAAAGTAATAAATTTCCTGCCCTGAAATGGACTGCTTTCCCTTTTTTGAACCTGCAGTGTGTTAGTAACAGCATCATTTTTAAGACATTCATCAACGGTAAATGTTCTGAAACATGGCCTTCGCTTCCTTTAAAAATGATATGGGAATGGTATATCTTCGCAGCCTTATATCGATTGTATGAAAAATGTTCTACTGATTGGCGCCGGCCGATCGTCTTCTTACCTGATTCGTTACCTCCTTGATCATGCTTCAACCGATCAGTATACACTTACGGTTGCAGATGTCTCAGTTGAAAATGCAAAAAGTAAAACTGCCGGTCATCCTTCAGCAAAAGCAATTGCCTTCGATATTCAGAGTGAAACGAATCGGGTGAAGTATATCTCTGAAGCTGACCTTGTCATTTCTTTGCTTCCTGCACATATGCACTTGCCTGTTGCACAGGACTGCGTGCGCCAAAAAAAGAATCTGGTTACAGCTTCTTATGTCTCAGCAGAAATGAATTCACTCGATTCAGCTGCTAAAGACGGCGGCATCATCCTGCTTAATGAATGCGGACTCGATCCGGGAATCGATCATATGAGCGCGATGGAGATTATTGATGAAGTTCATCGTGCTGGAGGAAAAGTTACCTCTTTCAAATCTTACACAGGCGGACTCGTGGCACCTGAATCAAATGATAACCCCTGGGGTTATAAGTTCTCCTGGAATCCGAGAAATGTAATTCTCGCCGGACAAGGCACTGCGCGCTTTATCGAAAACGGAAAATATAAATACATCCCTTATAACCGGCTTTTCGCTGCCCCTGAAATTATTGAAGTAGACGGACATGGAAAGTTCGATGGTTATGCAAATCGCGATTCACTTTCATACAGAAAAATTTATAATCTCGAAGATATTCCGACAATGCTCAGAGGAACTCTGCGTCAGGAAGGTTTTTGTAAGGCATGGAATGTCTTTGTTCAACTCGGCCTCACCGATGATTCATATGTAGCTGAAGGCTCAGGCGGATTAAGTTATGCCGGGCTTGTTGACGCTCTCCTTCCTGAATCAGTAAAGGGAAAAAATGTTGCTGAAAGAACAGCTCAATTGCTTGCGCTCAGTTCTGATTCTCCTGAAATGAAAATGGTTGAGTGGACGGGTATTTTCGGAAATGAAAAACCTGCGCTACCGGATTCAACACCTGCACAAATCCTTCAACATCTTCTGGAACAAAAATGGAAGCTGAAAGAAGACGATAAAGATATGATCGTTATGCAGCATGCTTTTGAATATACAATCGGTACAAAAAAATACAGACATCTCTCTTCTTTGGTAGTGAAAGGCGAAAATCAGGTCTTCACATCAATGGCAAAAACGGTAGGACTTCCTGCTGCAATAGCTGCACGACTAATTCTTAACGGTAAAATTAATTTGAAAGGTGTGCAGATTCCTGTGAAGCGTGAAATCTATCATCCGATTCTTGCAGAGCTGAAATCGTTTAACATCAGCTTTGAGGAAAAACGGACGGAGATGATCTGAGCTGAATATAATAATCGCTCGTCAATTCGATATACTCTTTGGTAAATGTTCCGTCTTCTTCCTGAATAACAATTTCCTCCTCGCTAAGCAAACTAAAACGGTAACCGAATTTCATGATTAGTCTTTTTTCCTGCTTGCCTGATCTTGTTTTTATTTTGACAAGATGATTGCAGAATAATCCTTTTCGTTGCGCTTTATCCATGAAATCCATTCCTTCTTTGGTAGGAA
>JAXLTM010000033.1:0-31337 GCA_046330055.1 Bacteroidia bacterium | reverse complement strand
AGATTTCTCACGCAGAAAAGGCGCAGATATTCAGTCTGCGCCTTTCAATATTTGTTCGCGTTAAGCTGCGGGTGACTCATTTTTACATTCCATCCCTGATTGCTCCTCGGATATTCAGGGCTTGAAAAAATCCGGCACGCCGAAGTGGGTTTCGTGTCGTGCCGGAAAAACCGAGAGAGGCGACAGGTTGACTCAAATCCGGATTTTTGAAAAGGCTTCCTGAATTCTTCCCCTTTGTAAAAAACTGCTGATGCTTTTTTAGCTCAGTGGTGAAGGTTCCTGAAGTTGGTGCTGCGGCCGGAGAGTCCATGTGGGTGGTTGTTTGTCGCCTTTCGGCTATGGTGGATGTGGCGTGTGAAGCTTTAACAGTATTTATTTTCTAAAGCGTACTTGTCTTTGCATCGAAGAAACAGGAATTAGCTGTGGTTTCGATTGGAATGTTTCTGTGAATATTCCCGCGGCGATTGCTGCAATCACGGTCAGGAGGAGTAGTGCGGTTGTCATATTCATCTAAGATTATGTGACCAAAACTACAGCACCGGTGCGCGCTCTTCTTACAACTTTGTACAGTTGGCAGGTTTGAATGTATAACTGGTAAATCCGCTGTATTGAAAAGAGAAAATCGGTTTTTGATTAAAAAAAGCGCGATTATACTATCAAAAAACCAAGTCTGCGGGAGTCATTTTTTTTTCTGCGAAAGTCAGCGGGAAACAAATTGTGGTTTCCCGCTGACTTTCGCAGAATTATGCAGACCGGCGCAGAGTTAGATTTTGGAGAGTGCTTCGAGGAATCCTTCGCGACGGTTGCGGGCAACGGAGATGGTTTTTCCGTTTTCGAGAACGATGTACCCGCCGTCGCTGCGAATGAATTTATTGACCTGATACAAGTTGACTAAAAAAGAATGATGGACTCTGTAAAAAACTGCAGGGTCAATAATTTCTTCAAACTTACCGAGTGGTTTACTCACCACATTGGCACGACCGTTTTTCATATGCACCGTCGTATAGTTGCCGTCTGATTCGAAGTAAAGAATATCATCCACATTTACCAATTCCATTCCATCACTGATGGAAAGTGCAATCTTACGTGAAGGCGGAGTCCGCTCACGCATGGAGCTCTCCAGCATGGAAATCTGATTCTTATTCGGAAGTTCCTGCTTGTTCACTGAACGCTCTACGGCATCTTTTAATTCCTGTGGACGAACAGGCTTCAAAAGAAAATCGAGTGCACTGGCGCGAATCGCCTGAATGGCGTATTGATCATCGGAGGTAGTAATGATCAGATGAAAATTAATTTCCGGTAAAAGTTCAAGCATTTCAAAACCTGACATACCCGGCATGACTACATCCAGAAAAACAAGTTGTGGCTTGTGCTTCAAGACTGCGATCAATCCATCTTTACCTGAGTTCGCTGTAGCCAAGAATTTTTACCGGCAACCTTATCCCTTTCCATCAGATATAACAAACTTTCACTATTCTCGTGGCTGATCGTCGATGATTACGGCGGTAATGAATGAAGTCATATGCACTGAAATGTGCTGTAATTCTAATGAATTTCCGTCAGATGGCCAATGGAGCCGTTTGAATGCAGCTCATTAACAAGTATGAAAAATTCATCAGCGCTGAAGATCCAACTGAGCGGATGCATTTCAAAGATCAATAATTTAAGGGGCCACTTCAATCAAGCATTTTCACAAAAAGCAAAACGACCTGCCATTTAAATGACAGGTCGCTTTTTCTATCTCCTCCGCTCCAACATTATTTTTGTTTCATCAACTTCTTATTAAAGACCCCTTTATCCGAAACGACACGAACGGTATACGCTCCCGCCGGAAGATTTGAAAGGTCTGCTTCGAGAAGATGCGATTCTCCTTGTTCACTTATTTGTCTGTGATACAATTTCGCACCTGCTGAAGAAAATATTTCTACTGTACTCACTTTTCCTGCTTGTGACAAATCAAATGTAACGTGCTCACCGGCAGGATTAGGGTAATATGAAATCATTGAATTGTCGTCTGCATTGTAAATACCCATGCACACATCAACCGTGAATGATTGCGAAGCGCTGCCTCCGCATCCCAGCGAATCCTGATATGAATAAGTGATTGTATAGGAGCCAGCACCTATTGAAGGATCAAACACTCCATTAGTAACACCATTGCCGGTGTACACTCCGCCGGCAGGTAATCCGCCTGTGAGAGCAAAGGCGGGTGCGTCTGCGCATACATTATCGAAAGCAGTCAGCGTGACTACCGGTGCATCTACAATCGTCATCTCCATTTCATCGCTTGCTGAACAACCATTGCTATCGGTGTAGAAATATTCAAGAGTATAATTTCCTGCGCCGATGGAGGCATCAAACTCATTGCCTGAAACACCACTGCCGCTGAACGAGCCTCCTGACGGACTTGCATTGTTCAATGCAATGACGCCGGAACAACTTCCGGTATAAATGTCAGGTCCTGCTGAAACCACCGGTGTCGGATAAACAACAACATCTACCTGCGGCGAAACTGAAGTACAGCCAAGTGAATTGGTAACACTAACAGTAAAACTTCCTGTTGAAGATACATTGATCGTTGATGATGTATCACCGGTTGACCATGTATATCCGGCCGGAACATCGCTGCCGATTCTCACAGCATCGAAATCATTCCAACCCGGAACGGCAGACATATCCATATGTATGCGTATCTGCGAAACAGGGAATGATGTCATCGGGAATGTTGCATGAAGAACAAAAGCAGAGTCGCCGCAAACTTCAGGGACATCTGAATAGACCAGCTCGTACAATCCTGTTCCCGGATTCATGACGTAAATTGAATCAACCGTTCCCGGACCAAATGTTTCAAAGATGTCTACAAAATTAATTGGTATAGGATATGAGAAACCTAATTCGAGAAACTGACTTGGCTCATCTTGACCGGCGGGCGACCATGACAATTCGATATCACCGTAGCCCGGATAAACATCCGGTTCACCAAGAATCTGAATTGCTGCCCAATCAGGATAATCATATTGGGTGCTGTATGCGATCACTTCTGATGCCCAGCGCTGATTTACATAGTCAGAGTGTGCATCCAGATCGATGCTATTGCCCTGACAAAATCCTGTAGAGCCTGTTGCGGTGATTGATGGCACCGGAGGCGACGGAAAACTTCAACAAATTGTTCAGAAGATGTAGTTGCACAGCCGAAAGAGCTGGTAATTGTCACCGAATAATTCCCTTCTTCACTTACCGTCAGCTGCTCTGAATTTTCGTGTTCGATGTCTTCACCATTTTTTTTCCACTGAATACTTCCTGTATCCGGTGTCATTAATGTTACTTCATTTCCTGAGCAAAACGACAATGATGAATTCGCATTGATTGTCGGTGCTGCCGGCATTGCATGTCTGGTCAGGTCCAACGAAAGATCATTCATCGGACAACCATTTACATTCGTAATTTGCACAGTATATGTTCCGCCATCAGTGATAGTAATACTCTGAGAAGAAGACCCATTATTCCACAAATAAGTGTTTGAATTATGCTCAGCAACTGTTGGTCCATTCACAAATTCCGATTCTGAATTATCCACCGTATTTATGACATTCAATCCATCTGATTCATCAAAATCCCAATTGCCAATCAATCCCTGTTGCCAGCCCACTACATGCAGATTTTGATCCTGAATAATTTCTGAAGGTGTTCTCACTACATTCCACAATCGAATATTATCAATCTCTCCATTCATAAAATTACCTGCAAATCCGATATTGATTGTATTGTCCCAGTTAAAATCAGAGTGATCCATACCTCCGTTTGCCACCTCATCACCGTCCACATAAATTCTTTGGCCTACTCCTGATTCAACAACAACGGCTACATGATGCCATAGTCCGTCGGCATAATAATGTCCTGTTGATCCAATTGTTTCTTCCGAGTAAAGACGATGTCTGATTTCCCCTTCTTCCAGATACAAATCACGATCAAATGAGCCGCTCAGGTCGCCATCGCGTACACTCGACAATCCAACATAACCTTCTGTTGTTTTAAAATCGAGTTCGTATGTATAATCTGTTTCAGGTGAATCGAACGGAATCAGAATTCTTCCTGCATTTCCATCGAATGAAGCTGTTTTACCATAAGAAGGAGCCGTCAATGTTACCGTATCACCATCACAAAATGCATTTGCTATTGAAGTAGCAATGACGGTATCAGGAGCCGCGGGACCCGGAATATGAACATCAACAATTGCCGAATCACCCAAACTATCATAGATAGTATACTGATAATCTCCTTGAGGAACAAAGAATGAACCGGTACCGGTGTACGGAGGAAATCCTCCTTCTGCTGTAATTGTGAGTACTGAATTTCCGCCATGACAAGGAACAAAAGTTGAAACAGCCATTCCTGCTAAAGGAACCGGAATTACATCCAGTACACCATATGAGCCTCCGCCATATTCGAGTACTCTGAAATCAATTTCCGAAGTATCGCTCAGATAACCTTCCCAGACATCATCATGATTGTCGCAACAACCAATGTGTTCCCAAACTTCAATTCCATTAATAAACAGAAGAGCATCATCATCATGTGCTGCCACATTTATGCGATAATAGCCGGTCGGAAAACCGCGTCGGCGTGCTGCAAACGAATGATCATCTTCCGTCACCGGCAGTCCGGAATAACCCGCTGCGTATGACGGGCTCAGATCATCTGCCCAGTAGTTAAGGGTGTTCATCGACATGGCTGTGTCGACATAATAACCCGCATAATTCACATTCCAGCTATCAGAGCCGGTGGAGTTCCATGCGTATACATTCCAGGAAAAATTACCAAAAACAGAGGGATTGCCCACAGTATCCGTTGTATTAACGGAGCCACATCCATTTCTGATCAGAGTCCCTGCACCTGCTCCCACCGCGGAGCTTTGTACATTCGCATGTTCCCCTCGTGATGACATTGACACCGTCAATGCCACCAGCAATAGGTAACATTTTCTAATCATGAGTTCACATTGTATAAAAACTTTAAACTATTGCATTGCTTTTAGGTTCCGCAAGTGCAACATACAGGCATATATCGTCAGATTCTTACCGGTGAAAATTATTTTTTGAATCAAAAAGAAATTTTCCGGAAAACAATTCATGGAATTATTCAGGTAATGAAAATCAATTTTTAATTCAGATTACTTTTAAAAGTGTAAGATGATGAAAGAAAAGAGTAAGCCTTTTTTTCAATTCAACTTTTCAAAATGAATAAAGATCAAACCGGAAACCAAACTTGTGATACAGAAGCTTGAAATTAGATATCACAAAGTCCGGGTATTTCACCAAAACCAACTTACCGGATCGGGCCTCATTTCTGACCAATCAGGCAGAATAAGGCACGATTACATAAGAGTCTTATATATTTTTGTGGCTATTTTTCAGTACTTTAAGAAATTTTTTCGCTCAAGAGCTTGCTAATACATAAGATTCTGATGTATCATTGCGTTATTAAATTCAGGCATTATGATTTATTCATCGGAACTTATCAAGGGAACTTTAAAGACCATCATCCTCAAATTGCTGAAGGATAACAAACGCATGTATGGTTATGAAATGACACAGCGTGTGCGCGAGCTCACCGGAGATAAGATTCAGCTTACAGAAGGAGCATTGTATCCGACGCTTCATGCACTTGAGGCGGATGGAATACTTCAGACGGAGTCGGAATATATCGGCAAGCGTATACGAAAATACTACTCCCTCACTACGAAAGGGAAAAGCACGAGTGATGAAAAAATCAGCGAGCTGGCAGATTTTCTGGAAACCATGAAATTTCTACTTGGACTTAATCCGCAGGTAGCCTGATGTACACACTGAGTGAAACGCAAATAGAATTCATACTCGATGACATTAGACGTCGTGGCATCGAGACGGAGGATCTGCAGTCAAACCTCCTGGATCATATTTGCTGTATTATAGAAAGTGAACTCGAAGAAAAACGGAGACTTCGGGCAGTTTTACCACTCTGTAATTCCACGGTTTTACCGAAAGGAATTACGCGAGGTAGAAATTGAAACACAATCTCTGCTCATGTTTAAAAACTACTACTCAATGAAAAAAATAATGTTTGCCGGAGGCACTGCTTCGGCCATATTCACTGCCCTTGGCATTTTCTTTAAGTTCATGCACTGGCCGATGTCTGCTTTCCTGATCTTCTCGGGAATTGTACTCTTCAGTTTATTCTTTCTTCCGATGTTGCTCATACTTCGTGTACGCGAACGAAAAGACACAAAAGAAAGAATACTCACTGTTACCGGAGTAATTTCCGGAATGTTGTTAAGTCTGGGCGTACTCTTCAAAGTCAACCATTGGCCATTGGCTAACATCATGGGTTTCTCAGCGGTCCTGCTCTTTGCACTACTGTTTCTCCCCATGTATTACTTTCTTGGAATAAGAAAGCCTGAAAACAGAGAAACCGTCATCATCAACTCTCTGATTATTCTGATCGGCTGCGGTTTATTCCTCACAATGGTAAGTACATCACGTTACCAAAGGCAGCTCCAGGCAGATCGTACACGTGATTTTCTCCAGCAGGAACGAATCCTTGATCAGGAACGAAAGTTATCTGTGATAGATTCGGCACGAACCTTAGTTGGTGAATCCAAAAGCATCGATGCCATGTGCGATAATCTGAAGAAAAAAATTCTTCACCTCGAAACAGGATTAGATATTCTTCCTTATGATGCTGTTGACAGAGATCTTCTCATATCAGAATCCATTATCACCGACATATTCGACAATGGTTCAAAAGAACGGGAAGAATTATCCACTCTTCGTTCTGCACTCCTCTCCTATAACCAAAAACTCACTCCCGAAATGTCGCCTCTCCCCGACAATCTCGATTCAAAAGAGCTCCGCAGTTCAAATGCATTACAGGGTTTGGTGAGGATACAGTTGTCGTTGTTGCAGAATAGTAGGGTGAGATAGTTGCCCGGTTGCTTGGTTGCTTGGTTGCTTGGTTGCTTTGATGCCAGGTTGTTACTTTTATGGGGGCAAAAGGGGTGAATGGAAAAAATACTTGGCGTTTAAATCTGGAAGGATTTGACAGAATTAAAATCAACAATCGGTTCTGAAGCTAAACCTCCAAGCATCAAAGCAACCAGGCAACTAACAATTTCTTCCTACCTTCGCCCTCCCCAAAAAACACAAAAGATGACCCGATTTTACTTGTTGGTGATGGCGATGGTGAGTCCGTTTATTTCCTTGGCTCAGAATTATCCGGCGTTTACGATTGTAAAGAATGACACAACGAACACCGGTTATTACTTTATGGTCCCGATTAAATCGACTCGCAATACGGCGGCCATTGATCCATTTCATATGATCATTGATAAGGACGGAAAAGTTGTTTACTATAAAGAATTTGGTTTAACTACAAATACGATTGACTTCAAAATTCAACCGAATGGTTTGATGAGTTATTTTTTTCAGAACCGCTTTTGGATGATGGACAGCAGTTTTACCATTGTCGATAGTATTCGGACAAAAAATAACATCACAACCGATCCACACGATTTCACCATCTTACCGAATGGGAATTTTCTGATGCTGGGTTTTGAAAACCTTACACAGGACCTTTCTTCATACAATTTGTTTTTGAATAATGGCACAGCCGGAAGTACTACGGCAAGTGTCAAGTGCGGTGTTGTTCAGGAATTAGACCCAGGTAAAAATGTTGTATTCGAATGGCACGCATCTGCGCATTTTAACTTTCTCGACGTCGACACAAATCGTTTGCTAAATCCGAACATAGTTGACTGGACACATTGTAATGCTATTCGTTATGATAGCGATGGAAATCTTTTACTCTCATCGCGTCATTTTAATGAGATTACAAAAATCAATCGCAGCACCGGAGCGGTCATGTGGCGCATGGGTGGAAACGCAAACCAATTCAACTTTACAAACGATTCGGAAATGACCATCGGGCAGCACGATGCACATCGCCTTGACAATGGAAATCTTTTACTGCTCGATAACGGCGGCGACCGCACACCATTTCATCCGGTAAGAGCAAAGGAGTACACGCTTGATGAAGCTAATCTCACTGCTACACTTGCCTGGTCACATTTGTATGATTCTGCCATTTATAGCAATGCTATCGGAAATGTACAAAGACTTGATAACGGGCATACGGTTATTAATTACGGAAATCTCTCGACCGTAAGCGTACAACCTGCTTTCGAGGAACTTGATGCCAATGGTAATCTGGTCTACTCCATTACTTTTCCGGACACACTGACCTCTTATCGCGTTTTCAACTATCCGACTCTTCCATGGACATTACCAAGACCGCAACTTACCTGCTATGAACAAAGCGGTCAACATTTTCTGGATGCAGGAAGCGGCCACGCACAATATCTCTGGTCGACCGGCGAAACCACACAGAGTATTCTCATTACTGACACAGGTGAATATTCTGTTTTCGTTCCGATTGGTCAGGGAGGTTTTATTTCCAGCGAAACTTTTCATGTCACTGACATGGCTGATCCTTGCAACACACTTTCAAACGGTGTGAATGAGCAATCAAGGAATGATATTATTGTCTATCCAAATCCATCTGACGGAAATTTTGAGATTAGCGGACTTGACACCGGAGCTAAGTTTGAGCTCTATGATTTATCAGGAAAATTGAAATTCGAAGGCACCTATTCCGGTTCAACTTCTTTCGACTCTCTGGCAAAAGGCATCTATCACCTCAGAATCAAGACTACGAGAGCAGAAACAGACCATAAACTGGTCATTCAATAGTTGATTTTTAGCGAATTTTCAAGGATTTCGGTAACCTGAAGTAGCCACCATCTGCGAAAGTCATTTTTTTCTCCGCAAAATCCGAGGAAACAAATGATTCAATAAAAATATTCCTTCAAAGACTTCTTTCCACCGTCTTTTTTCCTATATTTGCCTCCGATTTAAGGAAAAGAAATGAAGGGGACACGAGTCCCCTTTTTTATTGAGAATCAATGGAATTGAAAGAAGAAATCACCCGGCTGGCCGAAGAAAAAATTGCAGGAAGCGAGAACTTTCTCGTCGAGGTGAAAGTAAATCCGGGAAAGATTGTCGTAACGATCGATCACCCGAAAGGAGTGAAGATTGACGATTGCGTAGCGGTAAGCCGGTTTATTCAGGAACAATTAGATGCTACAGATACCTTTGAAAAGTATGAACTCGAAGTCGGTTCGCCCGGAATGGAAGAGCCATTGAAAGTGCTTCGTCAGTATCACAAACGCATTGGTCGTGAAGTAAGTGTTCTTACGTTCGATGGCATTAAAAGAACCGGAACGCTGATGGCTGCCGATGAAAACGGATTATCGCTGAACGAAGACATTACCGTGAAAGACGGCAACAAAAAGATTAAGACTAAACAATTAAATAACATTCCCTTCAACAACATCAAAGAAACGAGAGTAATCTTCTCATTCGACAAAATCATTTGATACAAATGAAAAAGACAGAACTAAAGAACGATCATACCGAACTGGTAGAGGCGTTTTCGGAATTCAAAGACTTAAAAAACATTGACCGTGCGAGTATGATGAGCATCCTTGAGATGTATTCAAAAACATGCTTCGTAAGAAATACGGTACGGCCGACAATTTCGACATCGTCATCAACACTGACAAGGGTGATCTGGAAGCATTTCGTAACCGTTTGATTGTTGAAGACGGTCAGGTAGAAGATCCGAACACTCAGATTGAATATTCAGAAGCGATTAAAATTGAACCTGACTTTGAAATCGGCGAAGAAGTATCAGAGAATGTGAAATTCGCTGACTTCGGTCGTCGTGCCGTCTTGGCAGCGCGCCAGAATCTGATGGCTCGTGTACAGGAGCTTGAGAAGGAAGGTATTTTCAGAAAATACAAAGACCGTGTTGGTGAGATCATCACCGGTGAAGTATATCAGACCTGGAAGAAAGAAACGCTGGTAATGGATGACGACGGTAATGAGCTTATTCTTCCGAAAGCAGAGCAGATTCCATCCGACTTTTTCAAAAAAGGCGATGCTGTTCGTGCAGTTGTTTTACGTGTAGAGATGATGAATGCTACTCCGAAAATTATTCTTTCGCGTACATCTCCGCTGTTCCTTGAGAAATTATTCGAACTGGAAGTTCCGGAAGTATTTGACGGATTGATTACCATAAAGAAAATTGTTCGCGAGCCGGGTGAGCGTGCGAAAGTAGCGGTTGAAAGTTACGACGACCGTATTGATCCTGTTGGAGCATGTGTAGGTATGAAAGGTTCACGTATTCACGGAATCGTTCGTGAGTTGCGTAATGAGAACATTGACGTTATCAATTACACCAACAATATTCCGCTCTTCATTTCCCGTGCGCTTGCACCGGCGAAGATCACTACCATTAAACTGGACGATGAGAAGAAGCGCGCCTCTGTTTTCCTGAAACCCGATCAGGTATCACTTGCTATCGGTAAGGGCGGAAACAACATCAAACTTGCAGGTAAATTATCAGGTTATGAAATCGACGTTTATCGTGACAGCGATGACGACACAGAAGACGTTGATCTCGATGAATTTGCAGATGAAATTGAACCATGGATTATTGACGAGTTGAAAACTATCGGTTGTGATACAGCGAAGAGCGTACTCGAATTACCGGTAGAAGACCTCGTGAAGCGTACCGATCTCGAAGAGGAAACGATTCGTGAAGTAGTGCGCATCCTGCGTTCGGAATTTGAATAAAAACAGGGCTCAGCCCCCAATAAAATTACTACCTTGCAAGGGCGTTGTGAAGCGCCTTTGCAGGGACTTTAAAAAAATATGGCAGAAGCAGAAAAGACGATTCGATTAAGTAAGGCAATCAAAGAATTTAATCTTAGCATGGACCACATTGTGGATTTCCTGTCGAAGAAAGGATTCAAGATTGAAAGCAACCCCAACACAAAGTTGCCCGGGGATGCATATGCTTTGCTCCTGAAGGAATTCCAGGGCGATAAAACCGCTAAAGAAGAAGCACAGCAGCTATCGCAAAGCAAAATGAAGAAGGACGCATCGGTGATCCTTGATGCTGAAGAGCGTCCGAAAACTTCAACGACCCGAAAAGACGAAGAGTCGAAAGAAATCCTGATCAAAAATGTTGGCTCCGGTACATTCGCCAAAGAAGAACCGGCTCCTGCGAAAGCTGAGAAGAAGTCAACTAAAGAGAAGGAAAAAGATAAGGATGCAGATGTGATCAAGGCCAAAGCTGAAAAAGTGGAAGGCCCGAAAGTAGTTGGAATGATTGACATCGACGGCGAGAAACCGGCGAAGAAAAAATCTGCCAAGGCTGAAAAAGCAGAACCTGTTGCTGAAGAAACGGAAGCAGAAGAGAAAACAAAAAAGGCTACCAAGAAAAAATCAACTGAAGAAAAAGCACCTGAGCCTGTAGTGGCAGAAACGAAAGAAGCTCCGGCTCCTCCTGCTCCTGAAGTTCAGGCTCCTGTTGAGGAACCGGCACCTGTTGTTGCTAAGGCTCCGGAAGTTGAACCACCGGTTACCCCTGCACCGGAGAAACCGGATGATGTTCCTCCTTCTGAACCGGAGAAAGATGAAATTCACCGTATTCAGGTGACTAAACTTTCCGGTCCGACTGTTCTAGGTAAAATTGAACTTCCTACAGAACCACCGAAACGCAAGCCTGTGGCTTCAAGTTCCGGTGCTGTTGATGATAAAAACAAGAAGAAAAGAAAACGTACTGAGCGAAAAGGCCAACCTGTTCCTCAGGACAATCAAGGTCGTCCGCAACACGGAGGTGGAAATCGTCCGGGACAAAATCGTCCGGGTGGCGGCCAGAAAGGAAACAACCGTAACGCTCCGCCAAAAGCAGAACCTACGGAAAAAGAAATTCAGGATCAGATTAAAGCAACGCTTGCACGACTGAGCAGCGGTGGTAAATCGAAATCCTCAAAGATGCGCAAGGCTCGTCGTGACGAAAGAAATGAAGAGAAGGAAGCACTTGCAGCAGAACAGGCAGAAAACAAAGTGATTCAGGTAACTGAATTCGTAACGGCGAATGATCTTGGTCGTTTGATGGATGTACCTGTAACCAATATTATCTCTGCATGTATGTCGCTCGGTATTTTCGTATCCATCAACCAGCGATTGGATGCAGAAACACTCACTGTAGTAGCAGAAGAATTCGGCTATAAGGTAGAATTCGTTTCGGCCGACGTACAGGAAACTATCGGTGTTGAAGAAGATACTCCGGAAGATCTGATCCCACGCTCACCAATTGTTACGGTGATGGGTCACGTTGACCACGGTAAAACTTCATTGCTCGACTACATCCGTAAAGCGAATGTAATTGCCGGTGAAGCCGGAGGTATCACTCAGCACATCGGTGCCTATGAAGTAACGCTTGAAAATCAGAAGAAGATTACCTTCCTCGATACACCGGGTCACGAAGCCTTTACGGCGATGCGTGCACGTGGTGCGAAAGTAACTGACGTAGCGATCATCGTTATCGCTGCCGACGATTCAGTGATGCCGCAAACGGTGGAGGCAATCAATCACGCCCAGGCTGCAAATGTACCGATGGTATTTGCCATCAATAAGGTAGATAAACCGGAAGCAAACCCTGAGCGCATCAAAGAACAATTAGCGAAGATGAACATCCTGGTTGAAGACTGGGGTGGAAAATATCAGTGTCAGGAAATCAGCGCCAAGAAAGGTATGAACGTGGAAGCATTACTTGAAAAAGTATTGCTCGAAGCCGAACTCCTCGACCTGAAAGCTAATCCTAAACGTCGTGCCAACGGTACGGTGATTGAATCCATGCTTGATAAAGGCCGTGGTTATGTAATGACTGTACTCGTACAAGGCGGTACACTGAAAGTAGGAGACATTCTGCTTGCAGGTTGTTACTCAGGTCGTGTAAAAGCACTTTACAATGAACGTGGTTTCCGTATCAAGGAAGCCGGTCCTTCCAGTCCTGCACAGGTACTTGGTATGACGGGCGCTCCGCAGGCAGGCGACTTGTTCAACGTAATGGAAGATGAACGCGAAGCACGTGATATCGCCAACAAACGTTTGCAATTGCAACGTGAGCAAGGTATCCGTACACATAAACATATTACACTTGATGAAATCGGTCGTCGTTTGGCCATCGGTAATTTCAAGGAACTTAACATCATTGTAAAAGGTGACGTTGACGGTTCTATTGAAGCGCTCACTGACTCACTCCTGAAACTTTCTACAGGTGAAATTCAGATTAACATCATTCACAAATCAGTGGGTGCAATTACTGAATCCGACGTATTGCTGGCTTCGGCTTCCAATGCGATCATCATCGGCTTCCAGGTTCGTCCTTCAGTGAATGCACGTAAGCTTGCCGAGAACGAACAGATTGAAATCCGCCTCTACTCTATCATCTACGATGCGATTAATGAAATCAAATCGGCGATGGAAGGTATGTTGGCGCCTGAATTCCAGGAAAAGATTGTTGGAAATATCGAAATCCGCGAAACGTTTAAGATTCCGAAAGTCGGCACAATTGCCGGTTGTATGGTACTCGACGGAAAAGTCAGCCGCAACACCAAAGTTCGTGTCGTACGCGATGGCATCGTAGTTTTCTCAGGCGATTTAGGTTCTCTCCGTCGTTTCAAAGACGATGTAAAAGAAGTCAGCGCCGGTTACGAATGCGGATTGAGCATCGCCAACTTCAACGATATCAAAACAGGTGACATCATTGAAGGATACGAGCAAGTGGCTGTGAAGCGGACGCTGGCTTAATCAATTAGCTAATTAGCTAATTAGCTAATTGATTTATTGGTTTGTTGACTACTAAATTCCTGTTAGTCTAATTTGAGATCAAATGGCTCTTAACAAGAAGCTCCTTCTCCTCCTCCCCGCATTTTTTACACTTGGTGTGATGGCACAGGTTGTTATCAAATCGAGTACGGACAGTACATTGGTGATTAAGAGCGAGAGCAGGTACAAGGATCTTATTGAGAGGCAGAAGAAATTAAATCTGGCGAATCCGACTATGGCGGGGTATCGCATTCAGATTTACTTTGGTGGCAACCGTCAAAAGGCTACTGAAGTGAAGCTTGATTTTTCAGGACGGTATCCAAATTTATCGTCCTACCTCACCTATCAGCAACCTAATTTCAAAGTCCGCGTCGGAGATTTCCGTTCCCGCAACGAAGCCCAGAAAATCCTGAACGAAATCACAGGTATTTATCCTACTTCTTTTATTGTGCCGGATGAAGTAAAATTACCGCCGGTCAGTAAGTAGTAAGTGGTAAGTGGTAAGTAGTGACTCAATTCACTTCTAACTACATACCACTTACTAATTACTATTTACTACTTACTCCCGATTTATGACCATTGAAGACGTCCGCAACTATTGCCTGTCCCTTCCGGGGACGGAGGAGGGAATGCCTTTTGGAGAAACAGTGGTGGTTTTTAAAGTAGCGGGGAAGATGTTTTTATTGTTGCCGGTGGATGTACTCGATTTGCAATTCAATGTGAAATGTGATCCGGAGAAAACGGTGGAGTTGCGTGCAATGTATCCATGCGTGCAGCCGGGGTATCACATGAATAAGTTGCATTGGAATACTATTCATGTTGATGGATCGGTGACGGATAAATTGATCTTCGAGTGGATAAAGCACTCGTACGATCTGGTGAGGGAGAAGGCGGTGAAGAAGGTGGCGAAAAAGAAAGTGGTGAAGAAGAAAGCGGTAAAGAAGAAAGCAGTGAAGAAGAAGGTGGCGAAGAAGTGAGGTTGAATTTCGCGAATTCTAATTTTTTTTTACCATACAGGTCACGAAAGGCACAAGGATCACAAGGGGGCGCAGGCTAATTCAATATTTCAAGGCATCCAAGAAACTAAGCAACTAAACAACCAGGCAACCAACTCAACCTTTTTTCCGATATTCGCCATCAAATCACTCAATCATGAAAAGAATATTGAATTACTTCCTGCAGGGGTTGCTGTTTGTAGTTCCGGCAGTGGTAACTGTCTGGGTGCTCATCAGGATTATATTCTGGATTGATGGTCTTTTACCTTTTCAGATTCCGATTAAAGTTCCGGGATTTGATAAACTGGAGATTCCGGGGCTGGGGTTGCTCACCATCTTTTTCTCTGTGGCACTCATGGGATACATTGGAGGAAAGTACATTCGTAACCCTTTCACATTCTATGTTGAAAAGGCTATCAATAAAGCTCCATTGATCAAACTGATCTATTCTTCCGTGAAAGATCTGATTGAGGCTTTCGTTGGCGAAAAGAAACGCTTCAACACACCGGTCATGGTGCAGCTTGATAAAGACACAAAGATTCACCGCATCGGTTTTATTACTCAGGAGAATCTTGAAGAAATAGGAGTGCATGAACAAATGGTGGCAGTATACCTTCCGTTTTCGTACAGCTTTGCCGGAGAACTTATCATTGTCCCGAAAGAAAACATTCGTTCGATCGATGCTTCCGGAACAGACATGATGAAGTTTATCATTTCAGGCGGTGTGACCGATATCAAAGACTAAGCTATGGCGCGTCAAAGACGAATCTTTAAGCAGGACGAATATCGCGAGACCGGCTTTGGTAATCGCGTGATGGAAGATGGTCAGCGGTTGATGAATAAAGACGGCCGCAGCAATGTTCAGCGAACCGGACTACCTTTTTATAAATCCACGAATTTGTATCATGAACTGATTACAATGTCGTGGATAAAGTTTTTCATCATTGTTATTTCTCTCTATACGGCGTTCACAATTTTCTTTGCCATTCTTTATTATCTGGTAGATGCATCACACATCAGCGGGATGGTTTATAACAGCGAAGCAGAGAAGTTTCTTGAGATTTGCTTTTTCAGTGCGCAATCACTCACTACTGTCGGTTATGGCCGGTTAAATCCGAGCGGTGTATTTGACAGCAGTGTTGCCGCTGTAGAATCAATGATCGGACTCCTGGGTTTTGCTCTTGCCACAGGTTTGCTTTACGGAAGATTTTCAAGACCGGTTGCCCGGGTGCTTTTTAGTCAGAAAGGAATCGTTGCACCTTACAAAGGATTTACGGCATTTATGATTCGTGTAGCGAACAAAAACCGCAGCGAGCTCATTGAACCGGAAGCATCAATGATCATGTCATACATCCTCGAAGAGAATGGAAATAAAGTGAGGAAGTTTGCCAATCTTAAACTCGAGCTTACTCATGTGACGCTTCTCACGATGTCATGGACCATTGTTCATCCGATCGACGAAGAAAGTCCGATGTATGGTTGGACTGAAGAAGATTTCGGAAAGAACAATGTAGAAATCCTCGTTCTGCTGAAAGCGTATGAGGAAACATTTGCTCAGACCGTTCATGCGCGTTCTTCTTATCGCCCTGCGGAAATTGTTTTCGGTGCGAAATTCCTTCCGATGACCAGTCCGGGCGAAAACAATTCCGTGATTGTTGATCTCAGAAAAGTCGGAGCGCATGAACCGGCGCCATTATTTGAACAGATTCAGGTCTGAAAGAAGATCAACCAAAATGTTGCATGATTCTACTTAAGAGAGTCGAGTGACTTTTGGGTGCAGCAATTCGATTGAATGATTAATAGCAGTTGCTGATAACTTTCTACCCGTATCATTTCTACTTATCTGAAATTTCTCGATTTTGCATTATCTGAATTCCTAAGAAATTGAAGCAGATTTTAAATACAGTCAAATTTACGCTCATCCTTGCCATTGGTATTGGTTTGTTACTCCTTGCTTTTCGCGGGGTGGATGTCGACAGTGCTATGAAAGAAATTGCAGGTGCTGATTTTTTCTGGTTGTTCATGTCTATTCTTGTGAGTCTGGCTGCATTTTTCAGCAGGGCTTACCGCTGGAACATGCTCATTGACACCATGGGTTATCGGCCAAAGATGGCCAATACAAGTACGGCACTTATGATTGGTTATCTCGCCAACCTTGCAGTACCACGGCTGGGAGAAGTCACTCGTTGCGGAACACTGACAAGAGAAGAAAAGATTCCATTTGAAAAACTTATCGGCACCGTTATTCTTGAACGGCTCATAGATGTATTGTGCTTGCTTGCCTGTATGGTATTCACTGCATTCAGCGAAAAAGACAAGCTTGGAAATTTTCTGAATGAAAACATTTTTGATCCGGCAAAGGCAAAAGTGCAGGGGCTATTGCATTCTCCGTTATTACTTGCTGGAGTAGTGTTGGTTTTCCTTCTTCTTGTCATTTGGGTTTTCAGAAAAAAGAAATCAAGTTCAGCAGAAAGCAAATTCACAAAAATTCTGAAAGGTGTAACTGAAGGAATGGTAGCAATAAAGAAATTAAAAAGTCCTTTCTGGTTTCTGTTTCACACTGCATTTATCTGGGTAATGTATTTTCTGATGTCGTTTCTCTGCTTTAAATCACTCGAACATACAGCACAACTCGACTGGCATGCAGGAATGTTTGTACTGGTTGCCGGAGCCATGGGTATGAGTGCACCGGTAAATGGTGGAGTCGGAACGTATCATATTTTAGTTTCTCAGGGACTGATCATTTATGGAGTAGCCAAAGAACACGGAATTGCATTTGCTACACTTATGCATGGAACGCAAACGCTCATCGTGATTATTCTGGGCGGATTATCCTTCTTATATTTGTTTTTAAGAGAAAGAAAACTCAATGCAAAGCAATCTTGACATTATCCGGAAAAAGATTTTTACGATTGAAGCTTTACAGCATGAAATCTATCGTTGGCATTTTTTATCCAAAAAAATAGTTTTCACAAACGGTTGTTTTGACATCCTGCATCTTGGTCATGTCGATTATCTGAGCAAAGCTGCTGACCTGGGAGATGTCCTGATTGTGGGCGTAAATACTGATGCATCGACCTCAAATCTAAAGGGACCACACCGGCCGATCAACAATCAGGAACAGCGCACGATGTTACTGGCAGCCCTCCATTTTGTGGATGCGGTAATCCTTTTCGACGAACCCACCCCCCTGGAATTGATAAAAAAAGTGGTTCCGGACGTATTAGTGAAAGGTTCTGACTATAATTTGTCGAACATCGTGGGGGCAGACGTCGTTCAATCGAATGGAGGAATAGTGAAAACTATTGATTTTCTGCCGGGATACTCGACTTCCGGCATTGAAGAAAAAATCCGGTCGGGTCTCAGATAAATGTAATTTGTATTAGAAAATAGTTAACTTTACATAAACAACCTTGAAAATGAAAACATTTCGTCCCCTGTTGACCTGGGTGATGCTGCTCGGTATCATCTCGATGTTTTCCTGCGGAAAAGAAGGAATACCTCAAGTCCGAAGATGGCATTAAGAAACAATTAAGTGGAAGCTGGAATCTGGTTCCAATACCACGTACCGATCCGAATCAGGTTTGGACGTTCAGCGATGAAACATTCACGCGTCTGCAAGGCAGTCAGACCTATGACGGCAGTTATAAGGTCCACACAACAATGTTTAAAGCTGAGATAAAAGTTGAAAATATGGCTCAGGTCAGCGGTGAGAGAAATTACAACGGCACCTGGCAAATTGTAACTTTGGATAAAGACTATCTCATTATTGTAAACGACGGCGACGGAACTACGGGGATTACGGAATTGGAATTTACAAAAGCGCAGTAGAATAGTAATTAGTAAGTAGTAATTAGTAAGTAGTATTACTTACCTAAGAGCTGACAATTATTTATAAGTTTTATACCTATTTCTTTTTTGGCTTTTGGCTTCTGACTTTTGACTTGAGTATCCTGATTTATTTACCAAATTGCGACAGATGATGGTCCAGATGTTTATAGAACATATTGTTCCATTCAGAAGCAGTTAATTTTCCGAAAGAGTTTGACTCCTTTCCTTCGAAATATTTTTCTCCTAATTGCTGTGTTTTGGTGATATGCTCAATTAATCGCTGCTTTTCCTTTTCAAAAATTCTCTCGTCGGTAATGTAGAATTCGGGAGCTGTCTTCAAATTTCGTTTGTATTGCTTTTCACCAACTACAGTATTCTTAACCAAAAGTTTTAATATCAGCTTCATCACAGGTCCGGGCTTAGGATGCTTGTCTTCATAGACCAATTCATAGGTTACATTGCAATGAGCCAGCATTTGGGCGACATTCATTTTGCCCCATTGGGGCTGAGAAGAAGGTGTCAGAGAATTGATTCGTTGAATCAACTCATTTGTTACTGAAGGTTCAAAAACACTTTTCATCAATTTGAATTTTATGTCTATGTGCAAATTTATCATATAATCATTTCACTGCTAAGTGAGCTTTAAATAATCTACGATACGTTATTAGTAGCATAAAATGATATAACCTCTCATTGAGGAAAATAAAATACAAAACTCCAATTCAATTTACCGTGGTAAATATGGTTTATCCAATTTGAGTCTTACCAATTTCTAATTGGCTTTTCGCCATAAACACAAACCTGCATTCCCTGAAATTCCATTTCTGAAATTACTTCCATACCATTCTTCTTTGCAACTGCTATGGATGCAAGATTATTTTTATCAATAATTGAAATGAATTGATCTGCAATTCGATTCATCCTGCCAAAGCTTTTCATTTGCCGGGCAATCTCTGTTGCGTATCCCTTATTCCAGAATTTAGGTTTAATTGAATAGGCGATTTCGAATTCAGTATTACCATTAATTTCACGCTTGAGAATTCCTCCCATTCCGATAAACTCTCCTGTTGTCTTCTCAATGGCTGCAAGGTGCCCAAAGCCATCCTGCTTATATCTTTCCAGTTGACGATTGATCCATTCAGTAGCAATAGATTTGAAATCTTTCGATAAGTCAAGGCCAAGATAAATCAACCGGTCATTGTCCTGAAAAAACTCCAGCCAACCGTTAATATCTTTCAATGTCAGCGCCCGAAAAATTAGTCTGTCTGTTTCCTGAGAAAAGTAATTCATTTCCGATAAAAATACGCTTTAGTTTTCATACCGCCTATCGCAATGAATCAGAGTTTGCCGGAGAAGTACCTTGCTCCACCGGTGACTGGCTAGCAGGAGATTTACCCGGAAAAACTGTTCTGAATAATAGAAAAAAAAGAATAAAACCAATGATCAAAGTAAAGAACACCCTACTGTTCCGGGTACTCCTGTCTTGCTTTGGAATTGATTTATCAAACAGAAATAAGGGAAGACAAATTAAAGCCAAAAAGAGACCACCGACAGTAAACAATTGCATTCCTCCTATAAAACCAAGATATACACGTAAGAAAATGCCGATTGGGAAAGCTGCTAGTCCAATTACTCCAACAAGGATTAAACCTGTAGAAAACTTCTTCCGCTTAATCTCCTGAATAAATACTGAAGGCAAATAGAAAATACAAAAGCAAATTATTCCTGCCAACAAGAGTAAAGAACCAAACTTTAATTCCGCCAGTTTCAATGATGAGCCAAGTACAACAAGAAAAACGGTGATTGCCAACGTAAGGTTTTTCACTCTTACTGTTTTCTCATCTGACTTCTCATTTCTTCCCAATACATAGACAGGAAAATACAAACTCAAAAGTATGCCCTCAAAAAGCATTACACTTTCTGCTTCAGGATAATGATTTACACGAAACGCTATTGCGACTAACAAAAAGACAAAGCTTATATAACCGAGATAAGTTGAAAGCTCTTTCATATTTATGAGTTTTGAATGGTGTCCATATTGGTACTTATGCAAGGTAAAGTCTTGAAATTTTGAATGTCATTTACAAACTAAACACACTTCCCGGCAAAACATTTTTGATTGTCATCATTGAAAATGAATAATTTTCAGGCCCTATTCTTTCTTTGTCGACAGATCATTGATGATGGCAGAAATTTCATCTACCATTCCTCTTATCTCTTCATCATACACATGAGTATCCTCTTCAACTGCCTTATAAATCAATTGGTAACTCTGAACTCTCAATTCACAGTACCGGGTCAATTTAGCGTTTCGTTTCTTAATATTCTCAGGAAGATCCATTTTCGAAACTTCATCAAGAAGAATTAAATTCTTCTTCCAGTAAAAGATACCATTTTGCTTTAATTCAAATAATAATTTCTCCTTAGTCTTATTCTCAGGCATATTAAATACCTCCAGAGCTTTGCTTTCATTCGCGGTGAACTCATTCATCTTCGCATCGTAAATTCCGAAATCATTGGGCAGGCTTCTTGTTACAAAGAAAGACGCGAACAAAATAAAGACAGCAAGTGCGCCGGCGGAAATAAAACCAAGATTTCTGTCCTCGGGCTTTTTTATAGACGGAAGAAATCCATAGCCAATTATGAAGCCGCTTACCAAACCGCCTAGGTGAGCAGCATTGTCAATGCCGCCTTTCATTCCGTAGGCAAGATTGTAAAAAACAAATATTCCGATACTTGACAACAACTGAGTTCTTGCTGTCTTTTCGATTAAATTAGAAGTGAGTAAGGCGAGGAACAATCCATACATTCCGAAAATTGCCCCGGAAGCTCCGGCACTGATAACTGCACTGTTCCACCAAATACTTGCGACACTTGCAGCAATACCTGTGAGTAAATAAGCTACGCTGAACTTCCATTTCCCAAGTATGGGTTCAAGCATAATTCCGATATAGATCAAAGCATAAAGATTCATGGCCAGATGAACTACACCGATGTGAAGGAAACAATTGGTAAGTAATCGCCAGTACTCTCCTTCTATCGTCATTGGCCGGAAATTCGCTCCCCACTTAAACAAGCTCTCATTATCCGGATTGATCCAGCTTACTCCGGTGAATACCATCATTAACCAAATCAGAATATTCAGATCAACAATCAGCGGAGTAATAAAAAATCCCTTTTGAGGTATGAAAAGTGAAAAGAAATTTTTTGTTTTCTCGACACGTGTCGGGGGAGGTAAACTAAGAATATCGTCCTGAGGAGTTACAAAACTTTCCCTTAATAATTCATACTCGCGATTCAGTTCCTCTGCATCTTTTGAATACTTCAGGTCAACAAATACATTCCTGAACTTTTCAATCGTCTTTCTGTTCTTTCCCAGATCCCACATTTCACTCCCAACCGATTTACTTTCAATTGATGCCTTTCCCTCTTCCAGCCTGAATGAAATCTCGCTGTTCAATTTAAAACTTCCTCTGTTTGTTCCGGCAATAAATCCGGTTTCGCTTAAGAAATCAATTCTCCACTCGAGTTTTTTAGCAGCCTCAACAGCTACAACGAAAATCTGCTGAGCAGTTAAGTTATCGAAATACAAATCTTCTTTAAACGAAGGGGTAAAACCAAATGACATCTCGTGTATAAATTTAAAATATTAAAACTCTCTTTACTACAAATCCTCACTCACTAAAGTCTGATATGAGAAGAACAAACTCTTCGAATACAAACCTTCAAATCTCATACGTATCAGACCAGATATAAGATGAGCCAGACCAACGCCACAACTGCAACAAAAACGTAACCAAGTTTAATATCATTGATTTCCTTTTCTGTTGCATTTTTATCAATCAGCGTTTTATAAAACGACCAAACAACAAATGCCCCGATCGGCCCTGATAGTAGAAACAAGCGTATCATCTTTTATTCCTATTAGAATTCATCTCAAAATAAATTATCCATTGAGTCAGATTTTCCCTACAACTTCAATATTCAATTTTCACTATTCAATATTCAATATTCAATCCGCCCTCCTACTTCTTCGCCACTTTCCCAATCGGTATCGAACTCCCGGAAACATAGTTTATCTTAAGCCAATATTGTCCGTCATTTCGTTCAGAATTTGATGCGGCCAATGCGCCCACGACACCGAACATTGCTCCCCACAGAGCGACATTGAATGAATTTGTAAAAGATGTTTGACCGGCATAGTAGAAATCATTATCAATTTTTGTCAGCTTATAAAATCCGATTGCTGTTGCTTTTAAAAGTACCTTTCCGTCAGAGACTGCATAGACGTCTTCATTACTGAGCCGTATCTTCTTATTCTTTACTTTATCCCATTTATAAACACTAATTCGTTTTGTGTTACCGGTATCGATAATAATCACAGTGCTCGTATCAGGCGCATTTGCTTTGAATTGATCGTAATCCTGAAAAATTCCGGCTGTATATTCAGCAGCATTATAAATTGGAATTAACTTCTTCTCAATCTTGTCAAGTTGTTTTAATTCCTCCATTGTATAGTGTGGAGTTTCATCACCGACATGGTTATTCGCTTTTGCAGCCAATCCTGCAATCATACAAAATTGTTCATCGACAGAGTGGAGCAATTTTTTAGTAACATCCATTGCAGTACACATAAAAGCGCTGTCAATATTTACTCTTTCGACATAGGTGCCATCCCACAATTTTTCAAAAAGGCGCAAAGACAACTTAAATCTTCCTGTTTCAGAAAGTCCTTCTGTCAATTCACTCAGGTAAAATTCGTAGAGAATGATAGTTATTTCCTGTTCGCGTTTGCCGTAAAAATTCTTATCAAGAAAATAATTTGCCAGACTGTCGACCAGGCTCCCTTTAAATGAAACATTAGCAATTCTGTTGAAGCCTCCAACCTGAACAAAACCGAGGGTTTGGTTGGTTGCACGTTCATCAATGACATTCACTTTAGTAAAAATAGCATTCCCGCCTGCACAATTATAGTGTAGTTCAAGTTCCTTGTCCTGAGCATAAAGAAACTTGCAGAGCAAAAAATAAAACAGGATAGTAAAGGTTCCGGGCTTCATAAAGTATAAAATTCAATGAATGCAAGGTATCAATTTACCCAGTATTTCAAAATTCCTTAATGTAGTTTGATGGTTAGCAAGAAAATCAACCAATCGTCAGCAATTTGAATTAAGTCAGGAGCAATGAAAGAAACCTGCAATTAATTCACAAAAATTCCGGAGTTACTGAGCAACAAATTTACCTGAAACACTTCGGCAGTTTTCAGATAAAACAGTAAAGTAATATATTCCTGCTGTTAGGCCGAGCTTAAAATCAATTTCAGTATCTGTAGTAGATCCTGTCCAAATCAAGTTCCCAAATGAATTGTATAGCTTGATTGTATTCTTGGCACCGGAAAATTTAGCCGGCAATTTTAGTTCAAAGTTACCTCCGGTTGGATTGGGGACAATACTTGCTACCTCATCATTCCTATTAAACTCTCCGGCTTGAGTGGAAGTTTGAATCGTAAAATTCCTGGCACATGTCACTGAATGAAAAGTGCCTTCAACGGTGTAAATTCCGGCAGCTGTTGGCAATACTTTATTCCAACCAAGCGTGCTTGTGAGGCGATCGGTGGAGCTGGTATAGTTCCATGAATCAATCACAACCTGATTCGGATCCAATATTCTGAAATTCCAAACGTCACCTGCAGAAACATGTTTAGTACAGGCATAAAAAGTTGCCTGTTGTCCTGGATTGGAAAAAAAAGTATCCTGCTCATACGTTGTATCAACTGTATTCGGGCAAGAAGCCATGTATGGCCAGCTGCTATGCAAAGATAATTTCATGAGTTGAGGCTCCGTATATGGTTTTTGAGATGCCCACCAACTCGCACCGATGGATGTATTGCACGTACCATAAAACGGATCAATATAATGCGCAAAGGTGCCATCGCTCCGAATTTCAAAATGCAAATGCACGCCTGTAGATTGTCCGGCGCTGCCCACAATTCCAAGAAACTCACCGGCAGAAACTGTTTGACCCACCGTTTTCGTCGTCATTGAACCGGTCTTCATATGCACATAAAGCGCAGTTGATCCGTCGGCATGTTGAATGGTAATGTAGTTATTCGAATTACTTCCTCCTCCTACTCCGTTACAAACACGATCAAAATTACCATCAACTTTTGCGATGATCGTTCCGGGGGCTGCAGCAATTACTTCGGTGAGATTATTATCCATTTTATTCCAGATAAACGGCCAGGGAACGATGTCTACACCACGATGTGCATTGTAAGTTCTTGTTCCGCAATTCCAGTCAAGCAATGCGGAAGTAGTATCCAGATCCACGAAGGCAGAGATGTAATAGTATCCGCAATCCTGCAATGCAGCAGCCGGCCTTAGCGGCCATTGAAGCGAAGTGGTGAATGTCTGATTATGCTGAACGTGATCAAGTCCGAGTAGTTTTCGGTTTCTGCTGATTTCATCGTCGATATTCCGGTAAGTTTCTTCATCGATGCACGGATGAAATTCATCGTTAACGATAACCGCAGGTTCCTTTTCGCTAACCTGAGCAGATAAACTGATCGTTGTAAAAATGAGAAAAACATTAATGGCGAATAGTTTCTTCATTGGGTTCTTGAATTAAACTTCGAGGATACCCGAAGTTATAGGTTCAAAAATACCTTCAGCCGAAAGTTTTTGAAAAGTTATTCTCAATTTTTCCACTAATATAAAACCGGATAAAAATCGTAAGAAGGCAGAGATTACTTTGCGCTTACGCCTGTTTTCACTTCCGTTGCCGAAATCAATGTCTGATACACCACACAATACCTCTCCGTTAGCCTCAACAAGGTTTCGATTCTTTCTTTGCTTTCAGTGGTATTCAAGTCGAAATTCAGACGAATGCTTCTGAATCCCACCTTTGCTTCTTTGCTAACGCCAAGGGTTCCGCGGAAATCGAGATCGCCTTCGGCACTGACTGTTCCATCCGTATACTTAAAATCGATGGCTGTGGCAACTGCAGATAAAGTAACACCGGCACATGCCACCAAAGTCTCCAGGAGCATGTCGCCGGAGCAAGCCTGCATACCGGTTCCGCCTGTGGCAGGATGAAGTCCGGCTTCAACGATAGCTTTTCCTGTTTCTATTTTACATGAAATTCCTTCACCTAATTTTCCGCTTGCTTTGAGAGTTATCAATGCTGAATCAGAATCAGTTTGATATTTCTCTTTCAATGGACTTTGAATTTTTTTCAGTTCTTCTGCATTCATGGTTTTAATTGGTTTTATGGATCAATAGTACTGCGCAACCGACAAAGCAGATCTACTGGCAAATATATACTTTAAACTGCCGGGTTTTATGATAATAAATGCTCTGAGATGGCTATAAACAATTTACAAAAGTATGGATTCGAATTAAGCATGATTTTTCTTTCTTTTTGCTTCGCCAAAAAGAAAGAAACAAAGAAAAAGGCGACCACGCGCAGCTTCCTTCTCGGCCTACAAATTTACACAGCTTCCTATGTACTAACATTTGTTCTTTGAATATTTTTTTTCCTTCGATTCCTCACCGAGAAGGAAGCCGCACGCGCGTGGACGGCCCCCCACAACATTCTGATTCCTGTATTCATTCTTCAAATTTTGGTGTTTCGTGATGCATTTTCAAATTCACAAAACCCAAACGTCCATAGTATAACTAAAAGGGTGATGTTCATTACCAATATAGGTAAATAAATTTCACCAATAAAATAAAATAATCATTCGCCTCCGGCTAAAAGCCCCGTCTTTTGTGTATTTTCACCGCTCATATTATGGCGACGGTAAAAACCAAAACTTCCTTCTTTTGTCAGAACTGCGGAGCGCAATCTCCCAAGTGGATCGGACGATGTAATTCATGCGGAGAGTGGAATACATATGTTGAAGAAAAAATTACACGCGGTGAAGAAAGCAAAGCATGGAAAAAACCGGGCGAAAGCAGTAAGCGTTTATCCAAGCCGATGCGATTGGCCGATGTATCCATTCGTGAAGAGCATCGCATCGTTATGCCCGACAAAGAACTTAATCGTGTTCTCGGCGGCGGGCTTGTGCCGGGATCACTGGTACTGATGGGCGGTGAACCGGGTATTGGAAAGTCTACATTACTATTACAACTCGCACTTGCAGTCAAAAAACTTCGTGTGCTCTATGTGAGCGGCGAAGAAAGCGAACAACAAATTAAAATGCGGGCGGAGCGACTCAAACTTGGGAGTGAAAACTTTTACATTCTCACCGAAACATCGCTCGACAATATCTTCTCTCAGATAGCAAGTGTAGATCCGCAAATACTTATTATCGATTCTATTCAAACTATCTTCAGTAGTCAGATTGATTCTTCTCCCGGCAGTGTTTCACAAATCCGCGAATGTGCCGGTGAATTGTTGCGCTATGCGAAAGAAAGTTCCGTACCGGTATTTCTGATCGGACATATCACCAAAGACGGGAATATTGCCGGGCCGAAAATTCTGGAACACATGGTGGATACTGTTCTTCAGTTTGAAGGCGATCGTCATCACGTATACAGAATTCTTCGTGCCATTAAAAATCGTTTCGGCTCCACGGCAGAATTAGGTATTTACGAAATGCAAGGCTCCGGTTTGCGCGAAGTGAATAATCCTTCGGAAGTACTGGTAGCACAGCGAGAAGAAAATTTATCCGGCGTTGCTATTGCAGCGACGATGGAAGGAATTCGTCCGCTGCTCATTGAAACGCAGGCGCTGGTTTCATCGGCTGTATACGGAACGCCACAGCGTTCATCCACCGGTTTTGATCTGCGCAGACTAAGCATGCTATTAGCAGTGTTGGAAAAACGTTGCGGTTTCAAACTCGGTGCGAAGGATGTTTTCCTGAATATCGCAGGAGGAATTAAAGTAGAAGATCCCGCGATTGATCTCGCCGTGATCTGTGCCATTCTTTCATCGAACGAAGATATAGCAGTGCCTCAACACGTCACTTTTTCTGCCGAAGTCGGACTGAGCGGAGAAATTCGTCCCGTCACCCGCATCGAACAACGCATCAGCGAAGCCGAGAAAATGGGCTTCACCGAAATCGTCATCAGTAAATACAACACCAAGGGCCTCGACAAAAGCAAGTTTAAAGCGATAAAAATTATCGCAGTTTCAAAAGTAGAGGAAGTCTTTGCGCACCTCTTCGGTTAATGGCAATAACTGAATTGAAGACTCTGCGAATTCTATTTTTTTTCAGCGAGGTCTGCGGGAAACTATTTTCACCACAAGTTCACGAAATGCACAAGGTTCACAAAGTCAGCAAAATCTATTTCACTACCAGTCGTCTGACCAACCGTTCCTTACCGTTTTCCAATACAACAGTATACACTCCTCCGGCAAGGGCACTAAGTGAAAGATCAACACTCCATTCATCTTTCGTCAAACGCTGTAGCAACACTTTTCCTTCCTGAGTGACAATTGAAATCTTCCACTCACCAGCATTTGGAAGTAAAACCCGGGTATTACTAACTGCAGGATTCGGGAAGAGAATCACTTCATTCGATTCATTGATTGAATTAACCCCTGAAATGATTGACACATTGATGTCATCATTTGCCGTACATCCATTTGCATCCGTTACGAATACCGAATAATTACCCGCCATGAAAACCGGAATGCTTGAAGAAGTTGCACCGGTACTCCATGCATATGAATTGAAATTTCCTGCAGAGAGAATAAGTGTATCACCTGTTTCAATAACCGTATCATTTCCCAGCCAAACATTTGGAAGAGGGAAAACGGTAGCATTGACGGCTACCGGTGCTGAAGGGCAAATATCACCTGCTGTTACAAAGAAAGTTGTTGTATTATTTAGTACAGGAGTCTGATAAGTGGTTCCTGTCTGGAGCAAATTTCCTCCGGGTGCATCATACCAGTTTAGAGTTTCTGTTGATAAAGCAGAAAGCAACATTGCTCCGCTTCCGCAAACATTTCCGCCATTCACTTGCGGAGCTGCGCTGATCGAGTGAATGATGGCCTGAACAGCAACGAATGAACTTGGACAAACGCTTCCGGCCTGAACATAGTAATATGACGAAACAGAAATTGAAGGAGTGAGATACGAATTTCCTGTAGCAAGCAAATTCCCTCCCGCAGCATCATACCATGAAACAGGATCACTTGCAGTTGCCGTAAGTGTTACACTGCCGCTTCCGCAACGCATCACATCTGCAGCAATCGGATTGGCAGACACAGAATGAATTTCAGCAAGCACAGGCACGCGATTACTGAGGCAAACACTTCCTGCTTCAACATAAAACGTAGTACTTGTTGTGAGGAATGAAGTAGTGAAAATATTTCCTGTTGCCAAGGAATTTCCGCCCGAAGGAACATCGAACCAATTTATTGCTTCAGGAGAATTTGCATTGAGCACTACAGTGCCGGCACCACAGTGCAGCCCGTTGGTTACGGAAGGATCAGCAGGTATAGTGAGAATAGTAGCGGTAGCAGAAATACGATTAGAAGGACACTGACTTCCTGCCTCTGCATAATAAACCGTTGTTGCATTAAGTGTCGGAGTGGTAAAGGAAATGCCGTTTCCAAGCAAATTACCTGAACCGTCATACCAGTAAATCGTGGCAGTATCAGTCGCTGTAAGAGTTACTGTTCCGTTGCCGCATCTCTGTGCATCAGTTGTTACAGGATCTGCGGTAACAGGGTTAATGATTGCATTGACCGCTACCAATCCGCTGGTGCAACCATTGTTTGCCTGCAAATAGTATGTTGTATTTTGACTCAGTGAAGGCGTGATAAATGAATTTCCGGTACCGACCAGGTTCGTTCCTGCTGCATCATCAAACCATTGAATTGGTGCAACAGAATTTCCGGTAAGTGTTACAATACCGTTACCACATCTTGATACATCATTGGCCGTAGGATCTGATGGAACGGAATTGATCGCTGCATGAACAACTACCCGTTGACCCGGACACTGACCACCGGCTTGAACATAATAATCGGTTGACTGGGTGAGTACAGGAGTTGTGAAATTATTTCCTGTTGCCAATATTGTATTGGTCACATTGTCGGCATACCAGTTCAAAGTTGATGTTCCCGTGGCGGAAAGGTTTACAGTACCATTGCCGCAAGCCGAACCATCACTTACAGAAAGCACTTGTTCAAGTGGAAGAACAGTAATCAACATAGTGTCCGAAACAGCAGAGCATCCATTTGCCGAAACTGAAACACTGTAAGTGCCGGCCGCATTCACATTGAGTGAAGAAGTAGTTTCGCCATTTATGTCAACATTATCTTTCTTCCATTGATAAGAATAATTCACTCCGCCTACCGCTGTCAGTAAAACGGAACTTCCTGTACAGATTGACTGCGATGATAATGGTGAAATACTCACTGCAGGCCCGCTATAGGCTCTGCCCGGAGAACCTCCAATACAACCTGCAAACCAGTTAGAGCCATCATCTGCAAGAGCTGATTCATCAAGTCGCTCAAGTGTATATCCCTGTCCATCGGCTTGAAGTGGCCATGGCGAATAATCTGCATAAGTAACCGAAGTATACAACTGATCAAGTCTGTTAAACAGTCGAAGCATTTCACTGTTGTTCGAAAAATCAAATCCAAAGTCACCAATTACATTCGTTACCGTTGGATTGACAGATCTGAACTTCGTAAGATCAGAAGCAAGTACCAGATAACCGTTTGCCGGAATTACTGTTCCAACCGGTATCTGATAAGTATGATTGTCGGCTTCATCCCGGAATTTCCAATTTGAAATATCCATGGCGAATCCGGCACGATTGTGCAACTCTATCCAATCGCCACTGTCGTGTATGGTATCACTATGAAAATTAATTTCACTTACGGAAATATTTGCTGTTGCTGCAGAACCGGTGAAATAACACGTAATGGCGTCGGTAGAAGTAAAGTTATAAGTTGTACTTTGATGATAGTCATTCGAAGAAATCACCGAATTTGATTTCCAGTGATCAAAAGTAAAACCGGGATTCGGTATGGCTGTAATTGTAACCGGATTACCATTGAAGTAGACTCCGCTCCATGGATATGTAGCAGGATTGATCGTACTGATCTGTATTGTACCTGCTCCAGCCGGACTAACCTGAAGTGTAAGTGTAACCTGTCCGGTCATTCCCAAATCATTCTGAATAATATTTCGTGCATTCGAAGGACGGCTGTTTGCAAAAGACACCATAGAATTGATGGCGCTGATCCACGTTGAACTGTCAGATCCCCATTTCTCAAACTGCAAATGCATATCGTACTTTATAGAATCTCTGAATGCATTAGCCATACTCTGAACATTAGCCGGAAGGAAGATTGTATTGATCAAATCGGCATAACGATTGATAAAATATCTCTTGTAAGCAGGATTTTGAATAAGTGTTTTGAACAAATCTGAATTATAGTTGTGAGGACTTGCATTCAGTGCTGTTGCCAGTAAGTCGTTGGTCACTGAGCCGCTGAGGCCAAGACCAAAATCAAGATCGTAAGTGATGTATTTGAATTTTCCGGTAGCTTTTCTCGGGCGCCATAATTTCAGGTTATTGTTTCCGCCACCCATCCAGTCGTCATTCGGATAATATGTTTCGGCGATAAAATAATCCACCATATTCTCAATATCCATCATGGTACCTACCGTCCTGAAATATCCGGTATCTGACGGAGAAGTATTCATCACATAATTATACATGGCAAAGAAAGCGGAATCAGATCCCTTCTTCACTTCAATTCCGGGGAAGAA
>JAXLTM010000032.1:0-34399 GCA_046330055.1 Bacteroidia bacterium | reverse complement strand
AGGTAACATCGAGCACTACTATTATGCAATTCACGAAAAGGATCGCTACACGGCTCTTCGTCGTTTGCTCGATTCAGTTCCTGAAATTTTCGGAATCATTTTCTGTCGTACAAAAATCGACACACAACATATCGCCGAAAATCTTGCCCGCGACGGATACAATTCCGACTCACTGCATGGCGACCTGACACAAACTCAGCGCGACAAAGTAATGGCGCGTTACCGCAGTAAGAATCTCGACGTATTGGTTGCTACTGATGTGGCAGCACGTGGAATTGACGTGAATGATATTACACACGTGATTCACTACAATCTTCCTGACGAACCGGAGAGTTACACTCACCGCAGCGGAAGAACAGCTCGTGCCGGAAAATCAGGCGTCTCAATGGCTCTGGTCAATGTTCGTGAAATGGATAAAATCCGTTTCATTGAAAAGAAAATCAATACTAAATTTCATCTCGGAAGAATTCCTGATGCCGTGAGCGTTTGCGAAGCACAATTGATGAATCTCATTCATAAGATCAATCATGTGAAAGTGAATGAGCACGGAATTTCAAAATATCTGCCTAATGTTTACGAAGAACTTCAGTCATTAGACAAAGAAGAGTTGATCAAACGAGTAGTCAGTATTGAATTCAACCGTTTCCTTGAAGCGTATCGTAATGCTCCTGATCTGAATGTAGATCTGGCCCATCAGGGCAAAGGCGGAAGCGGATATCGTTCAGCCGGTCCTCGACTGTTCATCAATCTCGGTTCGATGGACGGATTCACTGACAAGACAATGAAAAAGTACGTTGGTGAAATCATCGGTATTGCGGAAGCACAAATTGGTCGCGTCGATGTAAAAGGAGTTTATTCTTTCGTTGAAATGCCGGAGAAAGAACTCAAGCGCGCCATGGAGACATTTCAGGGTGAAGTTTATCAAGGCAGAAAAGTCCGTATTGAAGTCTCTTCCGATGAAACCAGAAAAAGCGGCAGAGGAAAACGTGATTACGGTAAGAAGGATTACGGCAAAAAAGATTATGGAAAGAAAGATTTTTCCGGAAGTAAATCGTACGACAAAAAAGGCGGTAAACGAGGCTGGGGTGAAGATCGTGGCGCAAAAAAGGAAAAATCCTACGGTAAGAAGAAAAAGTGGTAAACATTTCGGCAATGACCTGTGAATATTTCTGATCAGGATCATGCTGTAGAAAAAATAAAAACCCGAATTTCGTTAGCAAATAATAAAGGAATGGCAAGTTTAAAATTCAGCGGAAACGCATCAACATTCTACACTGATCTCAAAGCGAGAGTGGATGCCTATTTCCAGGAAAGAAAAATCAATCCGACCGGAAATACGAAGTTGTACTTCAAATCAGCTTTTTACATAACAGGTTTTCTGGCAACATTTATCTTCCTTGTGTTTTTCACACCACCGGCACTGTATGCAATTTTGTTGTGCATCTGTCTGGGACTTTTTTCGGCAGGCATTGGTTTCAATGTAATGCACGATGGCGGGCATGGCAGCTACTCAACAAATAAATCCGTAAATCGTATTGCATCGTTAACTCTGAATCTTCTCGGCGGCAGTGCCTTTATGTGGAATATCAAACACAATATGATGCATCACACCTGGACCAATGTGGCCGGTCATGATGATGATATTGCAGCAGAACCATTCTTACGTTTAGCTCCAACGCAGAAGAAACGTTTCATTCACAGATTCCAGCACTTGTACTTCATCTTTATTTACGGATTGATGTACATTCTCTGGGTATTCATGCTCGACTTCAACAAATATTTCAGAAGATCAATTGCTGCCAAAGAAAACATCAAGCTCGACTGGAAAACACATTTCGGATTCTGGTTTACCAAACTGTTGTACATCGGCATCTTCTGTGTAATTCCCATTGTTCGTTTAGGCTGGGTTGATTTTCTGATTGGATACGGCGTGTTCGTGTACACCACAGGAATTGTAATCTCCGTTGTTTTCCAGTTAGCACATACTGTTGAAGAAACATCATTTGTAAATCCTGAAGCCACACCGGTATTAGAGAACGATTGGGCAGTACATCAGATTCTCACTACTTCAAATTTCGGTTCACGCAGCAAGCTTCTCTCCTTCCTCACCGGCGGATTGAACCAGCAGGTAGAGCACCACTTGTTCCCGAAAATTTCCCACGTACATTATCCGGAATTAAGTCCGATCGTAAAAGCAACCTGCGCTGATCATGGCCTGGTATACTTAGAGCAGCCAACATTTTTTGCAGCGCTTAAATCGCACATCCGGTTTCTTTACAGGATGGGACGCGTTTAAAAGTCATTCTTTAAAAAAAGACCTTCAAATCAGATTTGAGGGTCTTTTTTTATGGGGTAAGTTGAAAAATGTGATGATTTTTTTTGCCAGACATCAATTTCTTGTGGCCTTTCAACCCATTTTTCGTCAGATAACAAAAAGCAAATCGTTGAATTTCAATTTGCACTTTTTTGATCCTATTATTAAATCAACCATCCGCTGACTATTTCTTAAAACTTTTTGGATTGCCTGCTAAAAACAGGCTACCATTTCCACAAAATCAGATGTTTTTCACATCTACCCCCCATTTTAAATGACCGGGTCCGAAAAATATGAATATGTAAGATGTAAACTTCATATGGCCAAAATTAAACTGCCTTCAAAAGCACCTGCTCAAATAAATCCTCATTTTTTACAATAATTAGCCACTTTTAAGAATTCAGAATTCAGAATTCAGAATTCCAATATTTCACAGCCAATGTAAGAAATAAGTAGTTTTTCAATAGTGGCCCCCTATTTTTTCACATGTGTTCGTAAAAAAATATACTTTTTTGTTGACATACCCCCTATTTTTTAGATACATTTGAAAACTTTTTAGAAAAAAGGACATATAAACCATTCACAAAACCCAAACAATGACAAAACTTCGATTTCGCGCATTGGAAAGCAGTTCCAACCGCCAGCCGGTGAAGGTGACGCCACCTTCTTCGAAAGTGTCGGATTACTACGGCACAAATGTCTTTAACAAAGACGCCATGACTAAATTTTTGCCACGTGATGCTTTCAAAGCAGTAATGGCAGCAATCGAGCATGGAGTCCAGATTGACAGAAAGATGGCTGATCAGGTTGCAATTGGAATGAAAGAATGGGCCAATTCAAAAGGTGCCACACATTATACACACTGGTTTCAACCGTTGACCGGTCTTACCGCTGAGAAGCACGATTCATTCTTCGAATTACAGGATGGCAAAGCCATTGAACATTTCTCAGGCAATGCACTTGCTCAGCAGGAGCCTGATGCATCCAGCTTTCCAAGCGGAGGTATCAGAAATACATTCGAAGCACGTGGCTATACTGCATGGGATCCGTCATCACCTGCTTTCATCATTGAAAGCGCAAGCGGAAAAACACTTTGCATTCCGACCATCTTCGTTTCCTATACAGGCGAAACACTTGACTACAAAGCTCCGCTTTTAAAGGCACTTCATATTCTTGATAAAGCAGCGGTAGATGTTTGTCAGTATTTCGATAAAGACATCACCAAAGTATTCGCTACGCTCGGCGTTGAGCAGGAATACTTCCTTGTGGATACACAATTACTGAATTCGCGTCCTGATCTGATGATCACGGGTCGTACCTTATTCGGTCACTCCCCTGCCAAAGGTCAGCAGTTGGAAGATCACTACTTCGGTAGTATTCCGGAGCGCGTTTATGCATTCATGCTCGACTTTGAAACAGAAGCTTACAAGCTGGGAATACCACTGAAGACGCGTCACAATGAAGTAGCACCAAGTCAGTTCGAGTGCGCACCTGTATTCGAAGAAATCAATCTGGCCGTTGACCACAACGCCTTATTGATGGACCTGATGGATAAGGTTGCCCGTCGTCATAACTTCAAAGTGTTATTGCATGAAAAACCTTATGCCGGCATCAACGGTAGCGGTAAGCATAACAACTGGAGGATGGGAACCAACACAGGAAAAAATCTCCTTTCACCGGGAAGTACTCCGAAGAGCAATCTCATGTTCCTTACCTTCTTCGTGAATACGATCATGGCAGTGTATAAGCATGCAGATTTACTTCGTGCAAGTATTGCTTCTGCAAGTAATGATCATCGTTTAGGTGCCAACGAAGCGCCACCGGCAATTATGTCGATTTTCCTTGGCACACAATTGTCTAATATGCTTGATGAAATTGCGGCTGCTGTGAATGAAGGCAAAAAACTTTCAGCCGATGAAAAGACAGCACTGAAACTCAACATCGGTAAGATTCCTGAAATTCTCCTCGATAATACAGACCGTAACCGTACATCGCCATTCGCATTTACCGGAAACAAATTTGAATTCCGTGCAGTAGGATCTTCAGCAAACTGCTCGAATGCAATGATGATTCTGAACAGCATTGTTTCAAAACAGCTGACTGATTTCAAAAAAGAAGTTGATACGTTAATTGACAAAGGCACGAAGAAAGACGAAGCCATTCTGAAAGTACTTCGTCAATACATCGTGGAATCGAAGAACATTCGTTTCGAAGGTAACGGCTACGGTGATGAGTGGGTGAAAGAAGCAGCGAAGCGCGGTTTGTCGAACATTACGACTACACCGAAGGCACTCGACGCTTATGTTTCAAAAAGCTCACTGAAACTGTTCGAAGATCTGGGAATTTTCTCACATCGTGAAGTAGAAGCACGTCATGAAATCATGCTTGAGACTTACATTAAGAAAATTCAGATTGAAGCACGTGTAATGGGTGATTTGGCAATCAACCACATCATTCCTGCAGCGATCAACTATCAGACTCGTCTGGCCGAAAACGTAGCTGCTCTCAATGTCATCAAAGCATCAGCCGAGCTCACAAAAACGCAATCAGACATGATTCAGGAGATCAGCAAGCACATTACTGCCATCAGCAAGAATGTGGACGCCATGATTGAAGCACGCAAGAAAGCCAACAAAATGGAGAATATCCGCGACAAAGCGATTGCCTATTGCGATGATGTGAAATCCTACTTCGATACCATCCGCGATCACGTCGACGACCTCGAAATGATTGTCGACGACGAACTCTGGCCATTAGCCAAGTACAGAGAATTGGTAACGATCAGATAAAAAAAAGCCCGGGGGACCGGGCTTTTTTAGTAATTAGTGATTGGTAATTAGTAATTAGAGGTATGAGGCAATATTCTTACGGATAGTTGTTACAAAATTCAATGGAACCAACTAACCCTCACAGATCCCATTTGATTGCTCGACCCGAACACTAATTACTAATCACTAATTACTAATTACTCCCAAATACCCATGATAATGAACACTTAACCCCCTTTCCAAACCCTCATCAGCCACCGTTGATTATTTTACATTTCGGGCTATTAAAAACCTTTGTTTTATTTAAAATTCTTATTTTCTTTGCCTATAGAGCGGTATTTTCGCCATCAATCTAACCTCAAAAAATGAAGATGAAATTTCGTTTGATTTTTACTGCAGTTCTTATGCTCGCAGCCAGTGTTGTATTTGCCCAACGCGGTCCGACTTACTCGGCGGACATTGCTTTTGAGAAGGGTGATTATTATGATGCGGCTACACTTTACAAAAAAGCTTTTACCAAAGAAAAGAATAAAGTGAAGAGGGCAGAGATCATTTATAAAGTGGCTGAATCATATCGCCTGACCAATGATTACAAGAATCAGGAAGTATGGTATGGAAAAGCGCTCAAAGCAAATTATAAAGATCCTGCATGTATTCTGCACTATGCAGATGCGTTGCGAATGAATGGTAAATACGATGAAGCCATTGTTCAGTACACTGCCTTCCAGAAAGCCAAACCGGATGATCCCAAAGGCGAACAGGGAATTCAATCGTGTCAGCAGGCACAAAAGTGGAAAGACAAACCAACACGCTATAAAGTACAAAACGTAGCAGCAATTAACACGAAGTATTCAGATTTCGGTGCGTGTATTTCAAACAAAGACAACCGTCACATCATCTTCACTTCTGCCCGACAAGAATCTATGGGTAAAAGCAACGACGGAGGTACAGGTGAAAAATTTCAGGACTTATACGAAGCAGCAGTAGATAAAAAAGGAAAATGGTCGGCACCAAAGCCATTGCTTGAGCCAATTAATTCAGGTGCGAATGACGGTAGCGCAGATTTAGACAGTAAAGGACAAGACATGTTCTTCACCCGTTGTGATGCCGATAAAAACAAGATCGGTGCATGTCAGATTTTTTACACGAAAAGAAAAGGTGCTACATGGGATGAACCGGTTGAAATTAAACTGAGCAGCGACAGTTTTACCGTTGGTCAGCCTTCACTTTCACCTGATGAACAAACACTTTATTTCGTCTCTGATATGCCGGGCGGTGAAGGTGGCAAAGACATCTGGTATGCAAAGTATGACAAGAAAAACAAAGCATGGGTGAATGTGACAAATTGCGGTCCCAAAGTAAATACTGAACTCGACGAAATGTTCCCATATATTTCCGGCGACAGCATCCTTTACTTCGCATCTAAAGGACACGTTGGAATGGGTGGTCTCGACATCTTTGCTTCGAAAGTATCGAACGGTACATTCGGTGATGCAGAAAATCTTAAATATCCGGTGAACACATCCTACGATGATTTCGCCTATGTTGTAATTGAAGATCAGAACCGCGATCGCGGTTACCTGAGTTCTGACCGTGATGGCGGAAAGGGCAGCGACGATATCTATTCATGGAATCTTCCGCCGCTTCTGTTCACTGTAAGCGGACGAGTATTCGATGCCGATACAAAGGCAAATGTTGAAGGTGCAACGGTTGAATTGTTCGACAGTCATGGCGAAGCAGTTTCCATCAAGACCGACAAAACAGGTGCATACAAATTCGATCTCAAACCTGAGACTTCGTATCGCCTTTCTGCGACGATGCCGAATTACCTGAATAAATACATTGAAGTTTCCACTGTTGGTCTGGAGCAATCAAAAGACTTCATCGGTGACTTTGACTTTGCGTTACGTTCAACTCTTCGTGCCATCGAACTTCCTGAAGTGTATTATGATCTTGCAAAATGGGATCTTCGCCCTGAGTCAAAGAAAGCATTGGATGGTCTGATTCAGATTCTGAATGACAACCCGACAATCGTAATTGAGATCGGTTCACACACCGACTCTCGTCCGATTCCGATGACGAACGATACACTCTCTACGCATCGTGCCGAATCAGTTGTAAAATATCTCATTCAGCATGGTATTCCGGCAGAGCGTTTGACATTCAAAGGATATGCAGCTACACATCCACGTGAACTTGACAAAGACATGGGTAGCTTTAAGAAAGGTGATGTCTTGAATGACGAATTCATCAATAAACTTTCTACAACAAAACTGAAAGAAGAAGCTCACCAGTTGAATCGTCGTACTGAATTCAAAGTTCTTCGCACAAACTATGTGAAGGGACAATCAGCGATTGACAATGTAAACCTGGAAACACCTGCTGCCACAATAGTGGATTCATCTGCAGCTCCGAAAGCGGTAGAGGATGCAAGCAAGGCCACGAAGGTAGAAGCAAAAGAAGCAACAGCACCTGTTGAACCTGCAGGTCCGGGTGAAATTTACACCGTCAAACCAAAAGACACTTACACAAGTATTGCAAAAGCATATAGCATTACTGTAAAAGATCTCAAAACATTGAACGCTCTCAAAGGAGAGTTAATCTTCACCGGCATGGAATTGAAAGTAACTCCGGGCGGTGATTATACGGAATACGACAAGAAGTTCGTAACCCTTGAAAAGACAGACGACAGCTGGAATGCACTGGCAAAACGTCTCGGTAAAAAAGCCGCTGATCTGAAGAAGTTAAATAAAGGAATCGACGACGACACGTTCCGTCCGGGCAAGCGAATCCGGATAGCACAATAAAAACCTCAAATCCCGCTTCGGCGGGATTTTTTTTGCTTTGCACCTTCGAAATTCTCTGTTTTAGAAGGCTTTTCAGCAGAGAAAAGTGCGTACTTTTGCAGTCAAATTCACCCCATGGCCATCGAGGGAAATTATACATCCAGAGGCGTTTCTGCAACGAAAGAAGACGTTCATGCCGCGATCAAAAATCTCGACAAAGGACTTTTTCCCGATGCATTTTGCAAGGTTGTACCGGATACACTTTCGGGCAGCGAAGCACATTGCATCGTCATGCATGCTGATGGTGCAGGAACCAAGAGCTCTTTGGCCTATGCATACTGGAAAGAAACAGGCGATATTTCAGTCTGGAAAGGAATTTCTCAGGATGCCGTGATCATGAATACCGACGACCTTCTGTGTGTGGGTGCCACCGATAACATTCTTCTTTCATCGACCATTGGCAGGAATAAAAAACTGATTCCCGCAGAAGTGATTTCAGCGCTGATTAACGGAACAGAAGAAGTCCTGGAAACATTACGCAAACACGGAGTGAATATTCATCTCACAGGCGGGGAAACTGCCGATGTCGGAGATCTGGTAAGAACGGTGATTGTTGATTCAACTGTAGTTTGCAGAATGAGGCGAGACGAAGTAATTACTACAGGAAAAATTGCAGACGGCGATGTTATTGTCGGATTTTCTTCATCAGGAAAAGCAAGCTATGAAGATGAATACAATGGAGGAATGGGAAGTAACGGGCTTACTTCTGCGCGACATGACGTCTTCGGAAAAGGTGTGGCCGAAAAATACCCGGAGACTTTTGACCCCTCGCTCGACTTATCCGTTGTTTATTGTGGAGGCAAGTCGCTCACAGATTTGATTAATGTCAGCTACAAAGACCATCAGGGAAATCCGGTGAATGAAAAGATCACTGCCGGAAAATTAGTCCTCTCTCCTACCCGCACCTATGCACCGATCGTGAAACGCATCCTCACCGAAATGCGCGATGACGTACATGCTATTATACATTGCAGCGGCGGCGGGCAAACGAAGGTGAATCACTTTGCAAAGAATCTTCACATCATTAAAGATAATTTATTTGAATTACCTCCGCTTTTCAAAATGATACAGGAAGAAAGCGGAACTGATTGGAAAGAAATGTATCAGGTCTTCAACATGGGACATCGTTTAGAAATTTATTGCAGAAAAGAAGTTGCAGAAAAGCTCATCGCTATTTCAGCAGGCTTCAATGTAGATGCAAAAATTATCGGTCGTGTTGAGAAGATGAACGGAACAAAAGTTACTATCCGAAGTGAATTCGGAGAATTTACATATTAAAAAGAAGGCAGGAATTTATTATGCTATTAGAAAAGTTAGACGCTATTAAAGATCGGTTTCTCGAAGTTGAACGTGAATTGAGTTCACCCGATGCAATGTCGGATATGAAACGATTTGCACAATTGAATCGTGAGTACAAAGAATTACAAGTCATCGTTGAGAAATCTGATCAATATAAAAACGTACAAAGCAATCTCGAGCACGCACGAAAAGTGGTAGCCAATGAGAAAGACGAAGAGTTTCGTGAGATGGCAAAATCAGAGCTCGATGAATTAGTGGGCGTGAATGAAAAATTAGAAGAAGAGATCAAATTGCTTCTCATTCCTGCAGATCCTGAAGACCGCAAGAATGCCATCATGGAAATCCGCGCGGGAACGGGCGGTGACGAAGCATCACTCTTCGCCGGTGAATTGTACCGGATGTATGCAAAGTTCTGCGAACGCCGCGGATTTAAAATCGAAATTGTGGATTATGCCGATGGATCATCAGGCGGTTACAAGGAAATTATTTTCAATGTCAATGGCGATGGAGCTTATGGCATTATGAAATACGAAAGCGGCGTTCATCGGGTTCAGCGTGTTCCGCAGACGGAAACACAAGGACGCGTGCACACTTCAGCGGCAACCGTAGTGGTCTTGCCAGAAGCAGATGAATTTGATGTGGAAATCAAAGCGAATGACATTCGTAAGGACTTGTTTTGTTCAAGCGGTCCGGGCGGACAGTCGGTCAATACAACGTACTCAGCCGTTCGTCTAACGCACATTCCTACAGGCATTGTAGCGCAATGTCAGGATGAAAAATCGCAGATCAAGAATTACGAAAAAGCATTGTCTGTACTTCGTTCACGTATTTACGAAGTGGAATACAAAAAACGCATGGAAGAGCGTTCAAAGAAACGCAAGACGATGGTATCGACCGGAGACCGTTCTGCAAAAATCAGAACGTACAATTATCCTCAAAGCCGGATCACCGATCACCGCATCGGACTTACCATGTACAATCTTCAAACCTTCATCGACGGTGATATTGCAGAAATGATTGATGCATTACAGGTAGCGGAGAATGCGGAGAGGTTGAAGGAGGGGATTGGGTGATACTTCTAAGCTAAAAGCCAGAAGCCAGAAGCCAGAAGCCAGAAACCTAAATTCTGAATTCTGAATTCTGAATTCTGAAATGAGAACTTCAAAGGCGATATCTAATATTCTGAATTATGAATTGAAAATCGATAGAACAGAATTTAGAATAAAGAATACCAAATTCAAAATCAAGAATTAATAATTAAAAGCCCTTAATCCAAAATCCATATTCCAAATTCCAAAATTCAGAATTCAGAATTCAGAATTTAATTTCAACCAATAAACCAGTAACCGCCACCCAACATGTCTATCGCCCTTATTACAGGCTCCAACAAAGGAATTGGTAAGGAAATTTCCAGGCAGTTAGTGAAGCAGGGGTTTTATGTTTTTATGACGGGGAGGGATTTGGCGAAGGTGAAGCAGGCGCAGGAGGAAATTGATCCGGAGCTGAACAACAGCATGGCCATTCAGGTTGATGTTTGTGATGAGCAACAGATACGAATAGCTGCAGAGAGAATTTCTGCTATTAAAGGGAAGGTAGATGTGTTGGTGAACAATGCAGGCATTATTGGAAGCTATTCAGGTTTTTCTACGTTATCATCAGATGAATTGGAAAAAGTAATTTCGACGAATGCATTGAGTGTTTTTAAGATGATCAAGGTCTTCACTCCTCTTTTGTTGAAATCAAAAACAGGGAGAATCATCAATCTCTCTACCGGAATGTCAGTGTTGGATGAATTGAATTCTTCCTATCTCTCCTATCGTTTATCAAAGGTGATGCTCAATGCACTGACTATTATGGCAGCGAATGAACTCGCATCTTCCGGCATTGGAGTCTATGCAGTTGATCCGGGATGGGTCAAGACAGATATGGGTGGCAGTTCGGCACCGCTTAGCGTTGAACAGGGCGCTGACACGGTAGTATGGCTTGCTCTGGGCGGAAAGGCAGAAAGCGGCAGGCTTTACCGTAGGAGAAAGAAGATAGATTTTTAATTCTAATGTACTGAATTTTAGGTCTTTAATTTTATTTTTTACAAAGAAGTTCGCTTCGTTTTTCGGCGAATAATCACCCGATTACAGACAGGGGAAATGCACTCTTCTCATTGTGCTATTCTGTGAAATCACGTAGCTTCGCAAGATGCTTACGGAAACTGCCGGGAAGGCAAAAAAATCGCTCGACAAGGCAACATTGACAAAGGCATTTGAGCTCATGTGTACAGCTCGCGCCATGTCGGATCTTTACGAAGAAAAATCTCAGATCACTCAAAAGTATGTGCATGCAACATCGCGTGGCCATGAAGCCATTCAGATTGCACTTGGCATGCAGTTAAAACCTGAGGATTTTTTATCAGCCTATTATCGAGACGACAGCATTCTGCTTTCCATTGGAATGAAGCCGTATGAATTGATGTTGCAATTACTGGCTAAGCGCGATGATCCGTTTTCAGGAGGAAGGACTTACTATTGTCATCCGAGTTTGAATCGTCCTGACATGCCTAAGATTCCTCATCAGTCATCTGCTACAGGTATGCAAGCTATTCCGACCACCGGTGTGGCCATGGGAGTTCAGTACAAAGAGAAACAAGGTCTTGTAGATTCCAAAGCAGAAAAAAGTGTGGTTGTTTGTTCACTCGGTGATGGTTCGGTAACGGAAGGAGAAGTTTCAGAGGCTTTCCAAATGGCTGTGCTGAAGCAAATGCCGATTCTTTATTTCATTCAGGATAATGAGTGGGATATTTCAGCGAATGCAAAGGAAATCCGTGCGATGGATGCACCGGAATATGCAAAAGGGTTTCCCGGCATGGAAGTACGTTCTATTGACGGAACAGATTTTATTACATCATACAATACAGTACAGGAAGTTCTTGCATTGATTCGCAAGGAACGTCGACCGTTCATGATTCATGCGAAAGTTCCTCTGCTCGGACATCACACCAGTGGTGTTCGTCGTGAGTGGTACCGTCATGATCTGGAAGAATCAGCAAAGCGTGATCCTTTTCCGAAATTCAAAAAGTATCTTTTGGAAAACGGCTTTACGGAAAGCGAATTGAACACGATGTTTGATCGTGCCATGCTCACTGTTCGTTCTGATTTTGAAAAAGCACAAAAAGCAGAAGACCCTCGACCTGAAGATCTTTTTAATTTCGATTACGCTCCTACTCCGGTTACTGAAGAAAAAGGTGAACGCGAACCGAAGGGTAAAGAAAAAACTGTCATGGTTGATTGCGCACTCTTCGCTGTTCAGGAGTTGATGAGCAAACACAAAGAGTGTTTGTTATACGGACAGGATGTGGGTGCACGTCTAGGCGGAGTATTCAGAGAAGCGGCGACGCTGGCGCAGAAATTCGGAGACGACCGCGTTTTCAATACACCGATTCAGGAAGCATTTATAATCGGCAGTACAGTTGGTATGAGTGCGACGGGATTGAAGCCGATTGTAGAAGTACAATTTGCCGATTACATCTGGCCGGGATTGAATCAGCTTTTCACAGAAGTAAGTCGCTCTTATTATCTGAGTAATGGTAAATGGCCGGCAAGTTGTATCATACGTGTGCCTATTGGCGCCTATGGAAGTGGCGGACCCTTCCACTCTTCGAGTGTAGAGAGTGTGTTGTCAAATATTCGCGGAATAAAAATCGCCTATCCATCAACCGGAGCCGATTTGAAAGGCTTATTGAAATCTGCTTACTATGATCCGAATCCTTGTGTAATTCTTGAACACAAAGGATTGTACTGGTCAAAGATCAAAGGCACTGAAGATGCCAAAACTATTGAGCCCGACGAAAACTACATCATTCCTTTCGGAAAAGCGCGTACAGTTTTGAGTGCTGATACAGGTAAAGAACCAAGTTTAGCCGTGATTACTTACGGTATGGGTGTTTACTGGGCAAAAGCCGCAGCAAAAAACTTCCCGGGGAAAGTTGAAATTCTGGATCTTCGTACCATCATGCCGTTAGACGAAGCAGCAATTTTCGCAGCAGTGAGAAAACACAATCGGTGTTTGATCGTTACCGAAGAGCCTGTCGGCAACAGTTTCGCTCAAAGCATCGCCGGGCGCATTTCAAAGGAATGCTTTCAATCGCTGGACGCACCTGTTCAGGTCATCGGTTCAGAAAACCTTCCGGCAATTCCATTGAATTCCACTCTTGAATTCACGATGATTCCGAATGCGGATAAGGTGACTGAAAAAATCAAAGAAGTTCTATCTTACTAGTATCTATATTCATATGGCTTTCCAATCTTCTCCCACCCCTGCCCACAGCCGGAGAAGATTGACCTATTGAATAGGCAAGGCGACCAAAATCACGGTTGAGGTATCGACATTTCAATACCTTTGTTCAAACATTTTTTATGAGATTAAAACTACTTTTGCTTTTCCTGCTTTTATTCAGAACTGCGTCGGCAATCCATCCGAACTTTGCTTATCGTGGTGAACTTGTAACTACCATCTCGAATGGAATGATCACCGTCAGTTGCGGAGTAACCGGGTTCTACGATTTCTGGTTGCAAAAAGGAAATTTCGTTATACAATCTTCCAGTGTCTATTATTATGTACACACTCCATATCTGGGTTTTGCTGATTCCGTTGCCGTAACCTTCAACATACCACCATATGTTCCGGCCGGGCAATACACCTATAATTTTGATAATGATTATTACATCACCCAACAACCATTCACAATCTATGAAAACAGATTGAGTGGACATGTATTTTTTGACGCCAACCAAAACGGAGTCTTCGACACCGGAGAACCCGGACTTGCCAATCATATAGTGCGGACTCTACCCTGGCAGAACACTCTTATCACAGATACTTCCGGCAAGTACGAAGCTTTTATCAATAATGGCACATTCAACATCAGTGTTGATATACCGGCGGGATACACTTTAACAACCGGGCAAAGCACTTACAGTTATACCTTTCCGCCGGACCAAATTACGGGCACTGACTTTGGCTTGTACACTCCACCTTCCACTTCGCCATCACACAATTTAAATGTGAACAATGAACATTTCGTACACAATCAGATTTCAAATTCTTACTGGCAGATTACCGGAACCTCAAATAACAATCAATCAGGTGTATTAACGATTATCACTGACAGTTCACTCTCATTTATTAGCTCGACCATAACGCCCGGTATTACCACAGGAAATATTTTGAAATGGAATTATTCATTGACTCCGTTCCATTCAATCTTTAACACCTTTTCACTACAGGCAGATTCACTTGCAGATACGGCAGAAATTGTTGCTATTGATTCCGTCTACGATGACAATGGAATTTTCTCACACATCATACAAGACTCCATACACTTCAATATTACGGACGAAATCTTTACGGCGAAGAAATTGGTCAATCCCACCGGCGACACAACAGAAGTGCATCATTTCACCTACATGTATGATACCCTGGATTACAAAATTTTTATGAGTAATACCAACAGTACCACCATCGATACAATTCAAGTATACGATACGCTAAGTTATTTTTTTGATCCTGATCAGTTCCACATGGTCTTTTCAAGTTTTCCTGCACAGGTTCAGCTTGAGGGCAACAATCGTCTTAGAGTTTATTCAGATAGTATTTCCTTAACTCCGGCTTTGGTTGATGAAGCAAACAGTCATGCTATGATTGAGTATAAATGTATTGCAGGAATCGGTACACCTGAATCCGTTCAGGTTGTGAACAGGGCGAATATTTTCATGGGAAGTTATCCGCAGCAATTAACGAATTCAACTCTGAATACACTGGTGACACAAATACCAAATTCAATTCCGCGGGTTGAAAACGGATTCGGCTTCACTTGTCAGAATCCTGTTTCGGGGACAGTTGTGATTAATACATCAGTGCAAGACAAATTTCTTCTTGAAATTTTCTCTTTAGATGGTAAGAAAATTTTTTCCGAAGAAGCAGAAAACGACATTTTGTTTGATTCAGAAATGCTTCAAAATGGTGTATATATTTTCAAAACTCATTTTTTAAAAACAGGCAATTCAGAATTCAGAAAGATGGTAGTTCAGAATTGATCCCGTTAGATTCCGGCAATTCATTTTATTGAAGCAATTTTCAACAGAAAATCTCCTCAGATTTCTTACACTTTTAAATTACTGTAAGGGGCACCTTCATTTGAGCTGCAATTAATCTTCACTTTGGGCTTTTTTAGTGCAAAACGCACCAACGTGAAAACACCACTATTTTCTCTAATCAGGGGGATTTATTCCTCGCTTTTTATTTTAGGAATCGCCCTCAAGGCTGATGCACAGTCCTGGAAATGGGCACATCAGGGAAGTTCCGAAGGTTTTGAATATGGTAACGCAATTGTTATTGATGACTCCGCTAACGTATATGTTACCGGACAAATTGAATACACGGCCCTATTCGATAACGGAATACACTTAACAAGTAATGGAAAGCATGATATCTTGCATGCAAAATACAATTCCGCAGGGCAATTAATCTGGGCCAGGCATGCAGGAGGTGTCAGCGGCGACGTTGGCTGGGGAATCGGGTTGGATCAAAACCGAAACATCTACACTATCGGTGAATTTGAATACACTGCAGGATTTAGTGCGGGAGATTCAATCACAGTTTATGGTTCGAATGACATCTTCCTTTCCAAATTCGACAATGCAGGAAATTATTTGTGGGCACAACATTTTGGTGGAAGCAGCGATGACAAAGGAAAAGCAATTGCTGTTGACACGAATGGTGATTGTTACATCACAGGATACTTCAGCTCGAACGGAAATTTCGGAAGCGTGAATCTCACCAGCAGTTCGAGCAGTAATGATGTTTTCATTGCGAAAACAAATTCCAGCGGTGTGATTCAATGGGCTAAAAAAGGAGGGGGCACAAAAGAAGATCGCGGCAGAGGAATTGTGCTTGACGGACAGGGCAATGTTTACATTACCGGCACATTTACAACGAGCGCCACTTTAAATGGAAATACGATTACATCTACAGGCACAAATAGTTTGTTTGTTGCAAAATACGATGTCAGCGGTAATTTCAAATGGGTACGCGGCGCCGGAGCATGCTGTGACACTACCCGGGGAAATGCTATTACTGTTGACCAATCAGGAAATGTATACATCGCCGGATATTTCAAAGACCAGACAACTATTGGAAGCAATAGTTTCACAAGTCTTGGTTCAGCAGATGTGATTGTAATAAAGTATGACCCGAATGGTAACGTAGTCTGGGCAAAACAGGCAGGCGGACCCTATGAAGATATGGCGTATGCCTGTGTATTTGATACTCTCAAAAATCAACTTTATGTTACCGGTCAGATCGACGACCACGGAAATTTCGGATCTATCTATGTTGGAGCTGCAGGAAATCGCGATGTATTTATTGCAGCGTATGATCCTTCAGGAAATGAATTGTGGGCACGTCCGGGCGGAGGAAATCAGCGAGATGCCGGACAGGCTGTTACATATGATGCCCTCGGAAATATTTACACTACCGGTTTCTTCAATGACACAGCATCATTCGGAACTTCAATATTACAGGGCTATTCACTGGCAGATTTTTATGTTGGAAAAATGGCCCCTCCTCTGGCAACACAACCGACGGTCAGCACCACAGGAGTAAGCTCTCAAATTTCAGGTTGTACAGACCTGCAACTTTCAATGACTCCGGGCGATGGAACAAGACGTATCATCATTGCTTCAGCAGGCGCACCTGTAAGTATGCTGCCTGTTGATGGAAATTATTACACAGCATCCTCTGTATTCGGCAGCGGAAGCGATTTGGGTCTTGGAAATTTTGTCGTCTATGACGGTGCCGGTTCTTCGGTTACGTTATCAGGATTATCAGCCGGAGTTACATACTATTTCAGAATTGTAGAATATAATGGAGTAGGCTTCGCATCAAATTATCTTACATCAGGTGCAGCTTCATTCAGCACCACAGTAACTCCATTTCAGTTATCTCTCACTGCAGACCAGACTGCAATTTGCAATGGCGGTGCAGCAACAATTCATGCTTCACAAGCCAGTACATATTCTTGGACGCCGTCGACCGGATTATCGTCTACCACTGATTCCGTCGTAACAGCTTCGCCTGCTTCTGCAACCACCTACACTGTGACGGCAACGAATGGACAGGGTTGTTCATCAACTTCTACCATCAATATAACGGTCGGAACTACGCCAACTGTTACTTTCTCAAATCTTGGAACAGTTTGCAGCAGTGTTGGAAACGTAACTCTTTCCGGGGGCAGTCCTGCAGGTGGTACATATTCCGGTACAGGAGTAAGCGGTGGAATTTTCAATCCTGCTTCACTCTCTGCCGGGACCTATATTCTCACCTATACTTATACGAACTCATCGGGCTGCTCTGCATCCGATACATCAGCCATTGTGGTGAATGCAAGTCCGACCGTTACAATCAGCAGTCTTTCTGCAGTCTGTACAAATGGATCGCCAATTACACTTACAAATGGTAGCCCTGCCGGAGGAACCTATTCAGGTTCGGGAGTCAGCGGTGGTATTTTCACTCCGTCAGCAGCAGGTGCAGGTAGCAAAACCATCACTTATAGTTACACCGGTGCAAATGGTTGTCAGGGCAGTGCAAATACAACTATTCAGGTGAATGCTCTTCCGACAGTAACTTTCACCACACCATCTTCTATTTGTTCGGCACAATCTGCCATTACGCTTACGGCAAGTCCGTCGGGCGGAACATTTAGTGGCAATGGAGTCACCGGAACAACATTCGATCCTCTTGCAGCCGGATCAGGAACATCAAATCTGACCTACACTTACACAGATGCAAATAATTGTACAAACACTTCAGTAAGTTCAATTACCGTAAATACTACTCCAACTGTTACGTTGAGCTCAATGAATGCGCTTTGCAGCGGTGCAACAGCGATTACACTAACCAATGGCTCACCGTCAGGAGGAACGTATTCAGGTACGGGTGTGAGCGGAAATACTTTCAATCCTGCGACGAGTGGAGCCGGTACCTTTACAATTAACTATTCATATACCTCAGCGAACGGGTGTTCCGGTTCGGCAAGTAATTCAATCACGGTGAATGCAGCACCGGCAGTGAGCTTCATTGCCCCTGCTGCTGTTTGTCAGAATTCTTCGCCTGTAACTCTCACGGGCGGAAGCCCTGCAGGCGGCAGTTATTCAGGCAGCAATGTCAACGCAGGCGTATTTACTCCGGCGACTGCAGGTAACAACACGATTACATATTCATTGACCGATGCAAATGGTTGTTCGGGTACTGCAGCAGCGGTAATGACGGTGTATGCACTTCCGACAGTCAGTGCAGGAACGTATCAGCCGATGTGCAGCAATTCTTCACCAATTATTTTATCGGGAGGAACGCCATCAGGCGGAACTTACAACGGACAAGGAGTCAGCGGAACTACATTTACTCCGTCTTCAGTGAGCGGGGGAAGTTCAGCAATTACTTACTCCTTTACCGATAATCATCAGTGTACGGCAAGTGCGACAACAAACATAACAGTGAACACGGCACCTACGGTAACGCTGAGCGCAATTCCATCTCAATGTCAAAACGGAACGCCTCTTACTTTGACACAAGGTTCGCCTTCAGGCGGAGTTTACTCAGGAACAGGCGTAAGCGCTAACACGTTCAATCCATCCGTATCAGGTACGGGTGCATTTTCGATTACCTATACTTATACCGATAGTCACAACTGCTCTAATTCTGCCAATTCAATGGTATTTGTGAATACAAATCCTACGGTGGCTCAATCGTCATTCCCGGCCTCTTGTGCAAATAGCGGAATGGTAACACTCACAGGCGGATCGCCGACGGGCGGAACATACGCAGGCAATGGAGCATCGGGTACGCAATTCAATACATCAGTCGGACAAGGTTTCTATAATCTCACCTACACCTATACAAATTCCAATGGATGTTCAGGTACTGCCAGTGCAATCATGACGGTAAATCCGTCGCCGGCAGTTAACCTTGGTCCGGATTCACTTGCCTGCGCGGATGCGACAATTCAGCTTAGTGCAGGAAGTGGTTTCTCATCGGTAAATTGGTCAACAGGTGCGACAGGCAGCAGTATTTCAGTCGACAGCAGCGGCACCGGTTATGGTGTAAAAACGGTAAGTGTTGTTGTACAAAACAACTATGGTTGTGCGGCACGTGACACCATCAACATTACATTCGATCCATGTCAGGGACTGAGCCACTTGTCTGACGAAAACATCGGAGTATTTGTATTCCCGAATCCGTTCAACGATGCATTTACGATTTTCTGTGAACGTTCGGCCGAATTCAGAATCTTTGACATATCCGGCAGGGAAATTTCGCATCAGAAGATAACAGCGGGCAGTCAGATTGCAGGGGAAAATCTCGCAGCAGGAACGTATTTCATTGAGATCACGGCAGGAGATAAGCGTAAGATGATACAGGTAGTGAAATCCAGGTAAAAATAAATCCACGATTTTTTACCTGCGCCTCCCCAAAAAGGGAGGCGTCTTTCATTAATGGTGTCCGGAAAGTAGCCACTTCATTTGGTTAATAATTAATTCAGCGCTTTCGGGAATTACTCCTTCTTTTTTTGCACTTTTCGAAATCTGTCAGGGTTTCATTCTTGAATCGACTTGTGATCATTCGGAATAGAAATCAACAGCAATCAGTGTTACCTACCTTAATTTCACTCGCAGAAGTGGGGCCTTTTCGGATGACGATAAAAAGAAACATTTTGCTCTTCCTGCTGATTTGCTTCAGTCTGACTCCCGTGCAGCCGATTATTGCACAGGAAGAAAAGCCGCAGGATGAAGCCACACTGAAGGCACTTTTCATTTACACTTTCAGTAAACACATTGAATGGCCTGCAGGAGTGTCGACTGATAAATTTACTATTACCGTTTTTGGCAATTATCAGCTGGCAGGTAAATTGATGACGATGCTAAAGGATCAAAATCTCAATGGCAAAAAAATAATTATTACTGAAGCTGATGAAATCGCAGATATTCCGGTCTCAAACATTCTTTACGTGTCAAATAAGAAATCTGAATATCTCAAACAGATTCAGGAAAAATTTAAAAACTCTCCCACATTAATCATCACCGAAGAGAGCAAACTCCCGCAAGGCTCTCACATAAATCTTCAGACCAGGCAAAACAAAATGACTTTCGATCTGAATGAAACTTTTCTAAAATCCTGCGGAATGAAAGCATCGAGGCAGTTGCATGATCTGGCTAATAAAGTAGAGTAAGTTTTAAATTCTGAATTCTGAATTTAAAACTTCTTCCGCTTCCCCTCCCCCATCCCTTGCAGTTTAATCTCTGTTTTCACAATCGTTTCGGTTTCCGTGAGCACTCTTTCTCCGACAGGATCGAGAAGTGACTTTTCGTTTACCCGCGGATTTTTAACAGCAGGGTTTACCGGGTAAGCATTCATTTCATCAGCAGGAAAAGGTTCGAGCAATTGAGTGATGTCGGTGAGATGTTCTGATTTCAGCCAGCGTGATTCATCGTGCCGGTGCAAAATAACAGGTGAACGATGATGGCCGATTTTCTGCATCAGTTCATTGGCTACGGTGGTGATAATGGCGAATGAATAAGTGATGGCTTCGGTTTCGGGGTTCTTCCACTTTTCCCAAATGCCGGCAAAAGCAAATGGTCGCTGATGATTGCGAAGGTAGGCCAGATAGGGTTTGCTTAATCCTTCTGTCTTGGGTCCTTCATAAAAAGCATCGGCAATGACCAGACAGCGTTGTGAACGGATTGCTCTTTTAAAAGATGGTTTGGAAATGATGCCTTTCCCTCCCGTGTAATTTGGATCATCCGTAGGGTTTCCGTCGCCTTCGGCTCGTGCATTAAAGAGATACATTTTCTTCTTTGCCCAAACGGGAGTTAAACCGAATTGAAAGAAGCTGAGTTGCGATGGATTTTCATTGGTAATCACCGGAGCAATCATTCCCGGTCCGAGATTGTAGTTAGGCAGAACATTCAACGGCAATTCCGGAACGGTTACATTGAATCGCTTTTCAATGACTTCAACACTACTCACCACTACATATCTTCCGCACATCGTTAGGTTTTTTTCCAGGTCTTGTAAATATCCTGCTGCTTCGGGCGGTCCTTCGGAATTTCACGAAGCGGTTCGCAGGCTTTGAATGTCTTTCGCATTTCTTCAGGCAAGGATTGATATAAAGCAGTGCCCTTCGATTTCCATTCGATCATCTCATCACTGACATCTTTCACAATCTTCGCAGGATTGCCGACCACAATTTTTCTTTCAGGAACAATCATTCCATCCGGCACAAAACAAAGTGCACCTACAATGGAATGATCGCCAATCACGGCATTGTCCATGATTACGGCATTCATTCCGATCAATACGTTTTCACCGATAGTTCCGCCATGAATGATGGCACCGTGACCAACATGTGCATCTTTCTTCAGCAAAACAGTTGTTCCGGGAAACATATGAATGGTGCAATTCTCCTGCACATTACATCCGTCGCTGATGATGATTTCTCCCCAGTCGCCACGCAAGGCAGCACCGGGGCCAATGTATACATTCTTTCCGATGATGACATTTCCGGTCACTGTTGCATTCGGATGAATGAATGCACTTTCATCTATGACAGGTTTGTATCCGTTGAATTCAAAAATATTCGCCATCGGAGATCAGACTTTTTCAATTACAACTGCATAGCCCTGACCAACTCCTATACACATGGTAGCAAGTGCAAAGCGCTTATTTTTTTCATGCAATTCCAGAGCTGCAGATCCAAGAATTCTCGACCCGCTCATTCCAAGCGGATGCCCAAGTGCGATTGCACCTCCATTCGGATTGATGCGTGGATCATTATCTTTCAGTCCCCATGAACGGATGCATGCTAAAGATTGTGCTGCAAAAGCTTCGTTCAATTCGATCACATCAATCTGATCCCATGTTAATCCTGCTTTTCGCAAAGCTGAATTAGAAGCTTCCACAGGGCCGATGCCCATGATGCGTGGCTCTACTCCTACTACTGCTGAAGAAACAATTCTTGCCAGAGGCTTCAGTGAATAATCTTTGATTGCAGTTTCAGATGCAATCAAAAGTGCAGCTGCTCCATCGTTCAACCCGGAAGCATTTCCTGCAGTCACCGTACCGTCTTTACGAAACGAAGGTTTCAGTTTACCGAGTCCTTCTACTGTTGAATCCGGCTTCATGAATTCATCGATGTTAAATACTTTCGGGTCGCCCTTTTTCTGAGGAATTTCTACCGCTACTATTTCTTTCGCAAACCTGCCGCGATCGCGTGCAGCCTTTGCTTTTTGTTGTGACAGAAATGAAAACTGATCCTGATCAGCACGACTGATGGTATCACGGTCGGCAAGATTTTCTGCCGTTTCGCCCATGGCATCAACACCGAACTGTTCTTTCATTTTAGGATTGATAAATCTCCAACCGAAACTTGAATCAAACATCTGTGCATCTCTTCCGAATGCAGTTGAAGTTTTTGAAATCACCCAAGGTCCACGCGTCATGTTTTCCACACCACCTGCAATAGCCAGATCACCGTCGCCTGTCATGATAATTCTCGCAGCATTGATTGCAGCCGACATGCCTGAGGCACACAAACGATTGACAGTTTCTCCGGGAACATTGATAGGCAGGCCAGCCATGAGCGAAGCCATACGGGCAACGTTTCTGTTATCTTCTCCCGCCTGATTGGCACAGCCAAGAATTACATCGGCGACTTTTGTAAAGTCAACTCCGGGATTTCGTTTAATCAATTCCTTTAAAACGATGACGGCAAGATCGTCTGTTCTTACCGTTGCCAGACTTCCTCCGAAATTTCCAATCGGTGTCCGGATGTAATCTGTGATATATGCTGATTTCATAATTAGACTTCCCAGTTTCGCGAAGTACGGTAAACTGTTCCTTTGAACAGCGCTACTACTTCACCTGATTTTTTTGTTACTTTGATATGATAGATTCCTATTTTTTCAGAGAGCGATACTTCTTCAGCTTCTGCAATAATTTCGTCGTGTTCGCGCAACGGGTGTGTATGTGAAATGCTTGTTTCCACACTGACTGATTTTCTTCCATGTCCGTTCGAAGCAAAAGCCAGCGCCGAATCTGCCAGTGAATAGGTAATGCCGCCGTGAGCAATTGCAAAGCCGTTGAGCATTTCCTTTCTGATTGTCATTTTCAGAATACAATGTCCGGGTTCAACGAGCACTCGTTCAATTCCGAGCCACTGGCTGAACCAGTCATGATCATACATTTTGCTGACGACTTTTTCAGCGAGACTTTTTTCAGACATACTTATCTTGATTTACCGAATAACATTCCAAGTAATCCGCGCGATACTTCTCTGGCAACCTGTTTTACAATTGGATTTTTACTAACGGCTGCGATTGTGCCTGCAATATCCAATCCGCCTTCCTCTTTAGTCACTGTTTTAGATGCACGACCTGCAGGTTTGCTGCCTGAATCATCTTCTTCTGTAGCTACGGGCGTTATTTTTTTTGTGAGCATTTCGTATGCACTATTACGATCAATTACTTCATTGTAAGAAGCGGCAATTTTTGAAGAGCTCACAATAGCATCCTGTTCATCCGTTGTCAATACATCCATTCGTGTCGCAGGTGGATAAAGCAAGGTATGAGCAAGCGGAGCCGGAGCGCCCTTTTCATTGAGAACAGAAACGAGTGCTTCGCCGATTCCCAGTTCAGTGAGGAGGTCTTCTGTTTTATAGAAATCCGTCTCCGGATAATTTTGTGCAACTAATTTTATGCTCTGACGGTCCTTCGCCGTAAAGGCGCGCATGGCATGCTGAAACTTCGAGCCAAGCTGACTCAGAATTTCATCCGGAATATCTGATGGCACCTGAGTGCAGAAATAGATTCCGACACCTTTGGAGCGAATGAGTTTGATGACTGTTTCCATCTGATCCATCAACGCTTTTGTGGCATCTCGGAAAATAAGATGCGCTTCGTCGATGAAGATGGCCAGTTTGGGTTGAGCACGATCTCCTAATTCAGGAAATGTAGCATAGACCTCAGCAAGCAGGCAAAGCATGAAGGTTGAGAAGAGCTTTGGTTTATCCTGCATATCGCACAAACGAATCACATTTATAAATCCGGCTCCATTGGAATCTTTTCTGAGTAAGTCCTGAACATCGAATGATTTCTCACCGAAAAATTTATCTCCACCCTGTTGTTCCAGTTCAAGAAGTTTTCGCATGATCACTCCTGCTGTAGCCGGCGTGATCGAACCATATTCCTTTATTTGATCCTTCCCTTCATTCGTCACATACCGTAATGCCTCGCGAAAATCTTTGATGTCGAGCAGTGGCATTTTGTGATCATCGCAAAATTTAAAGACGATGGTAACAGCGCCCTGCTGATTTTCATTCAGCTCAAGAATTTTGGAAAGCAATACCGGACCAAATTCAGAAACGGTAGCGCGCAATCGTAATCCTTTTTCATTCGAGATCGACATCAATTCAATTGGAAACTGCTTTGGTTTCCAGTCTGCGCCGATCTTTGCAATACGTTCTGTGATTTTTGGATTCTCCGTTCCCGGTTTGGCGATACCGCTAAGGTCGCCTTTGATATCCATGAGCAGAACGCTCACCCCCTTTTCCGAGAGAGCTTCTGCAAGATGCTGGATCGTTTTTGTCTTTCCGGGCCCTGTTGCACCTGCGATCAGGCCATGGCGATTCACCATGGCGAGTGGAATTTTTACCGGAGTTTTCTCCACTGCTTCTTTATTATACATAGCCGTTCCCAGAAGAATACTGTCTCCTGAAAAGGCAAAACCATCATCAATTACTTTTTTAAAATCCGCGGCCGATGCCATACTTTCTGATTATTAGTTATAGAATTTCTTTCCTGATGACGCCATCTTACGTAATAAAACAGATGGACGATATCTCTCTTCCAGATAATCTGCATACAAGGATTCAAGAGTACTCAGAATCTTCTGTGCGCCGATTTCATCACACCATTGCAACAGACCCTTTGGATAATTCACACCTTTCATCATTGCCTGATCAAGATCCTCACGTGTTGCAATGCCAAGATAAAATGCATCAACAGCTTCGTTGATGAGCATGGCAATTACTCGTGAAAATATTTTTTCCTGCAGCGTAGGGTCAACGGATGCAACACCGTTCGATGCTCCTTCAGAATAATTATAATATCCGATTCCTGATTTTCTTCCGAATCGTCCTGCTTCAAACAAACGCTTTTGTGTGAGTGATGGTTTGTAGCGACTATCGTGGAACATTTGTTTCCATACAGTTTCGGTGACAGTGTAATTAATGTCATTGCCGATCATGTCCATCAATTCGAATGGCCCCATTTTGAAACCGGCAGATTTCAAAGCCTGATCAATCGTCTGTAAGCCATTCTCATTTCTTTCTACGCCTTCCCAACTCTCTTCATAAATACGAATTGATTCACCATAGTAAGAGCGGGCCAGACGATTCACGATAAATCCGGGTGTATCGCGGGCAATAACAGGAGTCTTTTTCCAGGCGAGCATTAATTCGCGCAAGGCGCCGGCTAATGCAGCATCCGTTTGAACAGATGGAATAATTTCAACCAACGGCATCAAAGGTGCCGGATTGAAAAAATGCAGTCCGATTACTCTCGCCGATTTTTTGCAAGCAGCAGCAATTGATGTAACTGACAAGGACGAAGTATTCGTTGCCAGAATGCAATCGGAAGAAACAATCTCTTCCAGGTCACTAAACAATGCTTTCTTGACTGATAAATCCTCAATGATTGCTTCAATGATCAGTCCGCAGTCCTTCACCGTTTCAATGCTCATTGCATAATGAATCCGTTTTTGGATTTCTGACGCATCGGAAGCGGAAACCTTTCCCTTTTCTACCAATTTCTGATACGTCCCGGCAATGTTGCTTTTTGCCTTTTCAATGACTTTCGCATTGGTTTCACAGAGGACGACCTGATGTCCGTTGGAGGCTGCAACCTGAGCAATTCCGGCGCCCATGGTGCCGGCGCCGATGACGCCTATGATGGTGTTTTTAGAGAGATTTTGCATAAACCGAAGGCCATAAAAGTAGTAATAATTTACGGTGGGAAGCCGTTTAGAGAAAAGCCCGAATAAGATAAGTTGCTGTTTTCCAGAGCTATTCATCTATCCGGCGAGATATTATTTTAGAAAAAAATCCTTGGATAATCCCGCTGAGTTTGTATATTTGCATCCCCAAATTCGAGGGCCGGAAAAATCCGGATTAAAAGAAAGACAATAAAATGGCAAATCATAAGTCGGCACAAAAGCGTATCCGTAACAGCGAAACCAAGAAAGTACGTAACCGTTACCAGGCGAAAACTCTGCGTAATGCGATTAAAAACTTCCGTGAAGTAACTTCTAAGAAAGATGCATTGGCTTCACTTCCGAAACTGGCTTCTATGCTTGATCGTCTTGCCAAGAAAAATATCATTCACAAGAACAAGGCTGCGAACCTTAAGAGTGAGCTTGCAGTTCATGCAAATCATTTAAAGTAATCGGTTTTCATTTATTATGAAAAAAGAGCTCTGCGGGGCTCTTTTTTTTTGCCCCAATTTCTCCTCATTTATTGGATGCAATTGTGAATGGGTGTTGCGACCTTGCAGTCTTATCTATTTCCCATGCAGCACCGACGATTAAGCATTAAATCCTGGGCAGAAGAAGACCGCCCGAGGGAAAAATTTCTTCTCAAAGGAAAACATACACTGAGCGATGCAGAACTGCTGGCCATATTGATCAGCTCCGGCAATTCGGATGAAACAGCAGTGGAATTGTCGCGCCGCATCCTGAAAGAGAATGAAAATAACCTTTACAAACTCAGCCGGATGAATGCCAGTGAACTCACACGCTTTCGCGGTATCGGACAAACAAAAGCGATTACGATTTTAGCAGCGCTGGAATTAGGGAAAAGGAGAAGGGATTCGCCTGACGGGCAAAAGCAGAAGATCACTTCCAGTTCTGATGCTGCAGAAATTTTTCAGCCACTCCTGGGCGATTTACTACACGAGGAATTCTGGGTTTTGTTTCTGAACAGAGCTAATCTTGTACTCAATAAACAACAGATCAGCACCGGAGGAATGAGCGGGACGGTGGCAGATCCGAGAATCATTTTTAAGGCGGCATTGGATCAGAAGGCTGTGTCTATCATTTTGTGTCACAATCACCCTTCAGGAAATCTGCAGCCCAGTCAGTCCGATATACAGCTGACAAAAAACCTCTTTGAAGCCGGGAAGGTTCTTGAAATAATGGTCCTGGATCATCTCATCGTAACACAAGGCGGTTTCTACAGTTTTGCCGACGAAGGATTGTTATAAATTCGCCGAAAAAGATGATGGAGATAAAATGGAATAGATTTATCTTCGTTCAATAACGATTCGCAACGCTTTGCTGTTAATTTATTCCACCACTTCGACTGCCCGTTTACGCTACATCATTGAGTTGATGATTGGCGAGCTCATTGGTCTTGAATACGAGATTACAACAGATTCCGAGCGTTTTATTTTTCATACCGGACCAAAGCTGAATTACAGCGAGAAATCATTTGGCGATGAGTTGTTTCTTTTTGCTACACGTTTGTTGTTTGAAAAAAAGATAAGGCCACAGGACTTATCCGTTTTTGACTGGAACGACACGAAAGCATTTTTTGCAACGCATCCGAAATACATTCTTCCCTTCGATCCATTTGCAGCATCATTCTACATGGTGAGCAGGTATGAAGAATATTTGCCTTTCACAGCAGACAGTCACCACCGCTTCGAAGCTTCGCAGAGTCTTGCATTTCAAAAAGGCTTTCTGCATAAGCCCGTTGTAAATATCTACGCAAAGAAGCTCAAAGAAATTTTGCAGGATGCTTATCCTTCGCTTGAATTCCGCAGGAGTTCATACAAATATGTTTCGACTATTGATGTTGACAATGTATGGGCCTATCGTGAAAAAGGATTTCTCAGAACTGTGGGAGCAATGTCGCGATCACTTTTCAGAGGAGATTTAAAAAGAATTGCAGAGCGAATCAGTGTCATTCTCGACCGCAAACCGGATCCCTATGACACCTTTGATCACCTGTTCAACATTCAAAAGAAGTACAACATTGAAGCGATCTACTTTTTTCTTCTTGGCAATTATGGAGAAAACGACAAGAACGTTTCTGCCAACAGAAAGAACTTTCAGAACCTGATCAAGACCATTGCAGATTACTGTGCGGTTGGAATTCATCCAAGCTATGCTTCGAATGAAAATCCATCGAGAGTAAAAGTTGAACAGAACCGGCTCCGGAAAATTATCCGCAGAGATATTACGCGAAGTCGGCAACATTTTCTTCGACTTTCTTTTCCTGCTACCTATCGCAACCTCATCGACTGTGACATCACCGACGATTATACTATGGGTTTCGCCGGAGAAATTGGTTTTCGTGCCGGCATTTGTTCGTCATTTAATTTTTACGACCTCGACAGAGACACATCAACCCGGCTGAGAATACATCCGTTCGTTGTCATGGATGCAACGCTTAGACACTACATGAAGATTAAACCTGCAGAAGTATTGAGTTATGTTGGTCCGCTCATCAAAGAAGTGAAAGCAGTGAACGGCACATTCACCACACTTTGGCACAATGAATCCATCAGCGAAATGGAACCATGGCAAGGTTGGAAAGATGTGTACGAAGAGATTGTAAAAATTGCAAGCCGGTAAGATGGACATCCGCTATCTGAAAAATTCCGAAATCGACAAAGTGCGCTGGGACCGTACTGTATCACAATCCGAAAACGGAATGGTGTATGCAGAGACATGGTACCTTGACATTGTTTGTCCGGGATGGCAAGCATTGATTGCAGGCGATTATGATTTTGTTTTTCCGCTTACAGCGAGAAAGAAATTTGGTTTTTCTTATTTGTATCAACCGGCATTCACGCAACAAGGAGGAATTTTCGGAAAAAATATTTCGCAGCAAGTAATACAAGATTTCCTTCTCAATATTCCAACCCAATTCAAATTAGTGGAGATTCAGATGAACACTTCGAATACTGTTGACAATATTTCCGGTTTTGAAATTTTCAAGAAGCGAACCTATCATCTATCCTTATCAGACGGCATCGATGCATTGCGAAAAAACTATTCGGAAAATCTTCGGAGAAATCTGAAGAAAGCATCGAAAGCAGAAGTTGAAATTGTTGACAATGCCACTATTGAAGAGTTGATTACGCTCTTCAAATCAAACCGGGGCAAGGAAGGAACCAATCTGAAAGAAAGCGATTATGACTGTCTGAAATTGTTGATCAATGAAGCTCAAAAAAAGGGAAGAATATCAATGCCTTCAGTCAGAAATGATAAAGGCGAATTGATTGCCGGTGCCGTTTTCTTACAATCGCTTCATTCTCTGATATTTCTATTCTCTGCGACAAATACTCAGGCGAAAGAACTCGGAGCGATGAGTATGATTATCGATGATACGATCTGCAAAAACGCAGGTCGCGGGAATGCAGTTTTGGATTTTGAAGGATCGATGGACGAAGATTTAGCACGTTATTATCGCGGGTTTGGTTCAAAGGAAATTGTATATTTACAAATCAGAAAAAACAATTTACCTGCGTTGATCCGCCGGTTAAAATAAACCACCTTATGGTTCACAATCTCAGTCTCACCAATTCCATCGTCAATCAATTTGTTTCCGAATTAAGGGATGTCAATATTCAGGGTGACCGAATGCGCTTCCGCAAAAACCTGGAGCGTCTGGGTGAGATTTTTGCCTATGAAATCAGCAAGACTTTAAAATATGAAGTAAAGGAAGTTACTACACCACTTGGAATTTCGAACGTACCTGTACTTTCAGAACATCCGATTATCGGTACGATTCTTCGTGCAGGACTTCCGCTACACTACGGTTTATTGAATTATTTTGACTGGGCAGACAATGCTTTTATCAGCGCTTATCGTAAACATCACAAAGACGGCTCCTTCGACATCAAGCTGGAATACGTAGGCAGTCCGTCGCTCGACAACCGGGTCCTGATTTTATGTGATCCCATGCTGGCAACGGGATCTTCCATTGTCATGACCTACAAAGCGCTTCTTGACCGCGGCATGCCATCGCACACACACATTGTATGCGCTTTGGCCAGTACGCAGGGAGTGGAATATGTGAAGCGCAATCTGCCCGAAAATGTCACTATCTGGGCATCAGCAATCGATGAAGAGTTGACGGCGCAATCCTACATTGTTCCGGGATTAGGTGATGCGGGGGATCTCGCTTTTGGAACCAAGCTTTAATTAGCATTTACATCAGACAAATTTTCAGAGATCGTGGAAGAGTTTTTGAAAATCCTCACACTGATTCTCATCAGTAGCGTGAAATTCGCCTTTGGGCCATCGTTCGCTTACTTGAACGAGACCTATGATTTCACATGGCTTGAAACGAATATCTATGCAATCATGGGAGGCATGATTGGCGTAACCATTTTCATGCACGTGAGCGACTGGCTCATATTAGTATACGAACGAATTCGTGATGCAATTTTTAAGAGAAAGCGCAGGCGCAATGCCATGTTTTCTCCACCCGTAGCTGATACCCCCGAATTGCTGGAGATACATTACCAATATGTGGAGAGTATGGTTCCGCAGAAAAAGATTTTCTCTCCCCGCACGAGAAAGATAGTGCGCATCTGGAAAAAATACGGATTGATGGGACTGGCTGCGCTGACGCCGGTTTTATTTTCCATCCCGTTGGGCACCTTCTTCATGACACGGCTTGAAAAAAATAAGAAGAAGATTTTCTTCTACATGTTTATCAGTATTACCTGTTGGTCACTGATCATTACCACCTTCTTTCAGTTATCACACGTCAGAACTTTACACGAGATCATTCGCTGATGAAATATCGACACATTTTTTTCGATCTCGACAATACGCTCTGGGATTTTGACCGCAATTCACACGAAACTCTTCAGGAGTTGTACGAAAAATATGATTTGTCGTCGCTGGGTGTTCCTTCATTCGAAGTCTTTCATCATACCTACAAAGAAAGAAATGCAATGATGTGGGAGCAATATCGACTGGGGAAAATTGATAAAGCCACACTCAGGGACAAACGATTTGAATTTACCTTCTGGGACATGGGACTTGATGCCGAACTTTCGCCAAAAGAACTTCCCGACGAATATCTTCGTTTGGCTCCTGTGCGCAATCATCTTTTTCCTCATGCACACGATGTACTTTCCTATTTGCAGAAGAAATACATCCTTCATATCATCACCAATGGTTTTGAAGAAGCGCAACACATAAAGCTCGAAGCATCGGATCTGACGAAGTATTTTTCCGAGATTGTCATCAGCGAACATACAGGATTCAGAAAGCCTGATCCAAGAATTTTCGAATACTCTTCCAATCGTGCCGGTGCTACACCATCAGAATGTCTGATGATTGGCGACGGACTCGAAGTAGATGTTATCGGCGCAATGGATTCAGGATGGGATGCCGTTTTTTTCAATCCGGCAAAAATAATTCATGAGGCAAAACCAACTTATGAGATTGAGTCGCTGGATGAGTTGAGGGGGATATTGTAAAGCCAGAAACCAGAATTCAAAATTCTGAATTCTGAATTCTGAATCTCTAAAGTGATTTGAATGGAGTGTAAGGATTCAAGGATATTTGAGGTGGGAGGATTAATTCTGAATTCTGAATTCTGAATTCTGAATTTTTAAAAGGCCCGATTACAGAGGTTTAATTAAATCTCAACTAAAGTTAAAAGTTTGAAACTGATTCTGAATTCAGAATTCAGAACTCAGAATTAATAAAAAAGGCCCGAATTCAATTTCTTGAATTCAGGCTGATATGCTGTTAAAGCTTTGATTCAGAATTCTGAATTCTGAATTCTGAATTTCATTCTTACTTCTTATCGTCTTTTTTTGATTCAGTCGGAGAGCATGATTTAGATGCTTTTTCGCAAGATGCTTTTTGTTCAGCAGTACATGATTTAGCATCTTTGTTATTCTTGCAGCAGGCAGCATTTGGTTTTGCGCAGCATGAATGAGAAGCCGGTTCTTTTACTAAAGTTTCAGTTTTCTTTTCAGCAGGAGCAGTTGTTGTCTGAGCTGAAACATTTACTGCCAGGAAGGCAACGATTGAAAGCAGGGCGATTACTTTTTTCATTTTCTTTTCTTTTTGTTTTGCAGAGTTGTAAAGGTAGGAAATATAGTTCGAAAAACACCATTCTGAAGGGGAATTGCGAAAGGACAGATGAGGCTGGCATTTCCGACGTGCCGGAAGAAATTCGCTTAGCGGTCATGCCAACTAAATAATGTCCAATTTAACACTGTTTAACTGCGATTTTTCGCTAAAATTCCAAGTCGTTTACTACTTTCACCACGCTATTTATGGACATTTCAGAGAATTTTAAAGTTGCCTCCCAGAGCATACGCAGTCAGTTATTGCGTACTATTCTTACTGCTTTAATTATAGCCATAGGTATTATGGCGCTGGTAAGTATTCTCACGGCTATTGATGCCATCACGAATACGATCAGTTCGAATTTTACAAGCATGGGCGCGAATTCATTCACGATCCAAAACCGTGGAATGAATATTCGCATCGGCAGTCAGGGTCGCAGAGCGAAGCGATACAAACCGATCGACTATTATCAGGCCGTTCGTTTTATGGAGGAATATAAATTTCCGGCGACAGTTTCACTCAGCACATTTGCTACGCATGCATCCACAATAAGCTGGAACGATAAAAAGACCAATCCGAATATCAATGTCGTTGGAGGTAATGAAAATTATCTGACCACTGCCGGTTACTCCATTGATCGTGGAAGGAATTTTTCTACACATGAATTACAGTATGGAGACAATGTCGTCTTGATTGGAAAAGATGTAGAAGACAAATTGTTTCCCAGCACTGATCCTTTGGATAAAATTATTTCCATCGGCAGTAAAAAATACCGTGTAATTGGGACGCTGGCAGAGAAAGGTCAGGCAATGGGATTTGGCGGCGACCGGACGGCTATTATTCCGCTTTTCAATGTAAAGCAAAATTACAATCGCGAAGGAATGTCGTACAGCATCAATGTAAGCGTTTCGGATATGAAGATGATGGACGCAGCTATAAGCGAAGCCACGGGATTGTTGCGAACCATTCGTCAGGTCAGAGTTGGAGAAGACGAAACATTTGAGATTTTCAAGAGTGATACGATTGCCCGGATTTTCATCGGGCAGCTCGACTTCGTGAAGTACCTCGCTACGATTATTGCCTTCATAACGCTGCTTGGAGCAGCCATTGGTTTGATGAACATCATGCTGGTATCCGTTACAGAGAGAACCCGTGAAATCGGTATACGAAAAGCACTGGGCGCAACACCTGCAGTGATCCGCACACAGTTTTTAACTGAAGCTGTTTTGATTTGTCAGCTCGGCGGCGTCACCGGCGTCATTTTAGGAATTCTGGCCGGCAATCTTTTAGGAGCCGCACTCAATTCCAGCTTTTTCATTCCATGGAACTGGATTATTCTCGGCCTTTCACTCTGCTTTTTTGTTGGAATTATCTCCGGCTACTACCCTGCTTCCTAAGCTTCGAAGCTGGATCCGATTGAGGCGTTAAGGCATGAGTAGAAATTAGTAAGTAGTAAGTAGTAAGTAGTAAGTAGTAAATGGTGCTATGTAAGGATTAATCGAATCGAAACAGGAAATCAATCCGTTAGTTGCTTATTTCGAAGCTCAAATTTCTAACTTCCGTTTTCTACTTACTACTTACCAATTACTACTTACTATTTAATATCTTTGATTTCATAAAGCATTTCACATGTCCGGCATAACACAATCATTCTTCAGGGTTACAGCTTTTTTAGTACTAATTTGTCCTGTGAACATTTTTGCATCTACCACTGACAGCACATTGATCCGCACGTTTGGAGGAGTAAACAATGAAGAATTTCGCGATCTCACTTTGTTAAGTGATCACGGATTAATGATTGTTGGAACGACAAATGGTTATGGTGCAGGAAGCAATTCAATTTATCTGGTACGAACCGATTCAATGGGTAACCACATCTGGTCCCGGACAATTGGCGGAGGTGCAGTGGATATTGGAAATGCTATTACCTCGTTTACTGATACTACATTTCTTGTCGCAGGAACTTC